>CASDRM010000001.1 GCA_949283135.1 uncultured Ruminococcus sp.
CCACACTGACCATGTGTTGCCCGTCGGCCTTATTTTTACTGAGTCTCTCGTAAACCGCTTCCTTGAAAATGGTGTAGATAACGGCTGTTAGCGGTATGAAGAATATTATTCCCACCAAGCCCAGAAGTTTGCCTCCGACAAGAGCGGCAATCAGCGTCCACAGCGCCGACAACCCAACTGAGTTCCCGACAACGTGAGGATAAATAAACTGGCTTTCGACAAACTGTACTACGGTGTAAACTATGACAAAAAGTATTACCTGGTTCGGATTGACGATAAGAGTAAAGAACGCTCCTATCAGCAAGGAGGCAAACGCTCCTATATAGGGGACGAAAGCGAATACCGACGTCAGTACGGCGGTGAGAACCGCGTATGGAAGCCTGAATATCGTGAGAGCAATGAATATGAGCAAACCGAGTATTATCGCTTCGACGCATTGACCTGAAAGAAATTTTGCGTATACGCTCTTGCTGAGCGTTGCGAAATGTATTACTTTTTCAGAATATCCGGGCTTAAGGTACGCATTCATCAGAAGCATTGCCTGCCTGCCGAGCACTTTTTTTGAAAGAAGCAGGTATATAGCTATCACAGAGGACAGTATCGCTGTCACTACGCCGGAAATCGTGCTTGTCGCCGCGCCGATTACGGTGTCAATAATGCTGCCGCTGCCCGAGATAATGTTGTCGAGAATTGTCTGGAAGTCTGTTGTTCTGAACCATTCTTCGATTACAGTAATATCTATGTTGTAGTTTTTAAGATACTCTACCCATGACGGCCACTTTTCCTGTATGAGGACATATACGCTCTTTATCGAGAAGGCTATCTCAGGTCCGGCAATAGTTGCTATCAGAGCCAAAACCGCAATGATTGCAATTATTACGGTAAAGGTGCAAAACTTAGTGACGAGTCCTTCGCTCGGACGATGTTTTCTGTTTTTGAAGAACTTGTTTACAAGCTTTTCAAAACCGTTTATCGGTACATTGAGTACAAACGCCACTATCATTCCGATGTATACAGGGGCGGTGATGGCTAAAATATTGCCTGCAAATCTGAGAACCTCATTCAGATTCATCAGACCGACAAAAAGAATTACCCCAAATGCTATCATTATAAGGTAGCGCTTAAGGACTTTGCTCATATATACCCTCCGTTTAACGGCTCAGATTTTGCCCTGACAATGGTTGACGCCGGACATGCTCAGGCGTCTTCTATTTCCACCCTATATTCCGAATCTCCGTCGTTTTCTGAATCTCCGGAGCTACTTTTGCTTTTGATATCTCCTACGGCGGAAATGCCGTCAATGACAGCCTCGATTATAAGTACAGCTCCGACAAACGCCCACATGACTGATACTGAGACGAATGGGTTGATAAGGATTATTACAGCCAAAATTATTGATGTTCCCGCGCCGAGAGCGGGAACTGCCCAGTCCCTTTGCCTCATCCTTATTGAGTCGACAACCCACTGAAGCTTGACAAGCCCACTGATAAGAATTGCAACTCCGTAGATCACTGCTACGACGGGGAAAATATCCTCGAACCAGTTGGGCTTAATAATGCAGAATACTCCTGCGCACAGGAGTACCAGCCCTTTTGTGAGCTCGGAGGACATGGCTCCCATCTCAGGAGACATTCTGAAATATCCCATTACGCAAAGAACGCCTATTACGGTGAGGACAATCCCTATTACCGTCACAATGCCTGATGTGAATGCGTGAGGATCAATAAAGATGAGTATTCCTACAATCAGCTCAAATATGCAGTAGATGAGTGATTTGAAGGAGTGAAGAAATTTTTTCATTTTCATTTTCCTTTCACGACCGCCGAGGTGGGAATAACTGTCGAATTAGCCGTCTGAGTAAGCCAGTAGCTGATATAATATCCGGCAATGCAGACCGGTATCGCCGCAAATATGTCGATAACAGAGTGCTGCTTCAGGAAAACGGTAGAAACGCAGATGATGGCGGTAGTAACGCCGAACGCTATTTTCCATCCGAAGGTCGAGAATCTTTTCGTATCGAACGCGCACAGCATTACCGCCACGGAGCCGATTACATGAAGTGACGGACAAATGTTTGTGTTTGTGTCATATGCGTAAAAGTCAGCCATGAACCTTGTAAGAAGATTGTCCCTTGCAAATACGTCCGGTCTTAGATGCTGAATGGTAGGGAAGATAAAGTATATGACCAGCGTTATGGTATATGTAAATATTATGAACCGCATCATTTTTTTGAAGCTGCTTGCTTCACAGAAAAATGTGTATGCAAGCATTCCGGCTATATATACAAACCAGAAAATGTACGGTATCACAAACAGTTCGATGAACGGGATGACGTCGTCAAGAACACAGTGCATTTCAAAATACCGCGCAGGCTTGTACACACTTTCGACATAGTTAAACAGCAGCCCGAAGATAGGCCAATATACAAGCAGCCAGACATGCCGTAGCTCATTAAACAGCATTGCCGGCCGAAAGTTTTTAAGTGATTTTTTAAGTGATATTGAGTTTTTCATCAAAATAAAAGGTCTCCTTATTACATCATTACATCGCACAGAGCTTCGCGGCAAAAAGTAACCTTAGCCGCTCAAACGAGTATACTGTTTCCTCATTATATACTAAAACCTTCATATATGCAAGTGCAGAAAAGCTTATAATATTATTAAGTTTCAAAGAAAAATTTGCATATATCGCAATATTTCGTGATTATTTTTTTGCTTTTATAAAAATATCGACTATTGACAAATACCCGCGCGGGGTATAATATATTACCTACAGGGGGTATATAACCTTGATAAAACAACGATGCCACATTGGTAGCATGAAGGGAGAATACTATGGCTGAGAAAGTTTGCTGCGTAAAAAAGACGATAAGATCAGATGAGGAAAAGCGCCGCCTGATAAACCGGCTTCGAAGGATCGAGGGACAGATAGGCGGCATTATAAGAATGGTGGAGTCTGATACCTACTGCAACGATATTTTGGTGCAGTCAGCCGCTGTTAATGCCGCTTTGAACGCATTCAGCAGGGAGCTGTTGATCTCACATATGCACACCTGCGTTGCGCGCGATATCAGGGAGGGCAGGGATGAGGTCATAGACGAGCTCGCATTGACGCTCAAAAAACTGATGAAGTAGACAAATACTAATTGCTATTGGAGACGATAAATTTGGATAAATATAATGTAACCGGAATGAGCTGCGCTGCGTGCAGCGCAAGGGTTGAAAAGGAAGTCTCAAAGCTCCCCGGAGTTACCTCGTGCACCGTCAGCCTTTTGACAAACTCAATGAATGTCGAGGGGACGGAGGCTCCGGAGAGCGTTATATCGGCTGTCAAGAACGCGGGATACGGAGCATCTTTGATGGGAGATAACTCTGTCGTTTCGTCAAAGCGTGAGGATCCGCTTGCCGACACAGAGACGCCGAAGCTGGTAAGACGGCTTTGGACTTCTGTGGTATTTTTGCTTCTTTTAATGTATATTTCAATGGGCAGCATGATGTTCGGACTGCCTTTGCCTTTTGGACTGGAAGACAATTTTATTGCCGGGGGAATATTGCAGATGCTTCTTGCCGGTGTGGTTATGGTAATAAATCAGAAATTCTTTATAAACGGCTTCAGAAGCGTTTGGCACAGATCACCGAATATGGATACGCTCGTCGCATTAGGCTCGTCTGTTTCTTTTTTATGGAGCGTATATTCATTGCTTGCTTATTCATATGCGCAAGTCGCCGGGGATACGTCGTCGATGCACACATATATGCACGAGCTTTACTTGGAGTCCGCAGCGATGATACCAACGCTTATAACCGTAGGAAAAATGCTCGAGGCGAGATCCAAGGGAAGAACGACCGACGCCATTCGCAGCCTTATGAAGCTTGCGCCGGAGGAGGCTACGCTATTAGTTGACGGCAACGAGGTGACGGTTCCGGTAGAACGGGTCAAGAAGGGCGATGTATTCATAGTCAGAGCAGGAGAGAAGATTCCTGTTGACGGTGTTGTAATAAGCGGAAGCGGAGCTGTAAATGAATCGGCATTGACAGGCGAAAGCATACCGGTGGACAAGGCCGAGGGAGACAGAGTATGTGCCGCCACCATAAACCAGTCCGGCTTTATGCGCTGTGAGGCGACAAGTGTGGGCGATGATACCACTTTGTCAAAAATAATCAAGACTGTGGGAGAGGCAGCGGCGTCAAAAGCTCCTATTGCGAAGATAGCGGACAAGGTATCCGGCGTATTCGTCCCGGCTGTAATCGCGATAGCTTTTGTCACTATAGCAATATGGCTGGTGCTTGGTGAAGATATCGGATTTGCTTTGGCAAGGGGAATTTCCGTTCTTGTAATAAGCTGTCCCTGCGCATTGGGACTTGCGACCCCTGTTGCAGTAATGGTAGGAAGCGGAGTAGGCGCTAAAAACGGCATACTGTTCAAGACTGCCGAGTCGCTTGAGCACGCGGCGAAGTTGGAGACTGTAGCGCTTGACAAGACAGGAACCATTACAAAGGGAGAGCCTGTGGTAACAGACATAATCCCGGCAGTCGGAGTGAGCGAGACGGAGCTAATGTCAAACGCTTCCTCGCTTGAGTTTAAGAGCGAGCATCCTTTGGCAGCAGCAATAGTGAAAAAGGGCGAGGAGCTTGGGCTGAAGCTTGCCGAAACCTCGGACTTTGAGACAATGACCGGCAGCGGAGTCCGGGCGACCATTTCAGGCTCTGAGTATATTTGCGGAAGCGTCGGCTTTGTAAGCGGAATTGCAAAAATCCCGGAGGATATGCTTGTAAATGCAGCAGCTTTGTCAGACGCAGGCAAGACCCCTCTTGTAATGCTGAGAGATTCCAAGCCCTACGGTATACTCGGACTTGCCGACACGGTCAAGGATGACAGCCGTCAGGCAGTATCAGAGCTAAAGAAAATCGGCGTCAGAGTTGTAATGATAACGGGAGACAATGAAAGAACCGCTAAGGCTATAGGCGCACAGGTAGGAGTTGACGAGGTAATCGCCGGAGTGCTGCCGCAGGAGAAGGAAAGAGTAGTAGCTTCACTGATGCAGTCGGGAAGAGTGGCGATGGTCGGAGACGGAATAAACGACGCCCCCGCTCTGACAAGAGCCGATATCGGCATAGCAATAGGAGCAGGCTCGGATATAGCTGTAGATGCTGCGGATGTGGTTTTGATGAAGAGCAGCCTCATGGACGTCCCGGCGGCAATAAGGCTGAGCAGACTGACGTTAAGGAACATCCACGAAAATCTTTTCTGGGCATTTATTTACAACATTATTGGCATACCTATTGCTGCTGGAGTCTTTGTCGGATTAGGTCTGACGCTCAATCCGATGATAGGCGCGGCAGCTATGAGCCTTTCAAGCGTATGCGTGGTATCAAATGCGCTGAGGCTGAACCTTGCTAAAATCTACGGCGACAGGAAAAATAGCGGTGTCAAGTCAAACAGCTTGCCGTCATTGTCTGATAATGAAAATACACTAACGCTCAAAATAAAGGGCATGATGTGCGAGCATTGTGAGGCAAGGATAAAAAAAGCTGTTATGGATTTCCCACAGGTCACTGATGCAGATGTGAGCTACAAGTCAGGAACAGCCGTACTCATGCTAAGCGGGCCTTTAGACAAATCGGCTCTAAGAGAAAGAATAGAGAAGGAAGGCTACAAGATAAAGGGCAAGTTTTGATATTCAGAATGAAAAAGCTTGATTATTTCTTATTATTTTGTATATGTACTTGTAATTATGTTGTAGCGTTGGTATAATGCGCATATAGAATTGAAAGGGGAGACCGGTGTGAATAAGCTTAAAAAATCAATATGCGGAATCCTTGCGGCAGCAACGCTTGCGGGTTGTTCCGGTCCCGAATTGGAAGGAGGAGCAGCGATGCTTCAAAAGAACATTTCGATTAGAGATTACGCAATTTCAGATGTGAGCATGACCGATGCTTACTGTACAAACGCTTTCAAGAAGGAGATTGAGTATCTTCTGTCTTTGGATCCCGATAAGCTTTTGTCCAATTTCAGAAAGAACCGCGGTCTTGACACTAACGGTGTTGAGCCGTACAACGGCTGGGAGAACTCTCTTATCGGCGGTCATACAATGGGTCACTACCTGACGGCTCTGGCGCAGGCGGCGACAAACGACGCGGTATCCTCCTCGGATAGAGACAAGCTCTATGAGAGATTGACGCTGATTATAGATGGTCTTGTGGAGTGCCAGCACAAAGACGGCTTCCTTTGGGGCTCGCAGGTGCTGGATCTTGCGAACGTAGACGCCCAGTTTGACAACGTCGAGCTCGGCAAGGCGGATATGTTCAAGGAGGCATGGGTTCCGTGGTACACCACGCACAAGATTTTCGAGGGACTTATTTCCTCCTATGAGCTCACAGGCTACGAGCCCGCTCTTGATATAGCCAAGAAGCTCGGTGACTGGGTGTATAACCGCGTTACCGGCTGGAGCGAGGAGACCCGCAGAACTGTTTTGAGCATAGAATACGGCGGAATGAATGACGCTTTGTACGACCTATACCGTCTTACAGGCGACGATAAGTACGCTGTTGCCGCTCATGCCTTTGATGAGGACTCACTGTTTGAGCTCATCAGGACAGACGGCGCGAATGTCCTCAACAACAGACATGCCAATACAACCATTCCCAAGATAATAGGCGCTCTCAACCGATATATTGTTCTTGATGGCAAGACAGTTAACGGTGAGAAGGTGGATGCTTCTGAGTACCTTGAGACGGCGGAGATATTCTGGCAGATGGTAATAGATCACCATACATACGCCACCGGCGGAAACAGCGAGTGGGAGCACTTCGGCGAGGACGATGTTCTGAACCGTGAGCGCACAAACTGCAACTGTGAGACCTGCAACGTATATAACATGCTCAAGCTTACCAAGAACCTGTTCATGGTGACAGGAGATGTCAAGTACGCCGATTATTACGAGAACGCTTTCATCAACCACATTCTCGCTTCCCAGAATCCCGAGACAGGTATGACTACCTACTTCCAGGCAATGTCGACCGGTTACTTCAGGACCTTCAGCACGCCCGTTGACAGCTTCTGGTGTTGCACCGGCACAGGCATGGAGAACTTCACAAAGCTTGGAGACGGAATGTACTTCTACGACGACGACAGTCTGTATGTAAACATGTACTTCAGCTCAGAGCTGGACGCTGAGAACCTTGGTCTTAAGCTTACTCAGGAGAGCAATATCCCGCTTACCGACAAGGCTACCTTTAAGCTCAAGCTGAGTGATAGCAAAAAGTTCTCGCTCATGCTGAGAATCCCATCATGGGCAAAGTCGGATGTAACCGTCAGCGTTAACGGAGAGGCAGTACAGTATGAGAACGCAGAGGGATACGCTAAGATTACCCGCGAGTGGAAGAACGGCGACACAGTTGAGATCACTATTCCGCTTGGACTTACAGCCGAAAATCTCCAGGATGGCATCAACACCGTTTGCTTTAAGTACGGTCCCGTGCTTCTTGCCGCAAAGCTTAACGATGAGAATATGACCACCACCTACACCGGAATGAGTGTAATCATTCCTGAGACGACCATCATTTCGGACGACACCCTCACACTCAAGGATGGAATTACTCCGACTTCCGTAAAGCAGAACCCCGGCGAGTACTTCACGGACAACGGAAATCTCTCATTCACATTTACAGCAAATGATCAGGAACTTGAGTTTGTTCCTTACTACAGCCTGTACAACACAAGATACGGAATCTACTGGAAACTTGCTGAGGCTGAGTAATCTAAAAAACTAAATGATGCTATAACGGCGTGACGGCATATTGTATGTGCCGCCATGCCGTTTTTGGCTATTTTTGATTATTAAGAAAACTTAATCTGTTTTGTAATTGTATATTCATAATTCTTCTGGTAAACTGTTAAGTAAGGATATAAAAGTATGAGAAGGGGAATTCAGTCGGATGTATAACATTTTACTTTGCGACGATGAAAGGGATATTGTTTCAGCGCTTAAAATATATCTTACCAATCCGGAATACAGCTTCTTTGAGGCGTATAACGGCGAGGAGGCGCTTAAGATCCTTCATGAGGAAAAGGTGGACCTCGTTTTAATGGATATAATGATGCCGGAACTTGATGGAATAAATGCTCTGTCAAAAATAAGAGAATTTTCTAATGTGCCCGTAATATTCCTGACTGCAAAGTCGGAATATACCGACAAGGTGTTGGGACTTAACCTCGGCGCGGATGATTATGTAACTAAGCCGTTTAATCCGGTCGAGCTTATAGCAAGGGTCAAGTCTCAGCTAAGAAGGTATACGCTTTTGGGAAGCGCTCCGAAGAGCGTAGATTCGATAAGGATCGACGGTATCGAGCTTTTATGCGAATCAAAAAAAGTAACTGTTGACGGCGAGCCTGTGCAGCTTACTCCGAAAGAATACGAGATATTGAAGTTCCTTATGATGAATCCCGGCATATGCTTTTCGCCGTCTGAAATATACAGAAAGGTGTGGGGCGATGTCCCGATAGGCGTTGACAACGCGATAGCCGTACACATAAGGCATATTCGCGAGAAAATAGAGATAGATCCCGCTTCGCCGAGATACCTGAAAGTGGCGTGGGGCAGGGGATATAAGTTTGAAAAATCCGTTTCAGAATAATCAGAATAAATATACGGGGAGGCGGAGCTTTTATGAACGGGATAAAGGGAAAGCTTTGGATTAAGCTCACTGCAATATGTGTGGCTATGCTGTCGGCGGCGATTTTGGCTATCAGTTCGGTAGCCGTAGCCGTGATGCTTGAAAACGACGTTTTTTTTGACGGAGGGCAACGCTTATCAGAAAATGTATGGCAGACAAGTATAAGCAACAAGCTTAATGATGTAGTGCTTGATATAGATTCCTGTGAGCCGTTGGGAGATGTCGAGGCTTTGGGAAATGCCGAGGCGGAGCTTTTATATTATCTTGATAGTGAAAAAGTAAAAGCTTCGGTTACTGACACGACTCTTGAGGAAAAATATGACTGGCAGTCTGAATACAATGAATCAGACGCTGCGCTTTCCGCGTATGATGAAAGCCCCTCTCCTGTGACCGCAGATGAAATAAAACAGCTCATCAGCATGCTGGACATGCGTTACAACAAAAACGCATCAAACCTGTCAATAGAAATATACAATTCGGAAGGAGAACTGATTTACAATAACTTCTCTCTTGATGATGTAAGACTTGAACTTGACAGGGACATAGCTGTAAGTAAATTAGGAAGCAAGCAGAACCTGACTATGGAGTTTTACAATACTGAGGATTTGGACAATTATGTGAACGAGTATCTTTCCTCGGCAAGAATAGATACTATGGATGTGACCGAGTATGACAATTTATTTGTTCTGTATGTAGAGTACTATCCTGTATATCAGGACAGCATGACGGTACATGTCTCAGTCCCTACAGTTTTAGAGGCACATGACGATATATATGTCCGTGTGGCTAAGATGGAGTCTTTCGTTGCGAACAGAAACCTGTTTGTCGTTGCACTTGTGATTTCCGCCATTATATTTGCCGTGTGCTTTATTTTCTTAATATCATCGGCCGGCTACAATGAACGCGATAATGGTATTCACCTAAGCTTCTTTGACAAGATACCGCTGGAGCTGGTGCTTTGTGCCGCAGCAGTCATTATAGTTGTATGTGTCATGTTCGCGTCAGATTTTATATATTATAGTTCTATATCCGACTTGTGGATATCGGTTGTCATATTCATGGCGGTTGTCGCGCTTTGCGCAGGGGCTGTCATAGTTATGCTGATGACTATAGCCGCAAGGTGTAAGGGCGGCAAGCTATTCCAATATACAATTATTATCGGCGGCATAATTCTTTTATATAAATTTCTTAGACTGCTCTTCAGAAACTTTAGGTATACAAAAAAAGCTGCTGTCGTTTACGGTCTTCTGCTTTTATATGACCTGCTAAATATAATAGCTGTTATGAACGGTTCCGTTGATTATGGCATCAGTATGTTCTTTTTAGGAAGAATTGCTGTAGGAATAGGCTTTATAGTTTATGTTGCAGCTTTCGGTAAGATAAAGGACGGCTGCAAAAGAATATCAGGCGGAGACGCCGATGCGACAATAGATACAGAACGTATGCCGGCAGAGCTCAAGAACCTTGCCTGTGACATAAACAGCATAGGAAACGGCATACACCTTGCCGTAGACGAAAAGATGAAATCCGAAAGGCTCAAGACCGAGCTTATAACGAATGTTTCGCACGATCTTAAGACTCCTCTCACCTCGATAGTAAATTATGTTGACATACTCTCAAAAGAGGATATAAAGCCTGACACAGCTAAGGAATATGTAGACGTCCTGGTAAGGCAGTCGCGGAGAATGAAAAAGCTTATAGATGACCTTGTAGAGGCGTCAAAGGCTTCTTCAGGTGCAATACAGGTAAATTTTGAGCGGTCAGATATGACGCTATTGGTCACACAGGCTGTTACGGAATATGAGGAAAAGCTCGCCAGGGCAAGGCTCACGCCGGTTATTGATGTACCGGACAAGCCAGTTCCTGTCATGATAGACGGAAGGCTGATGTGGAGAGTGCTTGACAATCTGATCGGCAACATATGCAAGTATGCTCAGCCGGAAACAAGAGTTTATATATCAGAAATAGAAACAGATAAAACTGTAACGGTAGTGTTCAAAAATATCTCAAAGTATGCTTTGAACATATCGAGCGAAGAACTGATGGAGAGGTTTGTAAGAGGCGACTCCTCGCGTTCTACAGAGGGAAGCGGCTTGGGATTGTCCATAGCGAGGGGTCTTTGCAATCTGCAAAATGTTAAATTTGGGATAAGCATTGATGGAGATCTGTTTAAGGCAGAGCTTTCGCTAAACAAACTTTCGGAAGATCCTGATCAGCCTGATATGCCGCACAACACTGAGCCTGAATATTCCGAACACGTTGAACCTCAGTCCGGACATACGGTTCAGGATACACAGTACACAGAAGATCAAGCTCGCCGTGCAACAGGTTCACAATCTCAGGCTGAAACAACATCGCACAACGAACAAAAATCTGATTCCTGAATTATATAGATATCTGCAAATTTACGAACATACAATAAACCGCTGTTCGCAGAACTGATCATCAGTCTGCGGACGGCGGTTTTCCATATTGCATATTGAATTATTCGCAGCTATCTATTATTCCCATTCCTAATACCGCGGCTGATTCGCCGCAGCCGTCGTATATTACCGCGGCCTGTCCCGATGATACAGCAGGGTATGGCTCGTCAAGAACGATTGTCACTTTGCAGTCATTAGATTCAAGCACGCATCTAAGAAGAGCTCCGGTAGAGCGCAGCTTGCAGTAATATTTGTTGTCTGGTTTGCATGAAAAAGAGCCTGGGAAAACTTCAAATGAGCTGCTTAGATTTATCTTTGTCGCTGTTCGCTTTTCAAAAGAGAGTACGACCTCATTGCTGTCTGAGTCAATGCGGCTGACGTATGCCGGTCTGCCAAGGGCGATTCCGAGACCTTTTCTTTGACCCACAGTGTAGTGGAGTATGCCGTTATGCCTGCCCAGTATGACGCCGTCCTCCGTAACAAAGTTTCCGTAAGGGGAACGGGAATAGTTTTGTTCAATGAACCTTGCGTAGTCATCGTCCGGTATAAAACAGTTTTCTACGCTGTCAGGCGCATCATGACACTTTAAGCCAAGCTTTAGCGCTATATCTCTTACATAGCTTTTTTCCATGCCGGAAAGGGGACATATAAGCCTTGAAAGAACGTCCTGCCCAAGTCCTGCAAGCATATACGACTGGTCGCGTTTATCTGAGCTTGCCCTATGTATCAGGTACGCGCTGTGACTTTCAGAGTATACTATCTTGGCGTAATGTCCGGTGGCAATGTATGAGTAGCCGTTGTCAAGAGCGGTCTTTAAAAGATATTTAAACTTAATTTTTGGGTTGCACCTGACGCAGGGGCTGGGCGTTCTGCCTTTTAGATATTCTTTTGCAAAGTAGTCGATGATCTCAGATTTAAACTCCCGTCTCAAATCAAGTTCAAATAGGGGAATGTCAAGAGCCTTTGCAGCGTCGCGAGCCGCGTGAATAGTTTTTTCGTGCTCGTCTGACATCATCATAACTACTGCGCCAACATCGTAGCCGTTCCTTTTTAAAAGTTCAGCGGAGACGGAACTGTCCACGCCTCCGCTGAGAGCAAGCAATGCCCGCTTCATTAGTCTATCTTGCACGCTTGGCAATCGGTGCTGAACTCTCCGACGATTGGTGTGGGATCAACGCCGTTGCGCCTGTAGTAGTCGGCTATAGCCGCCTTCATAGCCTGCTCGGCAAGTACGGAGCAGTGAAGCTTAGCCGCCGGAAGTCCGTCGAGAGCCTCTATTACAGCCTTGTTAGTCAGCTTGAGAGCCTCGTCAATCGGCTTGCCTTTTATAAGCTCGGTAGCCATTGAGCTTGTCGCGACGGCAGCGCCGCAGCCGAATGTTTTGAACTTGACATCAGTAATTATGCCGTTGTCTATCTTAAGGTACATCTTCATTATGTCGCCGCACTTGGCGTTGCCGACTTCGCCTACGCCGTCGGCGTCGGGAATTTCACCGACATTTCTTGGATTCGCAAAGTGATCCATTACCTTTTCAGAGTAAATCATTTATATCAATCCTTTCATTTAAACTTAAGTACGAGTGCAATTTTTTGACCGACTGAAATATCCGATTACGGCTCTATGCCTTCGTCTTGACATATTCTTTCCCAAAGAGGGCTCATTGCCCTGAGCTTTTTAACTACCTCGGGGACTTTTTCTATGATGTAGTCTACGTCCTCATCTGTGGTTTCCTCATTTATTGTGAGCCTGAGTGAGCCGTGCGCTGTCTCGTGAGGCAAGCCTATTGCCAAGAGTACATGAGAGGGGTCGAGCGAACCTGATGTGCACGCAGAACCAGAGGATGCGCTTATTCCGGCAAGGTCAAGCGAGAGAAGCAGGCTTTCACCCTCTATGCCTCTGAACGAAATGTTTACATTTCCGCAAAGTCTTTGCTTGGGATCGCCGTTAAGCCGTGACTGCTTTATTTTTAAGAGCTCGCTTATGAGTCTGTCACGCATCTTTTCAACCTTCGCGCAGCGTTCGGGAATGTTTTTGCATATATCAGTTATGGCAACGCCGAGAGCTACAATGGACGGAACGTTTTCCGTACCTGCTCTTTTTGTTCTTTCCTGCGCTCCTCCATGTATAAGGTTGGGAAGATTTACGCCTGTCCTCATGTACATTGCTCCTATGCCCTTTGGAGCGTGTATCTTATGTCCGGAGAGGGAAAGAAGGTCTATATGCATCTTCGCAACGTCGATAGGGACGTTACCTATAGCCTGTACAGCGTCAGTGTGGAATAAAACGTGCTTTTCCTGGCATATCTCGCCTATTTTTTCTATAGGCTGAATAGTTCCTATTTCATTGTTCGCAAACATTATAGTAACAAGGCAGGTATCGTCGCGTATAGCCTTTCTTACGTCCTCCGGATCAACAAGACCCATCGGGCTTACGGGCAGGTATGTCACCTCAAAGCCGTGCTTTTCAAGATACTGGCAGGTGTGAAGAACTGCGTGATGCTCAAATACTGATGTGATTATATGCTTTTTGCCCTTGGAGGCACCAACTTCTGCGGCGGATTTTATAGCCCAGTTGTCAGATTCGGAGCCTCCCGAGGTAAAGTATATTTCGCTCGACTTCGCGCCTATGGCATCGGCGACCTGCTGTCTTGCCTTTACCAGCGCACGCGCAGCATTCATTCCGAGGGAGTATATGCTCGAAGCATTTCCGTAACATTCGCGGAAATACGGCATGGCCGCCGCGAGAGCGGCTTCAGAGACCCTTGTAGTTGCAGAGTTGTCTGCGTATACAAAGCGTTTCTCCATATATATCAACTTCCTTTCTGATCTCATGTAAGAATACATCTTATAGTATTCCACAAATCATTGTAGTACGAAATATTCCGGTTGTCAAGCGCTTCAAAGAAGTTAGTTACCTATTGCTAACTATATTTTCGGACTACTGTTTTGCAAGAGCCTTGTAGGCTGACACGGCAAGCTCGTCGCATCGTTCATTTTCCGGATGACCCGCATGTCCTTTCACCCAGTTGAACTTGACATCATGAATCTTTAAAAGCTCAAGAAGCTCCTGCCACAGATCCGCGTTCATTGCGGGCTTTTTGTCGGACTTTATCCACCCGTTTTTCTGCCATGATCTTGCCCAGCCCTTTGTTATCGCGTCAGACACATACTTTGAATCTGTAGTGAGCACTACTTGGCATGGCTCTTTTAAAGCTTTAAGTGCATATATCACGGCGCAAAGTTCCATGCGGTTGTTTGTGGTCATAGGCTCTGCACCGCTCATTTCCTTTTTAAACTCATTATACATGAGTATCGCCGCCCAGCCTCCCGCTCCCGGATTGCCTGAGCATGCTCCGTCGGTGTAGATGTAAACAGTTTTCATGATATAGTGTGTCCGCCTTTTTATATTTTTGTTCTTTGATTTATGAGATTCTTAGTGATGGACGGCTGGTTGCTGTCGATAAAATCCGCTCTTAATGTCACGCTGTCGCGTGGCTCAAAGTGCAAAGAGGAGCATATCTGATGGCTTTTATTGCCTAAAATGATAGCCGTAGGTCCGTCAGCTCCGCCGATTATTCCTATTGACACGGCGTTTTTGGCTTCCGGCAAATACGATGCGCCGGCATCATGTTTTATCCACTTCTTAGGGCTGTCGCTTTGGCATATGTCGTGTATTCTCACGCTTTCCGTATTGATTTCTGGAGAAATGGTATAGTCGATGCTGATATAGTTTTCCGGAATACCATACTCGTTGTCCATAAGCGCCGCTCTTCCAAGCTTTTGCTTATTAAATTCGTTTATAGTCAGAGTGTGTATTACGCCGGTAAGCGGATTTTCAATTTCGAAGCTTTGACCGGCTTTGTTCACGCAAAACTCTTTGCCTCGTATAGTCTTAGGACACATTGAGATTTCGATTTCAAGGCTTAAAAGAACCCTCGGCTTTGTTTTGGTAGCCCAATTAAAGTACATTCTTTGGATGTTTAAAGCCTTTGAGGAGTCAAGGCAGTAGTGCTTTATGACTATTTCGCAGTCACTGTCTGATTCCATTTCCGGTATCCATATTATTCCGCTCATGCCTTTTAGCTTTGCACTTTTGCCGTTTACAGTAAGCTTTGTTCTCACATCTGTGATAACCGGGTTCTCGGATTGTATAAAATCAAATCTGTCGTCCGGCAGATTTTCTGTGCCTTCTATTTCTCTTCTGTACCTGTTGTAAAATTCATTAAATTCGCTCATTTCGGTTTGTGATATCATGTCTATGACGATTCCCTCGGTGCATATATACACAGACGGTATCAGCCACCGCTTGCCGTCAAGCTCAAAGCTTTCGCCGATCTGAATTTCCTTTCCTGCGCGTGTACGGCTCTTTCCGAAACTTGAGGATGAGCAGAATCCGCCTTTAAAGTATACCTCCCACTCTTGCAGTTCCTGTGCGCTTGGGTTCATGTCCATGTCATAGTAGTCGTCTGTAAATCTGATTTTGGAATAATCAAAACCGTTTTGAAGATCATGGACATATTTTTGAGGTTCGAGCATTGGAAGTATGTTAAGTTTGTTCTTAATTTGAGAAATTTGAACGTTTATTTCGGGGTCGGAAATATCCTTTAATCTGTCTGCAAAAGCCTGAGCTGATATCATACCGGCGTCGGCGACTAAGGCTTCGTCGCGGCATGCTGCCAAAAGTGAAAGAAAATCCGAAAAGCATTTAGCAACAGGCTTTACATATTCATTTGGTGCATTCATCGGCATTACAACAAATACCGTTTCACCGAATTCCCTTACAAAGCAGTAGTGTACTCCGTCAACGCCTGTTCTTCCTATTATACTTGCGCCCTTGGGAGTGCAGAAATATGGATAAAAGCCGTCGCCGTCAGTTACAGGCATAATTCCGAACGCTGTCAGGCTTATGCCGCTTTTAAGAAATTTTTGATAGGTCGTCATAAATCGTATCCCCCCTGATTGTAGGTATTATACATCTACCCGCAAACAGTGTCAACTTGTGCATCCGATGCTTAGTAACTGAGAGAAAGATTGACAAATTTATAAAAAAATATTATAATATGTATGCCGCAAAATTCTACTTTAAGGATTGAAAGAAATGAGAGATTATAAAAATATATTAAAGCAAGAGATAGATGAAAATAAATATACCGCCGGAGCGAATATTCTTGTTATTCAAGACGGCAGGGAAGTGCTGTATGAGGAGTACGGCTTCCGTGACGTCAAAGGCGGCGCAAAGTACTCAAGAGACACGATAATGAGGCTTTATTCTATGAGTAAGCCTGTTACCGCCGCCGCTGTGATGATACTTGTTGACAGGGGACTTCTTGACCTTTCGGCGTGCCTTTATTGGATGATGCCCGGATTTGCTCCCGCTTATATCTGGCGGGACGGAAAAAGGGTGAAGTCGGGTTCTGAAATAACGGTTAAGGATTTAATGAACATGACCTCCGGCTTGCCGTATCCGGGGGATGGGGTCTCGCCGGGACAGGTGCGCAAGATCTTCTCTGAGCTCAGCGAAAGGCTTTACTCCGATAACCCGATGACGACAGCGGAGTTTTCTAAAAGGATAGGCGGGTGCGATTTGTGCTTTGAACCGGGTGAAAGGTTTATGTATGGCTCTTCTGCGGATATTTTGGGGGCTCTGGTGGAGCAAATATCAGGAATGCGCTTCGGCGAGTTTCTTAGAAAAGAGATATTTGAGCCGCTTGAAATGGAGGACACCGGCTTCTGGGTGCCGCCGGAAAAGAGGGAAAGGCTCGCAAAGATTTATTCTGTCGATTACTCGAAATATGACTTGTCGAGGCTCCTGCAAAAGCCAATCATCTTGGCATAAATTACGCCATGGATTTTCCACCGGCATTTGAATCGGGCGGAGCGGGACTGGTCTCTATGCTTGACGACTATGCGAAATTCGCCCTTATGCTTATTGACGGCGGCGAATATAACGGCAGGAGAATACTTTCTGAGCGTGCGGTAAGGTATATGACATCGCCGAGCCTTTTTGCCGTGGCAGCGTGAGGATTTGAACAGGAGCTGGAGGAGCCTGTGCGGCTACAGCTACGGCAATCTTATGCGGCACTGTGTTGACCCAGGGCAGGCTCACATGCTGACCGAATGCGGCGAGTACGGCTGGGACGGCTGGCTAGGCTGTTACTTTGGTAATTTCCCTAAGAGCCGTCTTACAGTGCTCAGGTGATCAGGTGATCACAGGAATGCGGAGGACGGACAGCGGAACCTCCTCCCTTACAAGAAAGCTTATAAACGCC
>CASDRM010000002.1 GCA_949283135.1 uncultured Ruminococcus sp.
AAGGGTAGGCGGCCGTTCCGCCGGGGACATACAGTCCGACGTTCTCAATGGGTATGATTTTCTGCCCGCAGACTATTCCGTTCTTCTCGGAGATGATAAAGGAGTTGCGTATCTGCTTGGAGTGAAATTCGCGAATATTCTGAGCCGCTCTCTCAAGCACTCTTATAAACTCCGGCTCTACCGAGCTTACAGCCTCGGCAATTTCCTCCTCGGAGACCAAAAGCTCTGTCAGATCCGCCTTGTCAAACTTTTTGGAGTATTCACGCAGGGCTGCGTCACCCTTTTCGCGTACCGTGGCGATTATCTCTGAAACGGTAGCCTCGACCTTTGATATGCTCTCGCATCTTGAGAAAATCTCCTCGTCCGAGACCTTGCCGTACTCGTATATCTTAATCACTGAATTACCCTTCCTTTTTTACTGTATTCTTTTCTCGATCTCGCGGATGATGCTGTTTATTTCCTCACGCTTGAACTTTGTGCCCGCCTTGTTGGCGATAAGCCGGGCGGAGATGTTCACTATCGTCTCTATGACCTCAAGGTCGTTTTCCCGAAGCGTAGTTCCCGTCTCAACTATGTCCACGATCACATCGGACAGCCCCAGTATCGGCGCAAGCTCTATCGAGCCGTTGAGCTTGATTATGTCTATGCTGCGCGACTTGGACTGGTAAAACTCGCTCGCTATGCGGGGAAACTTTGTCGCTACCCTCAGGGTCTTGTCGGTGCTGTCGCGGAAGTCCTTTTTAGACGCTACGCACATACGGCATTTGCCCATCTTAAGGTCCAATAGCTCGTATACATCCGGACGGTACTCAAGCAGTATGTCCTTGCCGGCTATACCTATGTCGGCGGCTCCTCTTTCCACATATATAGCGACGTCAGACGGCTTTACCCAGAAGAATCTCACGCCGTTTTCATGATTTTCAAATATCAGCTTCCTTGTGCCCGCTTCGTTGATGCTCGGGCAGCCGAAGCCTGCGTCCTCGAATATTTTATACGCCTTTTCTCCGAGCCTGCCCTTTGGCAGGGCTATGTTGACCATTTTATCGGACATCGCTGTAACCCTCCTCATCGAAGTGTACGACATGGCGATACTTTGCCCTTTCGGACGGCTTTCTTATCATGGCAACTCTAAGTCCCTGCCTGCACAGCCTTTCGGAGAGTCTTACAAGCGCTCCCGGGTCGTCGCCGTCGCGATAGATGACCGCGATATCGGCGTCAAATTCGTCCGGCTTGTCAAGCACACGCTCAAGAAGGTCAATATTTATGCCGAAGCCTATCGCCCCGCCCTTTTTGCCCATTCTTCGCATCAAAAGGTCGTATCTGCCGCCGGTCAGTATCTTCTCTGGTATGCCGTTTATGAAGCCCTGAAATACTATTCCGTTGTAGTAGGTTATGTCCTGAACCACCGAGAAATCTATCCTAAGGCTGCTGTAAAACTCCTCGTTTTTGAGCACCTCGAGTATGCTTTTAAGCTCGCCTATGCTCTCAAGTATGCCGGCGCTCAGTGTGTGGCCGGCTGAAAGCCCTTCAAGCGCCGCTACAGCCCTGTCCGGGTCGGGATCAAGGTTTAAAAGAGAGACAAGGCAATCTGCCTTATCGCCGAGCAGCTCCCTGATTTCATGGGTGTTTTTTGCTCCCACGCAGCGTATGAGCTCTTTTTTGACGAAGTCGGATACATTAAGACTGTCAATGACTCCGGTGATTATTCCCATGTGTGAGATGTCGAGCACGCACTCCCTCTCAAAGCTCCCGAGGCTCATGGCAGCCATGCTTATCACCTCGCAGGTGTTGTAAGTGTCGATATCTCCTATGCACTCAAGCCCTGACTGCATCAGCTCCTTTATTTCATGAGAGCCTAACGCCGACCTGTATACGTTTTCGTTGTAGTAAAGCTTTTCGGTGACGCCGTCTGAATCCCTGAAATTTCTTATTATCGATATTGTGACATCCGGCTTCAGAGCCATAAGTCTGCCGTCGGTGTCTGTAAAGGTGATTATATTTTCCCCGGCGAGAAAATCCTTGTTTTCGGCGTAGATGTCATACTCCTCAAACTTGCTCATCTTGAAGTGAAGATAGCCCTTGCTTTCATACAGGCTTCTCAGCCTGAAAACCGCAGTTTCGCTGCCCTTAAGTGGGTTTATCACTTACATGCGCTCCTTTCCCTTGTTTTACTCTTCGTCAGAGCCGTTGGTATTGGAAATGACCGCTCTGTAGCCTCCCGCGCCGTAATTGAGGCTGCGGTTGACGCGGCTTATTGTAGTGGTGCTGGCTCCTGTCTTTTCCGCAATGTCAGAGTAGACAAGACCTTTAGACAAAAGCCTCGCCACTTCAAATCTCTGTGAAAATTCCTTTATTTCCTTGACTGTGCACAGGTCGCTGAAAAAGTTTTTGCAGTCCTCCTGCGTCTTAAGTGAGAGTATTGCGTCGAAGAGGACGCCGGTGTTTTCGTCAAATAAATTATCCATTCTTAGCTATAGTCCTCCGCAAATTTAATATAGCAATATGGTATCACTGCACCGCACAAAAGTCAAGCAAAAAACTATACAAATTATCTGATCAGGAAAGGCTTGCATTTGTATTATCACTGCACTTTGGCGCAGCAAGCAATTAAACAAGTAAACGCCTTAATTTTGCGAGGAAATCTGCGTTATGCCATATTGAACTAAGCGGAAAACTCTGATACAATGGAGCGGCATGATTATATGACATTGAAAGTACAGGAGAGAAAATATGCTTTCTGAATTCAGAAAAAAGTATCTCGGCGATAAAGCCTTTTATAAGATGCTCATCGGCGTGGTTCTGCCGATAATAGCGCAGAATGCGGTCACAAATTTTGTAAGCATGCTCGATAATCTGATGGTCGGAAGAATAGGAACCGACGAGATGAACGGAGTGTCTGTGGCGAACCAGCTTATGTTCGTTTTCAACCTTGTGGTGTTCGGAGCGGTCGCAGGCGCGGGAATATTTGTCGCGCAATATTACGGCCAGCGCGACCATGAGGGAATAAAGTACGCCTTTCGCTTCAAGATACTCACATGTCTTGGAATAGGCGTTCTTGGGATACTGCTATTCTGGTTCTTCAGGGAGCCGCTTGTATCTCTTTACATATCCGATATATCCTCCGAGGGCTGCGACCCTGTAAAGACGCTCCAGTTCGGCTCGGAGTACCTTGTGGTGATGCTTTTCGGCATGATACCATTCGCGCTTTCTCAGGCGTATTCAGGAACGCTCCGTGAGACCGGCGAAACGGTTGTTCCTATGATAGCGGGCATAGTCGCCGTAGCGGTAAACCTCACATTCAACTATCTTTTGATATTCGGTAATCTTGGTTTCCCGAAGCTCGGCGTGGTCGGAGCAGCCATCGCGACGGTGATATCAAGGTATGTCGAGCTGTTCATAGTGGTTGCGTGGACGCATGTCAAAAAGGATAGGAACCTCTTTGCAGTCGGTCTGTACAGGAGCATGTACATACCGGGCAGGATTGTAAGAAATGTCACAATAAAAGGTTTGCCGCTTCTGGCGAACGAGGCGCTTTGGAGTCTTGCCATGGCGGCGATAGTTCAGGGCTATTCGACGAGAGGTCTTGAGGTAGTAGGCGCTCAGAATATCAGCACTGTAGTGTCAAACCTATTCAATGTTGTATTCCAGTCAATGGGAGTCGCCCTATCGATAATAGTCGGTCAGGCTCTTGGCTCAGGGGACACAAAGAAGGCTATCGAGCTTGACCGCAAGCTCATAACCGTTTCCGTGTTAAGCGGAGTAGCGACCGGCGCTCTTCTTGTGGCCATAGCCCCGTTCTTCCCGTATCTATACAACACCGAGCCTCAGATAAGGTCGCTTGCGACAAGCTTTATTTTCTGCGTCGCGGCAGGGATACCGCTTCAGGCGTTTTTGAACGCGAGCTACTTCACGCTTCGCTCGGGTGGAAAGACATTTGTGACCTTCCTGTTTGACAGCGTAATGATCTGGATAGTGAACTACACTCTGGTGTTTACCCTCACGCGGTTCGCGCCGGGAGTTTCGGTAGTGATGATAATGTTTATTGAGCAGATGTCGAATATCGTCAAGTGCACCGTCGGCTTTATACTTGTAAAAGGCAAAAAGTGGGTAAATAATCTTACCGCAAAATGATATAAGGGCGTTGTATTCTTCTTCAAGCTGTGGTATAATCAGCTTGATAATGCGTCATGGCATATGCGACGCGGTATTACTGCGAGAAAGGAAGGCGGACTGGAAAATGATAAAGGCGAGACTGGAGGCAAAAAATCTCAGGATATGCCTCACATGTATAACGATATTCCTTTGGGGCGTGATTATTTGTGCTCCGTTTTTGGGACTTCTCAACGAGGCATTTCTTTACACCATCTTTCCGTTTTTGGACTTCGGACTGACGATAAGCGGGACGGTATTCGGCTATGAGATACCGGCTGCTGTGTCTGAAAACTTCAGCTTTGCCTTGAGCCTTGCCTGCGTTATGGCGGCTCTTGGTCTCGCGCTCCACCTCATATATGTGATAGTCCTGAATTTCCTTAGAGGTCAGCGCCGTAAGGCAAAAAGGCTGCTTCGCAAAAACGGATATTCAAGAGAATATTTTGAGCTGCTCGAGAAGAAGAGGGAGCACCTTGCCGGCTCGTCGCTTGAGCCTACAAATGACCTCTGCATAGCGAAGGAATACTGTGACGGCAGGATGTATGACCGCGCTCTTGAGGTACTGAGAGATGTCAATATAGACGATTTTGACCTTGGGGACGCTATAAGATACTATTCTCTTTACGCGTATATTTTCGCTCTGACGGGCGACCTTAAGAATGTGGAGTTTGCGCTTGAGCTTGCCGAGCCCTTTATAGAAAAGAACAAGGGAAGTATGGAGGCGGATCTTGTCAGGGGAATATACAGCTACGCCAAGCTCGACTTTGACGGAGCGAAAAATATACTGAACGCTCTTCTCAAGACCGGCAGCGTGGAAATAAAGGTTTGGGCTGGGATGTATCTCGGTCTGATATACCTGAGGACCTTTGATAAGGAGAAGGCAAGAAAGGTCGCCGTTTTGATAAGCGGCTACAAAAAGACCCCGAGGCAGAGCGAGGATATGCTCAAGCTTCTTAAAAAGATCGAGGCTGCCTACTCCGCCGAGGCTCAGGAGGCTGCGGACAAAACGAGGGCTGAATTTATTCCCGCGTAACTTTCTTCGCGTCTTCCGCAAAACAACAGATAACATGAGGCTTCCCGCTTCCGCGCAGCACGGAGGCGGGTTTTTTTGCACGGTACGCGCATTGCTTTAAGCTATGGCATCTTTGAATAAATACAAGGCCTGCGAGCGGGCAATAATATGTTGACAGCTACAATTTTTGTGAAAACAGCTTGCTTTTGGCGTCGTCAGGCTGTATTATATAGGTATAAACCAGTATTCGGAAAAGGGTGAAAAAGCATATGGTATTTACGGTTGACGCGGGCAACACCAATATAGTCCTCGGCGCTTTTGACGACGCCGGAAAGCTTTTGTTTACATCAAGGGTGGCGACCGAAGCCGCAAAGACTGACGACCAGTACGCCGTGACGTTTTATGATTTGATAAGACTGAACGGTCTGGACAGGAGCAGCTTTGACGGCGCGATTATATCAACTGTCGTACCGGTGCTTATAACTACCCTGCGAAACGCCATCAAAAAGCTCTTGAATGTGACGCCGCTTGTTGTCGGACCGGGTATAAAGACCGGTCTTAATATAAAGCTTGATAATCCGGCGATTTTGGGAGCAGATCTTGTGTGCGGAGCGGTGGGCGCTCTGCTCAAGTACAGTGCGCCGCTGATAGTTTTTGATTTCGGGACAGCGACGACGATTTCGGGAATCGACAGAAGCGGAGCGTTTCTGGGAGGCTCTATAATTCCCGGAATAAAAGTCTCGCTTAAGGCTCTTTCCTCGTCGGCGGCTCAGCTGCAGGATATCAACACAGACACTGGTTCGATCACCGTCATAGGTACAAACACCATTGATTCGATGCGTTCCGGAATGCTTCTGGGAAGCGCATCTATGATGGACGGGATGATAATGAGGTACCGTGAGGTGCTCGGTGAGGACGCGACGGTAGTTGCGACAGGCGGACTTGCGAGCCTGGTTGTGCCCTACTGCAAGACGGAGGGCATAATCCTTGACGACGGTCTTTTGCTGGACGGGCTTTACGCTATCTACAAAAAGAACCAGTAGCTTTCCGAAGAAGGTTTAAATTTAACTGCGCCGTACCGGTGTTCCGGACGACAGCACGGGTTCAAGTCCCGGAGGTATAATTATGGCAACACAGTATCAAAAAAGCAGGATGCGCCTAAATGTTTTGGTTGGCGCGGCGCTCTTTACCGCAATAGTTGTGGTATTGCAGTTTTTGGGCTTTTTCCTGAGGTTCACAACATTCTCGATTTCCCTCGTCCTGATGCCGATAGTGGTCGGCGCGGCTCTCTACGGCGTTTTCACCGGTGCGTGGCTCGGACTTGTGTTTGGAGTGGTGGTGCTCTTGACAGGAGACGCGGCTCTGTTTTTGGGAATAGACGCCATCGGAACGATTGTCACTGTTTTGGCAAAGGGAGTGCTCGCGGGGCTATGCGCCGGAGCGGTATATAAGCTTTTTGAGCACAAGAATAAATATGCGGCTGTGCTTTTGTCCTCAATAGTCTGCCCGGTGGTAAACTCCGGAGTGTTCATATTAGGCTGCCGTCTGTTCTTCTTTGATGCTATTCAGGACATGGCGGGGGACGTTCCCGCGTGGAGATACATTATCCTTGTCATGGTTGGAGTAAACTTCCTTATCGAGCTGGGCATCAATCTTGTTTTGAATCCGGTGATTGTAAGGCTCGTTGATTTGGGAAAAAACTATCGCAGCGATCTCAAAATAAGGGGATAGCTTAAAAAAGCTTTGAATGTAATATCGCCGTGCGGCGCTTGCCGCACGGTTTTTTTAGTTTACGCTATTGCAAAAGTTTGGTTATTACACTATAATTAATCCGAGCGGTACAATTTGTATCGCAATATACTATGAAGATAGGACGGTAATACTTATGAAGGAATATATCAAGGGCGCAAACCCCTACATGCCGCTTTGGGAGCATGTTCCGGACGGCGAGCCGAGAGTTTTTGAATATAACGGTGAGAAGAGGGTATACCTCTATGGCTCTCACGATACGCTTACTACCGAGTACTGCGGACCTGATCAGGTGGTTTGGAGCGCTCCTGTAGACGATCTGACAAACTGGACCTGCCACGGAGTATGCTATACCGCTACCGACGGCGGAGTTTTGTACGCTCCCGACGTGGTTCAGAAGGGCGATACCTTCTATATGTACGCTGCGGAGTCCTGCGGCGGAAGAATAATGCTCGCAAAGTCAAAGACACCTTGGGGACCGTTTACCGATCCTGTAAAGACCGAACTTGGCTTTGACCCCGGCATTTTGGTGGACGATGACGGCAGAGTATATGCTTATTGGGGCTTCTGCGGCTGCTACTGCGCGGAGCTCAACGACGACATGGCTACCATCAAGCCCGGCACTCTTCATGAGCATCCGATGGGACATACAAGAGCTCCGTGGGCGCGCGACGACGGTCACTATGACGAGTCCGACGCCTTCTTCGAGGCTTCCTCTCCGAGAAAGGTGCTGGGCAAGTATGTATACATCTACTCAAAGAGATACTTTACCCCAAATCCCGAGATGGGAGTTTACTCGGACAACAACGGCTTCCTCTCCTATAAGTACAGCGACAAGCCGCTCGAGGACTTCCAGCCGGGCGGAGACATAAGCTTCAACGGCGGCGAGATCCTTAAAAATCCGGACGGGACCGGAACGATGACCTACCAGTGGGGAAATAACCACGGCAGCATCATGGAGGTCAACGGCAAGTGGTATGTATTCTATCACCGCCAGACCGGCGTCAACGAGTTCTCCCGTCAGGCGATGATCGAGCCTGTGGATGTCGCTATGGACAAGAACGGAAAGATATTTATAGGCGATATCACCTATAAGGACGGCGAGCCGGTGTCCTCAGGACCTGTCGAGATGACCTCATCGGGCGCTCAGGTGAACGGTCTTGACGCATATAAGCTCATCTCCGCGGGATACGCCTGCCATATCTACGGCGGTTCAAAGCGCGCGTACATCAAGCCGGTTTACGAAAAGACCGAGTCCGCTTCCTCACCGGTCGTGGATATTACAAGCGGCACTACTGTCGGATTCAGATATTTGCAGTTCGGTCTTAACGCGCCTAAGACGGTGACAGCCGAGATAAACGCGCTGGAGGATATAACCGTAAACGTCCGCCTTGACGATTATAAGGGCAAGGTAGTGGCATCGATGAGGCTCAAGAAGGGCGAGACGTCAAAGACAGCGGATATCACCTCCGGAATAATCGGCAAGCACGCGGTATACTTTGAGTTCAGGTCCGAGTCGGCTGAAGCTGCCGCTGAGCTTGTAAGGTTTACATTTGACAGATAAATTATAGGCGGAGCGGCGAATTTCGCCGCTCCGTCTTCTTTGAAACCTTGATTTAATGCCGCTTTCGCAAGGAAGCAGGCATTTTTATTTACGCTGTCTGACGCTATTCCCATGTCTGCCAAACGTCAGGGCAGTAGCCGACAGTAGCCAGTCTGCCGTTTCTCACGACGGGGCTTTTTATCAGAGATGGATTTTCAAGAAGCTTTTCTATTTTAGCGGAATCGCTTCCTAAGTATTTTAAAAGGACGGCATCGTTTGATTTTGACTTTGAGTCGATAAGCGCTTCCACCGATCCGACAGCCTTCAGGACACTTTCCAGCTCGCCGCGGCTCATGCCTTTCTGGTTCAGGTCTATCATCTGGGCTTTTATGCCTCGCTCCTTGAACCACCTCTCCGCTTTCTTTGAGTCAAAGCACTTAGATTTGTAAAATATCTGAATGTTCATGTTTGCCTTCTCCCGATTATTCCAAAACTATTGTAAACGGTCCGTCATTAAGAAGCGTCACTTTCATATCGGCGCCGAATATGCCTGTTTCGACGTGGAGCCCTCTTGCTCTGAGCTCTGAGTTGAATAGCTCGTACAGGCGGGTCGCCTCCTGCGGCGGAGCGGCTTTGGTAAAGCTGGGACGGTTGCCGTGAGAGCAATCGGCCAAAAGCGTAAACTGGGATACGCTCATTATTTCACCGCCAGCATCCTTTATCGAAAGGTTTGTCTTGCCGTTTTCGTCCTCAAAGATCCTCAGCTTGGATATTTTCTCGGCAAGCCTTACGCAGTCGGCATCGGTGTCGCCGATCCCGGCGCCGAAGAATATAAGAAATCCCTTTTGAATTTTGGAGACAATCCTGCCGTCTACAACTGTTTGGGCATGTGCTACTCTCTGGATAACTATTTTCATTTTTACAATGTCACCGCCGTTTTCAAGTATAATAGCTTCAAACAGCATTTTACCTTATTTGTTGGAAATAATCAAGGAAAAAAGACGGCAAATATGAAAAATGACTTTTCTCATCCGCCATAAAATGCGTTTTTTTAAGCTTTTTATAGGCTTAAATGCTTAAAATAAAAATTTTTTGAATTTTTTTATTTTAGTACTTGCAATTACTAAAGCGTATGCTATACTATAAGATGTCAAAAATCAATTAGGAGGTATACCATGACATTCACTTTTAAGAACGAATATCTGCAGAAGGTTTACGATGACGTCGTAAAGCGCAACCCCGGTGATAAGGAGTTCCTTCAGGCAGTCGCAGAGGTACTTGAGAGCCTTGAGCCCGTTGTCGAGAAGAGACCCGACATTGTTGAGGCAGGTATCATCGACAGAATCGTAGAACCAGAGAGACAGATTATATTCAGAGTTCCGTGGGTAGATGACTCAGGCAAGGTAAGAGTCAACCGCGGCTTCAGAGTTCAGTTTAACTCCGCCATCGGTCCTTACAAGGGAGGTCTTAGACTTCACCCCTCTGTAAACGCTTCTGTTATCAAGTTCCTCGGCTTTGAGCAGATCTTCAAGAACAGCCTTACCGGTCTTCCTATGGGCGGCGGAAAGGGCGGCTCCGACTTCGACCCCAAGGGCAAGTCTGACGGAGAGGTAATGCGCTTCTGCCAGAGCTTCATGACAGAGCTTTCTAAGCACATCGGAGCTGACACCGACGTTCCCGCGGGAGATATCGGCGTAGGCGCTCGTGAAATCGGCTTTATGTTCGGTCAGTACAAGAGACTCCGCAACGAGTTCACCGGCGTTCTTACAGGCAAGGGACTCACTTATGGCGGATCTCTTGCAAGAACTGAGGCTACCGGCTACGGTCTTTGCTACTTCACCGAGGAGATGCTCAACTGCATGAAGAACGACTCCTTCAAGGGCAAGACTGTTGTAATTTCCGGCTCCGGAAACGTAGCCATTTATGCTACTCAGAAGGCTACCGAGCTCGGCGCTAAGGTAGTTGCCCTGAGCGATTCCAACGGCTATGTATACGATGCTGACGGCATCAAGCTCGATGTTGTTAAGCAGATCAAGGAAGTTGAGAGAGGAAGAATCTCCGAGTACGCTAAGAGAGTTCCCGGTTCTGTTTACACCGAGGGCTGCAAGGGAATCTGGACCATCAAGTGCGATATCGCTCTTCCCTGCGCCACTCAGAATGAGCTTGACGGCGAGAGCGCGGACGCTCTTATCGCTAACGGCGTAATGGCTGTCGCAGAGGGCGCTAACATGCCTTCTACTCCTGAGGCTACCGAGAAGTTCCTCAACGCAGGTGTCCTCTTTGGTCCTGCTAAGGCTGCGAACGCTGGCGGTGTTGCTACCTCCGGTCTCGAGATGTCCCAGAACTCTGAGAGACTCAGCTGGACATTCGAGGAGGTTGACTCCAAGCTTCACAACATCATGGTC
>CASDRM010000003.1 GCA_949283135.1 uncultured Ruminococcus sp.
CGCCATTCAGGGATATGATAAGATGGATGCTACATCAGCAAAACGCAGCTACTTATCCTTGTACGATAATCTCAATCCGAATGTAAATGGACTTAAGATAGGAATACCAAAGGAATACTTTGGCGAAGGAATCAATGCTGAGGTCAAGGAAGCTGTAATGCGCTCGGTGAAAGAGCTTAAGAGGCAGGGCGCTATAGTAAAAGAAATCTCTCTTCCGTCTACCGGCAACGCACTATCCGCCTACTACATCATCGCATGCGCGGAGGCGTCATCAAATCTTGCGAGATTTGACGGAGTCAAGTACGGCTATCGCTGCGCAAACCCGCAAAGCCTCATGGATATGTATGAGAGAACAAGAAGCGAGGGCTTCGGCAGAGAAGTAAAGCGCAGAATAATTTTGGGAACCTTTGTTCTCAGCTCAGGCTACTTTGACGCTTATTATAAGAAAGCAAAGCTGATGCAGCAGAGAATAAGTGCTGAGTTTGATTCTGCATACAATGACGTAGATGTCATCATTACGCCTACGTCTCCTTTTGAGGCGTTCAGGTTCGGAGATAAAATAGACGACCCGATCGCTATGTATTCAGCGGATATCTGCACCGTTACCGTGAACATTGCCGGACTTCCGGCAGTAAGCATACCGTGCGGATATTCTGACAGCGGACTTCCTTACGGATTACAGATTATAGGCAGAAGATTTGACGAGCAGACTATACTTAACACCGCGCTTGCGCATGAGCAGTGCTTCGGCGAGTTTAAGTCCTGCAAGCTTTAAGATAGGCAGGTGAGACGACATGATAAGAGGATATGAGGTTGTTATAGGCTTGGAGGTTCACGCAGAGCTCAATACTGCCACAAAAATATTTTGCAGCTGTAAAAATTCGTTCGGTCTTGAGGTAAATACACAGGTCTGCCCAATTTGCATGGGTATGCCGGGAACTCTTCCCACGCTCAACGAAAAGGTTGTAGAGTATGCAATAAAGATGGGACATGCGCTCAACTGCGGCATAAACCGCATAAGCAAGCAGGATAGAAAGAATTATTTTTACCCCGACCTGCCGAAGTCATATCAGATTTCTCAGTCTGATATACCGCTCTGCCACGATGGCTATTTGGATGTTGTCATGGGGAATGATGTAAAGAGAGTCGGCATAGAGAGAATACACATAGAAGAGGACGCCGGAAAGCTTCTTCATTCCGACAAGTTTGACGGCTCGTTGGTAGACTTTAACCGCTGCGGCGTTCCGCTTATTGAAATAGTATCTAAGCCTGATATGCGCAGCTCTGACGAGGCTAAGGCATACCTTGAAACCATTCGCTCAATTCTCAAGTATATAGATATTTCCGACTGCAAGATGCAGGAGGGCTCTATAAGATGCGATGTCAATGTGTCTGTTCACAAGCCCGGAGAGCCCTTCGGAACAAGGAGCGAGATGAAGAATGTCAACAGCTTCTCCGCTGTTGTAAGAGGCATCGACTATGAAGCAAACCGTCAGATAGATGTTATCGAAGCCGGGGGAAAGGTTGAGCAGGAAACGAGGCGCTGGAACGATGCAAAAGGCGAGAGTGAGACGCTTCGCTCCAAGGAAGACGCACAGGATTACAGGTATTTCCCTGAGCCAGAACTGCTCACAATAGTGGTTCCGCAGGAAAAGGTTCAGTACCTGAAAGATACTCTTCCCGAGCTTCCCAACGCTAAGATAATGCGCTACATCAAGGACTGCGGTCTTAGCTACGCTGATGCGTCGATGATAGTTGATGTTCCTGAGAAGTCAAAGCTTTTTGATGATTGCATGGCTATAGGATGTAAGTCGCCTAAGATTATTTCCAACTGGATTTTAGGGGAAATATCAAAGCTCATGAACGAGGGAATAAATCTTTCCGAAACTCCTCTCACTCCTGAGAAGCTTGTAAAGATCGCGGATTATATTTCGAGCGGAAAGATCTCTACTGCATCCGGAAAGATAGTATTTGATGCTGTCATGCAGTCTGACGCTGATATAGACAAGGTTATTGAAGAAAAGTCCTTGGCACAGGTGTCAGACACCAACGAGCTTGAAAACCTCGCTAAAAAAGTCATTTCTGAGAACGAAAAGTCGGTAACCGACTACAAGAACGGTAAGACCAATGCGTTGGGTTATCTTGTCGGACAGTGCATGAAGGCTTCAAAGGGCAAGGCAAACCCGGGAATAATGAAGGAGATCGTACTTAAGCTTCTTCAGTGATATCAGTTGACTCGATTAAATCCATCCAGCTTTTGCCGGGTGGATTTTTTATTTTTGTTGCGGTATGTCATCGATATAATAAGCATGGCTGTTATGCAGATAAATGGGATCAGACTGTCGGATTGTGTCACAATGATATGCTTTGGAAGTATCGAAGCAGGCAGATAGGTTAAAAACAGTTTGTATATTATAAAAGAGTATAGTGCTGTAAGTCCGATCTGCAAAGGGCGTGTCAGGTAAAATTTCTTTAGGCTGAAGCTGTCTCCTGTAAGGCTGCTGACCTGAAAATGTACGCATATTCCTCCAAATGAGAGTAAAGCCGAGGACGCTGCAAAAGAAAGCGCTCCACTACATTTATTGTTAACTATATTAGATATCTCAAGAATCGACGGAAGCCACGAAAGCTTTAGCAGAATTGGAAAGGCTGAGCATAGTATGGCAATAACAGCTGAGAAAAACAGAATAGACGAACAAATTGTTATCATAGCCGAAGTTGCTGATTGAACGCTTTGGGTCATTATGTAGGAAAAACTGTTCTCTTGGATATAAATCTCTTTAGATTTATGTCTGTGTCCTACGGAGTAAATCAAATAAAGCGTGAGGTTAGACAGGAATACAGATAAAAATGATATAAAGCCAAGTGTTTTGCTGTTAAAAACCGCTGCACTCACTATACCGAGACAGAATGCAGGACCTGAAGCAAATGAAAAGCAAATGACGTTTTCAGCTTCGCTTTGTGTGAGCCGTCCGCTTGAAATAAGTCCGCTTACTGTCTTGGCGCCGATAGGATAGCCTCCTATGTTACCGAGAAAAAACGCCGTGAGAGCTGCGGAGTTTAGCCCTAATCTAATGAATATCCTGTCAAATACCCCGCTCATGATTATCCATCCGGATAAAACGCACATCACAAACAAAGAAGGCATAATAGTATAGACGCATGATTTAAGAGAGGACAGTATTGCTGCCTTTACATTATCAATGTATATCAAAGATAAAACCGCGAATATAACAATCCCCAATGCAAGCACCGCATTTTTTAAGCTTTTAAAGAATTTCATTTTATCATCATCCTTATTTTATTTGTACAATTCTATGCCGCTTTTTACAGCAGTATAATAGACAAGGGAGTGAGAGTGATAAAAATGAATTCTGTAAAGGATTTTCTCGCAAAAAAATTTAAAAGATACAGCTATACCGAATCATATGTAACGGTATCAGGCGTAGATGAGGTGCTTTTGGAGAATGTATCTGATGTATTTGAATGTAATGAGATAATGGTAAGGGTAAAAGCTGCCTCAAATGAAATAATCGTCTGGGGTGAAAGACTCAAAATAGAGAACTATGTCAACAATTCTGTGGTGGTAAGAGGCAAAATATCCTCTGTGGAGCTGAGTGGAAGAGGCGTAAAGTGATATGACTATACATAATGTATTTGGCTGCGTAAAGCTGAAAATTGACGGATTTGATACCAACTTAATAATGGACAGCATCTCAAAATGCTGTAGAGTGATTGAACTTTACATGGAAAACGAGACAGTATATGCAGTTGTACCCATTGTAAAGGAAAGGGAAGTTATATCTATCTGTGAGCATAGGGGATATTCAGTAGAGGTAATTGCCCGAAAAGGCGTGTACCCGTACATGATTAGATATCATAAGCGCATAGGCATTGTAGCAGGCATAGTTTTATGCGTACTGGGAATATTCTTTATGTCAAACATAGCCCTCAGAGTAAGGATTGTCGGAGCAAACAGTGAAGAGTCGGAGAAAAAAATCAGAGATCTTGCCGCGCAGGAGGGAATCAAGGCAGGAGCGTATATACCGTCTATGAATTTCTTGAAGCTCGAAGCCAGATTATTTGAGCTCTCAGATGATATAGCGTGGGTTTCCATAGGTCACAGCGGTTCGGTCATAACTATAAATGTCAGCATGCCTACCATAGGAGTAGAGTCGGAGGAAAGACGAATACCATGCAATATCGTTGCATCGCGAGACGGTGTAATTGTAAAAGCCGATGTTTTGGTAGGAGAGTTCACTTCACTTATCGGATCAGCCGTTAAGAAAGGGGATTTGCTGGTTAGCGGAATTGTCGAAAATTCTAACGGGATGGCATATTACAGGCATTCGATTGCCAGTATAATTGCCGAGTACACTCAAACGATAACCCTCGAGCAGGGGTTGTACGATGCAGATATCTCTGACAGCGAAACCTTTTATGTGAAATATCTTAGCTTTTTTGAGCTTGACATACCAATGACCGCTAAGCCTGACATGAGCAAAAGCTATATAGTTGCAGAACGAAGCGAGCCTGTAAAACTGCTTGGTATTGCGCTTCCCATATCCGTAAAGACTGTCGAGTACACAGAACAGACCTCAAAAATAAAGGCGTATACAGTTCAGGAGGCTGAAAATATTCTTTATGAGAGGCTTGAAAGCTATGAGGAGTACATTCTGGCTTCTCAGGAGATTATTTCAAAAAATATCGAAGTGGAGCAAATAGACGGAATAGTCAGATTGATGGCAGACTACACTCTAAGAGGGGATATTTGTCAAGACAGCGAGATATTTTTCAAGTAGATGATAAGCTCGCAAAAGTATTGAATTATCTAAAACGATCTGGTATAATTTCTGTATAGATTTTTACTCCATCAAACTATACAGTCATATAGGCTGAAAGGACGATTAAATGACGGAAAAATCAATAGTTGTAACAAATCTTAATCATGTTTTGAACCTTTTCGGAAGCTATGACGAGAACATCAAGCTTATACAGGAGGAGCTTGGTGTCAATGTCATAACCAGAGGCTCTGACATAAAAATAACAGGAGCTAACCCCGACGATGTTGATAAAGCGTATTCGTGCATAAACGCTCTTCTGAAGATGTCTGAGAACGGAGACGACATAACCTTGCAGCAGGTCAGATATGTTCTGTCCATGGCAGGGGAGTCGAGCACGGATGAAATAGCTAACCTTTCCGACGGCGGAATTTGTGTGACATCGTCAGGCAAAATCATCAAGCCAAAGACCCTGGGTCAGAAAAAATATATAGAATCTATATCTGACAATACTATATCCTTCGGAGTAGGTCCTGCCGGAACCGGAAAGACTTTTTTGGCTGTGTCGATGGCTGTCAGGGCGTTTAGGTCTCATGATATAAGCAAGATAATACTTACCCGTCCTGCTGTTGAGGCAGGAGAGAAGCTTGGATTTTTGCCGGGCGACCTGCAAACAAAGGTAGACCCTTATCTGCGTCCTCTTTATGACGCTCTCTTTGAGATGCTTGGGGCAGAGTCTTTCGCGAAATACCAAGAGAGGGGAAGCATCGAGGTGGCTCCGCTGGCGTATATGCGCGGAAGAACGCTTGACGATGCTTTTGTGATTCTCGATGAGGCGCAGAACACCTCTCCCGAGCAAATGAAAATGTTCTTAACAAGGCTCGGATTTAACAGCAAGATGGTTATTACGGGAGATGTTACCCAGATAGATCTTCCCGACCCGAGAAAATCGGGTCTCATTGAGGCAATAAAGGTACTCAAGAACATTAAAGACATAGGAATTAACTATTTTACCGAGAAGGACGTCGTCCGCCACAAGCTGGTGCAGGATATTGTTAAGGCATACGAGGTATATAACAGCGAAAGGATGCACAAAAGATATGAAAAAGCTTAGAGTTTCCTTTAATGATGAGCAGGATTATTTCAAGATAACCACAGATTTTAAAAAGGTTTTGAGAAGCTGCTGCCGCGAGAGTCTTTATCAGGCAGATTTTGACCATAACTGCGAGATAAGCGTAAGCTTTGTCAATAACGAAAGAATCCGTGAGATAAACAGGGATTTCAGAAATATTGACTCAGCCACCGATGTTCTGTCCTTCCCGCTTGCTGATAACCGTGAGTTTGACATTAATCCGGACAGTGGCTGCTATGAGTTAGGGGACATCATAATTTCTACCGAGCGTGCTGCCGAGCAGGCAAATGAATTAGGTCACTCTACCGAGCGTGAGATAGCGTTTCTGGTGGTTCACTCAATGCTTCATCTTCTCGGCTACGACCATCCGGACGAGGACAGCGAGCAGACTGCCCAGATGAGACAGCTTCAGAAGGTCATTATTTCTAAGATAGAGCAGGAATTTGAGCTATGACTAAAAATGCCTTTATAACGATAGTAGGAAGACCGAACGCAGGGAAATCCTCTCTTCTCAACGCACTGATAGGCGAAAAGATTGCCGCCGTAAGCTCAAAGCCTCAGACCACGAGAACAAAGATTACAGGTGTTCTAACAAAAGGCGATATTCAGTATGTCTTTATTGATACCCCGGGCATGCATAAATCGAGGGACAAGCTGTCAGAGCATATGATAAACGCCATCAATAGCTCGGTAAGCTCCATAGATGCCGCTCTGCTTGTTGTAGATTCTCAGAAAAAGCCGGGAGAGGCTGAGCGTGAGCTGCTCAGATTCCTCAAGGCGTCAAGAGCACCGGTGATACTTGTTATAAACAAGATCGACTTATTTGACGACAAGGAGCTGCTAATACCTGTCATCAAGGAGTATGCTTCGATGTATGACTTTGCCGAGGTCATACCGATAAGCGCGATGAACAGCGACGGACTCGACATCATACTTGACGTTTTATCTAAATACACCACTGAGGGACCTCACTTCTTCCCGGACGACAAGTTCACAGATCAGCCTGAAAGGGTAATAATATCCGAGATAATCCGCGAAAAGCTGCTGGAGCTTTTGTCTGCTGAAGTTCCTCACGGAATAGCCGTCGATATTGAAACGCTCAGCGAGCGGGATACTAAGGACGGCGAGGGCATAATGGACGTCGGAGCGGTGATATACTGCGAAAAGGAGTCACATAAAGGAATAGTGATAGGTAAGGGCGGAGCTATGCTTAAACAGGTCGGCAGGCTCGCCAGAGAGGATATAGAGCACTTCTTTATGATTAAGACAAATCTTCAGCTCTGGGTAAAGGTCAAGGAGGGCTGGAGGAATAGGGAAGGGCTAATCAAAAACTTCGGTCTTGCAAACGACTGATACTCGGAGATAAGTAGATGCTGACTGTAAAGGGGCTTGTTTTAAGAGAGCGTGCCTGCGGTGACAACGACAAAATCCTTAGTATTCTTTCGGATACCAACGGGCTTTTGGAGGTCTGCGCAAAGGGTGTTAAAAAGGCGAATGCCAAGAACGCCTCGGTGTCACAGTGCTTTTGCTACGCCAAATACTGCCTTGCCGAGGGTAAACACTACTATATCCTTAACAGCTCCGAGCCTATACGGAATTTTTACGACATCAGACTTGACATCAATAAATTTGCGCTGGCAAGCTACTTCAGCGAATTGCTTTTGTATACCTGCCCTAAGAATCAGCCGAACTACGAGGCTTTGAGGCTTATTTTGAACAGCCTGCATTTTCTTTCCGATGGCAAAAGGAACGAGACAATGCTCAAATCCGTGTTTGAGCTCAGACTTATGACTGAAATAGGTCTCACTCCAAACCTGATTGGCTGCTGTAAGTGCTACAGATATGAAGCTCCGCAGATGCAGTTTGATCTCTCGGAGGGAAGGATATACTGCGAAAACTGCTGCGGCAAGAGGGACTTGAGCGTCTGCGAGGTCATAAACATGCCTTTGCTCCACGCGCTTAGGTACGTCGCGCTTTCCGATATGTCAAAGATATTCAGCTTCAAGGTATCTGATACTTATCTGTCTGCATTTTCTAACATAACAGAGAGGTATGTCCAAATACAGCTTGGAAAAAGGTTTCAGACCCTTGATTTTTACAAATCTCTTTTATAATTTATGAACGGTAATAGGATATGAAAGAACAATACAAAACACTTGAATTACATAAAATACTTGAGATGCTTTCACATCGCTGTGTAAACGACGCATCAGCTAAAGCGGCATTGCAGATTGAGCCGGTTACAGACATTGATGTTGTGAGGCGGGAGCTCGAAAAGACCTTTGACGCCTTTAATGTCAGCGCAAGGTTCGGCTCTCCGTCGTTTATCAATTTTCCTGATGTTTCGGCTATTGCTAAGAGGGCTCAAAACGGTGCGGAACTGTCTTTACGCGATTTGCTGGATGTTTCGAGGCTTCTTTCTCAGGTAGAGACTCTCAAGGCGTGGAGAAGGCAATTTTCCGAGGAGGAGTTCAAGCTTGACTACCTCTTTGAATGCCTGTTTGACAACAAGTGGCTTAACAGCAAGATAGTAAACGCTGTTGTCAGTGAGGACGAGCTTTCCGATAACGCAAGTCCTGAGCTTGCTTTAATTCGCAGAAAGATTCTTCATGCTGGCTCAAAAATAAGGGACACACTTGACAGGATGATTAAATCCTCCGATACTCAAAGCTATCTAAGGGACAGCCTTGTAACCATCAGAGACGGCAGATATGTACTTCCCGTCAAGTCTGAGCATAAAAACAGCGTTCCCGGACTGGTACACGACACATCTGCCAGCGGGCAAACCTACTTTATTGAGCCTATGGCGGTAGTTGAGGCGAATAATGAGATAAGAATACTTAAGGGCAAGGAGCAGGAGGAAATTCAGCGCATTATAAGAGAGCTATCCTCTGACTGTGCTGAGTTTGGCGATCAGCTGACATCAGACTATCAAACATGTATAGAGCTTGATCTGTATTTTGCGAAGTCTAATCTCGGAGCGGATATGGCAGCGAGCATGCCAAATGTCTCTGACGATGGAGAGATCATACTTAAAAAAGCAAGACACCCGCTTATTGACAGAGAAAAGGTAGTTCCGATAGACTTTACAATAGGAAACGGCTACGATGCGCTTGTCATAACAGGCCCTAATACCGGCGGTAAGACTGTTATACTCAAGACTGTCGGACTTTTGACTCTTATGACTATGTGCGGACTTTTAATTCCCACATCAGACGGCTGTAAAATTACCGTATTTAATGATATTCTTGTAGACATCGGCGACAAGCAGTCGATAGAGGAAAGTCTTTCGACATTCTCCTCGCATATGACAAACATCGTCAGCATCCTTGATACGGTAAACTATAACTCGCTTGTTCTCATTGACGAGCTTGGCTCTGGCACGGATCCTGTGGAAGGCGCCGCTCTTGCGGTCGCGATAATTGAAAGGATTAAGTCCACCGGCGCAAAGCTTGTTACGACTACTCATTATCAGGAGCTAAAAATGTACGCCTTGGAAACAGACGGAGTTGAAAATGCCTCCTGCGAGTTTGATATCAGGACATTGCAGCCCACATACCGACTTATAATCGGCTCACCCGGAAAGTCAAACGCCTTTGCGATATCAAAAAGGCTTGGACTGGACGACGCAATAATTAAGAGAGCGGAAAGCCTGATGAGTGAGGAATCTCAGAGATTTGAGGACGTCATCAGCCGACTTGATAAAGCGAGAAAAGAGCTTGAGGAGAATACTGTTCTTGCAAAGAAATATAAGGCGGAAGCCGAACAGCTTAGGGAACAGCTTGTAAGCGAGAGAAATAAGCTCTTAGAGCAAAAGGATAAGGAACTTGACGGAGCAAGGCGTCAAGCGAGAGAAATAATCGAGCGAGTAAGCGCGAGCTCCCAAAGACTGATGGATGAGCTGGAAGAACTTAAAAAAGCGAAAGACAAGGAGGAATTCTCAAAGCTTGTCTCAGAGCAAAAGCAAAAATACCGCTCAAGCATCAACAATCTGTACGGTGAAGCGTCAAAGCTCGGAGAATACGAGGAAGAAACATACGTTTTGCCGAGACCGCTAAAAAAGGCGATGACGTTCTCATCAAGGACGGAAATAAGTCTGGAATATTGATTTCACCGCCTGATCCGGCAGGAAACTGCATGGTTCAGGTAGGGATAATGAAGACAAAGGTTCATGTCTCCAAAATAAGGCTTGTCGAGAAGGACGTTACATTTAATAGTCAGAAAATTTCCAAGAAAAACCAGAGTGGAAACATCAGTACCAAAGGCATCGAGAGCAGAGCGACAAGAAGACCTGAGTTGGAGCTTGACATCAGAGGATATACGGTGGATGAAGGAATTTATGAGCTTGACGCGTTTATTGACAGAGCGGTTTTAAGCGGCAATAAGGTCGTCACAATAATACATGGCAAAGGCACAGGCGCTTTAAAGACAGCGGTTCGCAATCATCTTAAAAAGCATCCTTCAGTGTTGTCGTCAAGAAAAGGCTTATACGGCGAGGGTGAAGACGGAGTTACGATTGTTGAGCTGAAGTAGTATACTATGGATGTTTTAAATTCAGCCACAATTATCAGGGGGAGTGGTCATTCTGCTACCCGCAGAGAGATAGATAAATGTTCGTTAAATAAAAAGTCAACGCTCAAAATGCACAAAGATAAAAACATAAAATAGGCATTTTAACCATAAAAATTGACACACATGACACAGATGAACAACGGTTCACGGGCGCTATATATTGTCGTAGTATATATAGCGCCCAAAACGCATTTATTCCACGTTCCTATTGACAACGAGCCTCGAGGCGAGTGGCTACTTTGCGACTTGGGCGGTGGCATGAAGCCGCCTGCCGTTAAATAGGCTACCACTCGCCAACTCATTGTCAATAGGCTTTCGCGGCATAAACGCTCCAAAATCATAAAACAAATAGCTCTGCCGCATGCGGACAAGTCCGCAGGCGGCAAAGCTATTTTTTATCCCTACGATATGGCTTATAAGAATCGGGTAGGGGAGGGAGATAATAGGTCTCAAACGAATCAAAATACTTATAATAAAATGGGCGAAAAATATGACTACAGAAAAGACGAATCAAAAGAGGAGGCTTGCAATAACCTTGAATAATCTCACCAAGCTGTGAAGAACCCGACTTACCATCAGGAATAATTAAACCATAGGGTATACGATAATAATTACTAAACCAATGACCTAAAAGCTTAGACTTATAGACATAGTATACCCTATCAGTTATAACACGAATTTTTCTATCAACGCCGTCCCATTGCTGAGTAAACAAATAAATATCGGCACAAAAATGACGATGTTCAAGAAAATAGGAGAGTTTATCTTTATCAAAGGACTTATAAGCACGAGAATCTGCAAAAAGAGTAGCTTCATCTATCAATAAAAGACAATCTCTAAGAAGATACTTACCGATACACTCATTATCAATATACGTAACTCCGGGAATAGAAATCTTTACATTACAGTAAATATGCTTATATGGCTTTTTCTTCTTTGCGAATTTATAAGCAATAGATGTCATAATAGTTGTTTTACCACAACCAGGAAGCCCAAAAAATAAACAAACCATAAAAACCTCAATCAAAATCAGAATCTGAAACTTTATTTTTTTTCTTATGAAGAATTTTATCAGCTATACGATTAAAAAATCGTATAGTATCATCGTACAAAAAGAGAGACAGAAAACCAGACAAATAAATAATAAGTGCAGTAACAATCCAACAGACAACAAGTAAAAAGAAATTCATATAAACCTCACAAAAAGAAAGCTGCCGAGCCAGTACGGCAGCTTAAAACTTAAGCACCCCAAACGATAGAACGAATAGCCTTAATACCAAACAGGAGAACAGATATACCGATACCTATTGCAAACAAAGGAAGCAAAGAGGACAAGGCGCCGTCATCACCAGTAAGAGATGTAACAACATCACCGACCCAGCCAATAATAGTACCAAGAACATCGGAAACAGCCGTTACAAGGGCATTAGCAACAGGAGTCTCAGGTTCCATAAGTTAAGCCCCCCAAACAATCGAACGAATAGCCTTGATGCCAAAAAGAAGAACAGATATACCAATACCTATTGCAAACAAAGGTAAAAGAGAAGCAAGCTCGCCGGTAGTAACAGCAGTAACAACCTCTCCGACCCAACCTATGACATCGGTTAAAGCAGTAGAAACAGCGTCAAGCATTAGTTAAAAATCACCTTTCCTTAAAACAGAACGTACAAGTCTATAAATTATATCTATGAAACAAACACTAAAAAGGCATATCAGAGAACCAACAATATAGTAAATATATTGCTGGTCTCCCGAATACTGGCTAACCCATTCATGTTGAATCAACGCTTCAATCAAATCGTACAAGATAATAAACCACCTTTACAGTTATAATAATGATACCTATACAAAGAAACGGAATAACAAAATATGAAAACAAAGTAGAGGAAACAAATTTAGAAACTAAGGATAAAAACAAGTTAAGATATGTAATCATCGTTTATCACCAAGCCGAATATAAATCATAACGAGAAGAACAAAACAACACATATAGAAAATATTTTGCATAAAAACACCTTATTTTTTATTTACATAATGAGACCAGTTACCACGATTGTTTACAGGATTAGTATCATTTTTTGGTTTAGACGATACAGAATCAGAAGAACCAGAAAAACGAGAATAAATACGAGTACCTACAAGAGGCATAAGAAGAACCCTACAAGCAATAAAAACTATAAAAAATGTAAAGAAGAAAATAGTGCCGGTAGGAGTCAAAATAGAATGAAACCAAGTAAGACAAGCATTAAAAGCAGAAGCTAAAAGCTCTTGAATATCAATATAACTCAAAACTAACCCTCTCTTCCAGAGATTTTATAAATAACAACAACACCGAAAATAGTAATTAAAAGAGCCAAAACAGGAGGAGGCAACCATGAAAATAAGGAGGGAATAGAAGTTAAAGCCTTACCGGTAGCTTGAACAATATAAACTAAATCCTCAACGAGTGAGATAACAAAATCAAAAATTGTAGTGAAAAAATTGCCAATATCAATTAAAGCATTTTTTATAGTCTCAAGCATATTGACAAATCACCCCAAATAAATTAAGATAAAGAAAAAGGAGGAAAAACAATGGCAATTATGTTTGCATTAGTACCATTGATATTTACTATTTTATTAGTAATAGCAACAAGGAAAGTAGATAAATGGAAAAGAAAAAAAGAAGAAGAAAGAATGAAAGAAGTAATTAAAAAAGCAATAAAAGAATCAGAAATTAGCCCTTTTTACCATAAAGAAGATACGCAATAAAATAACAAGTAAAACAAATAACAAGAAGAGTGACAAAGAAAGCATTACCAAAAATAGTATTAAGTACAACTAAATAAGATGAATCAAAATTTTCACTATCAGTAATATCAAAATCAATATTATCAAGGTTAGGCTTTTCAACAGACTCAAGAGCAGATGATATTTCGTCTGCTTTTTCTGTAGATGAAGAAATGTTACTTTCTAAATCACTAATTACAGAATTATCATCATCAGAAGGAGTACCAAGAAAATCCTCAAGCTGTTCTTGATTCTTATTTTGATTGTCTATAATGTCCTGAGTATTCTTATCAATATTTTGCTTTAAATCTTCTATAGCTGAAACAATCTCATTTACAGTATCATCAGGTGCAGTAAAAGTAAACGGCTTTAAACCTAAATACAAATAGTTTCGTGAAGTAACAGTGGGAATTTTAATAGTAGAAACAATAAAAGCATAAAAATCAACAGGAGTAACATTAGGAGTATAAGAACAAATAAAGCGAGTAGTAGAAACTGTAGAACCGTTGCCTAAAGGAACAGAATATGAATGAGTTGTATTTGAATTAGATGAAGAATATAAAACATTAGAGGTAAAATCAGGATGATAAAAGGAAGGACCAAACCCAATGTTAGGAGGAATAAAAGTAGTAGAAGAAGAAGGAGAAGAAGTAGTAAAAAAGGATACAATATCAATATCTAAAGAATAAATATCATTAACAATAGGATTAGAAGGAGAACCGGGATAAACAAAAGAAAAATTTACTTGATACTGGGAAGCAGTAGGAAAACTATCAGTAGAAAAATAAAGATAATCGTTATCTAAATCACTTCTACGAGTAACATCTAGCTGAAACGAATTAGAAGAACCGCCAGAAGATTGGTCGATAACAGTAACCATACATAAAGATGAAGATAAAAGAGTGTTCATTTCATCATAAGAAAGTGTATATGTTACTAATTCAGTATTTGAAGAAGCAAAAACGCCGGTAGCCATAAAGACTGCCGACGCTATGCAAAGGAGGATACAAACAAGCTTACGCATTTACGGGGACAATAGAAGAAACCTTACCATATTTATTATAATAAATATGTACAGGAGTCTGAGAAGAAATAAGATGATCTACATCATAAGACGTATAAAGATGAGGGTTAAGAGTAAAATGATCTACACCATAACCAAAAACACGAGAGGAAGTGGACTCAAAAATAAAGTGACAAACATAGCCCTCAACCTGCCTACCATCTTCACCCTTAAAAGAGAAATAACGAGAACCAATAATTTTTACAGAATCCATAAACAAAAATCTCCATTCCAAAACATTTTTATAATATTATTTTTTATCAAAACCCAAGTCATAACAAAGGTTACGAAAAACATATTGATTTTTCAAAAAACAATCAAAAAAGACTCTATCAGTGTCAGAGGAAGTAACCCATTGTGTGAACTTCCAAAAGGGAAGCTTCTCAGAAACAATCTTATTACATAAAACAGAAACGATTGAACGATTATCAAGATTATAATTCAAAGAGGAAGAAATTAAGGCTAAATCACCATGCAACTCCTCTTGAGTATAAATTGATTTTCCAAGATACTGCGACTTTAAGTCAGTATGAGTGAGGTAAGATATGTAAGAGTTAACATCTGAGCAAACCTCAACATGAAAATTAGAGGTTCTATCAGTATTGAAATTATAAAACTCAGTAAACTCAGACTGAACACTTTTTAAACTACGAGCATTTTGAAAATATATGATTACATGATAGTGAGCTTTCTTTAAAGTACCGACCATATCAGAAGTAACAGTAGTATCATTAACATCACTCGCAAGATACTTATCTCTATCATGCAAAACATAAACAACCTTGCGCCATGTGCACAACCAATCTAATAAAAACATGTGTTTCTCATCGTCAGGGTAAAGAACGATGCAAAAAGCACGAGCACGAACACGACTATTTTTTTGACTGCCCATAAAAAGCTCCTAAAATAAATAAATAAAAATCAAAAGAAAGATAATTGAAGAGATTCATTTTCAAGAATGTCATTAATTAAATCAACTTTTGATTCAACATCAGAAAAACTATCTGAATAACGAAAACGATCAGATACTAAATTAGAATCAAAACTTAAGTTACGTAACTCAGACCATAAATAGGGATAAACGCGTTTAAGATAAGCAAACTGAGAAAAAGACTGATTAGGACAAAACCAACAACCCCCACGAGAAGAAATATCATAAATAGGGGAAAGAAGATTATATTTTTTACATAAATCGAAAGCCATTTTTTCAGTATAATGAAAACGCTCCAAAAGAGAGGTCTTATTAGTACCACGAAGTCTTTCTAAACGAAGAGGCTCATCAATAGCTATACCCAAATACTGAATATATGGAGAAGTAATAGACTTATAAAAATTATGAATAGGACGAACTTTAAGTAAAGGATTAGCAGCACATTTACCAGCAATAAGAAAACCATGCTTTTTTCCAATTCTTTCAGGATAAGAAGAGCGAGTTAAAACATGATTAAAAATATCAAGATAATCAAAATCAGAATGAAGAACCTTGACTTCGTAACCCCAACTTTTAAATAAAGGAATAGCTTTAGAGAAAATAAAATCTATATGCTCAGGAAGCTCACCAGAAATACGCCTATTCTTATCAAACATAACTTCAGAAAAAATAATTGTAGAGGGAGGTAGAGAATGAATATGATCGAGAATAATACTGGCAGTACTATCTTTGCCACCACTCCAAGAATGGAAATACAACAATAAAAACACACCCTAATAAAAAATAGGCAGTCGGAGATAGGAAACACGTTCGGCAATAGTACTTAAATGAACTACAAATTTAAGTATGTAATTTCCTATCTCCAAGTATTAGTATACTATTCGCTAAATAAAAATTTAGCGAATATTAGGGAACTATGCGAAGATTAAATATAATTATCTTGTTATATGTAAATATCGGAGGAAGTTCAACAGATGCGTCCAGAATATGAAAACGATTGCCCACAGTATTTATCAGAATATCTATCCTATGTGCGTACTATCAAAAATCACACAGAACGCACACAGGAAGCATATTACATAGATCTCAGGGTTTTTCTTCGCTATCTCAAAATTAAGCATCACATAGCTGACGAGGCTGATTTTGACTCGATTAAAATTGCCGATGTCCCTTTTTCCTATATTCAGGAGTTTTCACTTAACGATGCGTATGCATACATGAACTATTTAAGCGATGTCAGAAAAAACAAAGAAGCTTCACGTGCTCGCAAGACATCGTCGTTAAGAAAGTTCTTTGACTATATGCACTATAAGTCTTGTATTCTTGCTGATAATCCTCTTGAGAAGCTTGAACATCCTAAAATGAAAAAAACACTTCCAAAGTATCTTGAGCTTGATCAAAGCGCAAAACTTCTTGACAGCATTGATAGCAAACATCAGGTCAGGGATTATTGCATAATTACGCTGTTTCTTAATTGTGGAATGAGACTAAGCGAACTTGCCGGATTAAATATTTCAGATTTCAGTAATAGCGAAAGGTCGCTTCGGCTCTTTGGCAAGGGGCAAAAGGAACGGATTGTGTATCTTAATAACGCTTGTATATCTGCCTTGACAGAATATCTTAAAATCAGACCAGATACTGATAAAAGCGTTAAAGCAATATTTCTTAGCCATTACGCCGGCAAGTATTCCAGGATGTCAACTCGCAGGATTCAGAAAATCGTCGAGGAGCAACTCAAAATTGCTGGACTCGGAAATCTCGGAATATCGGTCCACAAACTAAGACATACTGCCGCGACACTTATGTATGAGTACGGAAATGTCGATATTTTGGTGCTAAAGGATATACTGGGGCATGTTAACCTCGGTACAACAGAGATCTATACGCATTTATCTAACAAGGATAAGATGGCAGCCGCGGATCGCGCCCCTCTTGCAAATGTAAGAAACTTAAGAAATTCACAAACAACTTCTAAAGACGAAAGTAACGAGGATTTACACGATTCAGACCACTTCCCTACTAAAAAACCAAATATGAAATTGAAATAACATCAAAAGCACCTGTTTTTCGGTATAGAAAAACGGGTGCTTTTATGTGTAAAGTGATTTGATTTACATCGCAGAACGCTTGATATCCTCTATCAGCTTATCTGTAACTGCAGTTACCTTGTCAAAATTCATAGCATTTATATACCAGCTTTCAAGCTCATCGTGCACATCCTTTGCGGTCTTAAGAGCAGCAACGGCCTCCCCTATCAGCTTTTGAGCCACTCCCCTGTCAAATTCTGCCCTCTTTTTCTTGTCCTTGAGCTTTGATATATCATAAAAGCGCATGGCGTTGATTTTAGCTGCAGGATACGGCATATCGGATAAATTATCACAGTCTCCGGATACTATCGCTATTTTGAGTTCGGGAATAACAACATGCTGGTAAATATTTCCCTGTAAAAACATGTCTGAGCTTACTATAACCTCGTACCCGTTTGAGCAGGCTGCGTTGGCGAGTTTGTCTAACAGTCTTGCCCTGACCGCATAGTACTCGTCGTTGATTCTGAACACATTCATGCCGTCAAAGTTGTCTTTATGGGTAAGCACGCCTTTTGGCGTCAGAGATGTGATCTGTCTGAAGCTGACTGCTGTCGGTGAACTTTTTTTCTTGGGAAATAGCCTTGCGGCCAACCTCTCGCAGTATGCGTCAAGCTTTTCCTTATTCAGGCAAGCTTCTCCTACATTGAGGATATCCTCATTTATTGAAATTATAGCTCTTAGATATCTTTTTACCACCGCGTGGTATTTCTTGTTTTTTATTGTAGCTGCTATGATTTTTTCTTTGGCGCATTTGAGCTTGTTTGAGTCCCAGCAGCTTCCGAGGTCAATAAGTATTTCGCTTACTCCTGGATACTTTGGTTCTATAACATGCGGTGATGTGCCGTCAACAACTATAATTCCAAGACCTCTGAATAAAACTGCATCAAGCGAATCAGGATCAGATGAGCAATAGTAGAGCTCAGGTGTCTCAACTTCGGACAGATCCTTTGCTACTTTCTTCATGAGCGAAGACTTTCCTGTTCCCGGACCGCCTTTTAGTATGAATGTTTTATACTTTCTCGAACCTATGTCATCAGTTATGTGGGTTGAAAACCCGTCAGGGGTGGAGTATCCTAAAAAATATGTTTCTACCATATAAAATCTCCTTTGCTTCTGTTTTTATATAATATGGCAGGAGGCAATAAGTGGTGTTCGTCCGATAAATAAACTAAAAGGCTCGCGCGCAAAAACGCAAGCCTTTTAACATAAAAAGGTTAGTTGAGTTTTTTCCTTATGATAGTTCCCTTGGGAAAGATCTCGCGGCAGGGCAGGCATAACTTCATAGTCGCAATATTTGCCACATCTACGCTTTCTCCCGCTTCATTGATTATTTCATCTGCGATATATCTAACAGGTTCACGGTCAGGTGAAAGTATCTCAAGCTCGTCGCCTCTGAAGAAGCGGTTGCGCTGAGTGCAGTACAAATATCCGTCCTTGCAGTCGTCCACTACCGCGACAACATCATAGTTGCGGACATACCCGCTGGTCTCATAATACTGAGAATCCCTTGGATTGCCGAAGTAAAAGCCGTTGCAGTACTCTCTATGCGATACCTTATATACCTCATCTTTAATCCATTGTGGAAGCTCGTAACCATCCGGATTTTGCTTAAGGATGTCAATGGCATGGCGGTAGGCGTTGGTCACTACTGATACATAGTAGGCAGATTTCGCTCTGCCCTCGATTTTAAAGCTTTTCACTCCCGCCTTGGCAAGCTTATCTATATGCTCGATCATGCACATATCCTTGGCGTTAAGGATATACGAGCCTTTTTCATCCTCTGATATCGGGTAGTACTCGCCGGGGCGCTTTTCCTCCATCAGGTAGTATTTCCACCTGCAAGGCTGCGCACATTCTCCTCTGTTGGCGTCTCTGTTTATAAGATACTGTGACAGAAGGCATCTGCCGGAGAATGAAACGCACATTGCCCCATGAACAAAGCATTCTATGTCCAACTCCTTTGGGGTCTTTGCTCGAATTTCGAAAATGTCATCTATACTCAGTTCTCTTGCAAGAACTACTCTCTTTGCACCCATGTTATAGAATGCGTTTGCTGTGGCGTAGTTAACGACGCCCGCCTGAGTGGAGACATGCAGCTCCAAATCAGGCGCATTTTTTTTTATCAGACTGAACAGACCTATGTCGTTGACGATTGCGGCATCGATTCCGCAGGAATATGCCTGCTTTATGAAGCCTTCAAAGCTGTCAATCTCATCGTTTTTAGGAAGAGTGTTGCAGGTCAGATGTATCTTTTTGCCGAGGCTGTGCGCATATTTACACGCCATTTCAAGCTCTTCAAATGTAAAGTTTGACGGAGACGCTCTCATTCCAAAGCTTTTTGCGCCAAGGTATACAGCATCTGCTCCGAATAGCAGCGCTGCCTCAAGCCTTTCAAAGTCGCCTGCCGGAGCTAAAAGCTCAAGATTAGAATATCCACTCAAAATATCACTCTCCTATACCAGTCCGGCTTTTTCGCAATTGTCAAGGTGTTCATCATATGTCATTGCATAGTAGGTTTCCCCTGTGCTTAGATCTGAGCAGAAGTAGTAGTAATCGGTGTCGTTAGGATACAGCACGGCGTTTATTGCATCAAGTCCGGGATTGCATATGGCCCCTACAGGGAGTCCGACACAGGTATAGCTGTCATACGCATCGTACATCTCCTGGTATTCTACGGAAAGCACATTTTTTATGACATCGTTAATGTAAGAGTAGGTGGTATCAGACTGCAATTTCGGGAAGCTCTCAGGGTTTGCAAGCCTATTAAGAAATACAGACGCTATATTTCTCATGTCGTCTACATTCGACGCCTCACGTTGTACTATAGACGCTAAAATCACTACTTCATCAATGTTCATACCGATTTCGTCAGCACGGTCGATAGCTTCCGAGTTCAGGATTTCATCCGTTCTCGTCTTGATTTTCTTTACGACGTTGTACGCTGAATCGCCGACATAAAATTCATAGGTATCAGGGAAGAGATATCCCTCGTATTTGTATAGCTTAAGGCTGGACGAGGAAACATATTTCTCAAACTCAAATCCGAATGCTGAGGAATTAAAGGTATAAATGAAGTCGTCTGCGTCGCAAACGCCGCTTTGCTCAAGTATCTGAGCGGCATCAAGCAAAGTTATTCCTTCCGGGAAAGTAACCGTAACAGTCTCCTTTGCGTCTCTCATTACCATAAGGCTATCAATAATATCGGCATAGCTCATGTTATACGCAACGTCAAGATCGCCGGGGTACATGTTTCCGTCTGCTCCCTTGAAGCGGGCTATCGCCAAGAATACATTTTTGTAGTATATTACTCCCTCGTTGTAAAGCTGATCAGCAATATCCGAGCTGGTAGAACCTTCAGGGATTTTAATGGTGAAGCTGCTGCTTTGGCTCTCGATTCCAAGAACATCTCTGCCTATTACAATTATAAACAGCGAAAGCACCACTGAAACGCAGATAACAAGCGTTGCAAGAATAATTCCCATATATGCGGAATAGTTTGCTTTTGCGTGCCTTTTCTTTCTCGGACGGGCGTATCCGTTTGTTTGACGGCTATCATAGCTTTTTTGGAGCTGATTGTCGCTTGGACTTTTGTTAAGATATTCATTTGAGCTAACGTCAGCCGGAACTCTGACTGTTTTGCCCTCCATTGCGTCCTCATTTTCGGAGAAGGAATCTTTCATTGATTCTTCGATTTTTTCATCAATTTTAGGCTGCTCATGCTGAGAATCGCTTTTTGCTTCTGCGAGAATCTCTTCAAGGATCTCCTCATAGTTGTCTTTTTTGTTGCTATCTGTCATATCGCACTTCCTCGGTATGGGGTGAAAAAAACGTTAATTTGCCAATCTTTTAAAATTAAGTGTTTTAAGAAGCTTTTGTGCTCTGTCCTGAGAAAACAGCTTTTCTATTATAGCGGCAGAAAACTCAACAGCTGCCCCCATTCCGCAGCCTGTAATTATATTTCCATCTACCACAACGGCATCGTCTGTGACTACAGCTCCAAAAAGCTCGTTCTCAAATCCCGGATAGCATACAGCTTTTTTACCCTTAAGAAGACCCTTGTGACCTAAAATCGAGGGTGCAGCG
>CASDRM010000004.1 GCA_949283135.1 uncultured Ruminococcus sp.
GGGCTGGGCTCTGATGACCTTTGTGCTAATAACCTACTATAAGATAAGGAGGAGTGGCGCGGGTAAGTACCTCAAGGGCTTTACCGAGCCAATATTCCTCATGACCCCGATGAACATAATGGGAGAGCTGGCTACGCCTGTATCAATGGCGTTCCGTATGTTCGGAAACGTGGCGTCCGGTTCTATCATTTCAACGCTTGTCTATGCAGGGCTGGCGTGGCTTAATCAGGCGGTGTTCGGCTGGCTGCCCGGAGTTTTGGGCGACATGGCGGCTGAGCTCCCGATTCTGCAGCTTGGCATACCCGCTATACTCTCAATATACTTCGATGTGTTCAGCGGCGTTTTACAGGCATTTATTTTCTGCATGCTGACAATGCTTTACATTGCGTCGGCTGCGGAGGTAGAGACATAAAATCAGAAAATCCAAATCCACAGGCTAATAATTGAAAGGACGGTATTGTTTATGGAAAGAGCGTTGGTTTTGATGGGCTGCGCGATTGGCGCAGGTTTGTCGATGATAGCAGGTATAGGTCCCGGTATAGGCGAGGGCTACGCGGTAGGTAAGGCGTGCGAGGCTATTGCCCGCCAGCCGGAACAGAAGGGCTCTGTTACCACTACTATGCTTATGGGCTGTGCTATTGCGGAGACCACCGGTATTTACGGACTGGTTGTCGGAATGCTTCTTATCTTCCTTGCGCCCGGAATGTTCCTTAACAGGCTGTAATTAAGGAGTTGTATTGAAATGCTGTTGGCAGGAACTCTTGAATTTATTTCGCTGAACGTATGGCATATAGTCATGGCCATAGGCAACCTGCTGATTCTCATGCTTATACTCAAGAAATTTCTCTTCAAGCCGGTTCAGAAGATACTGAAGCAGCGTGAGGAGGAGGTAGCCAAGATTTATTCGGACGCTGATGACGCCCTCGCCAAGGCAAACGAGGACAAAAATACCTACGAGCAGAAGATGATGGGCGCGAAGCAGGAGGCGGACAATCTTATAAAGACCGCCACCGAGCGGGCAAAGCAGGAGTCGAGTGAAATCGTGGCTGCCGCAAGGTCTGAGGCTGAGAGAAGGCTTAAAAATGCCGATGAGGATATTGAGCTTGCCAAGAGAAAGGCGGCTGACGAGATGAAGAACTCTATCTCCGAGATGGTCATAGGCATTGCCGAGCAGGTTGTCGAGAAGGAGATAGACGCCGATGCGCACTCCGCTCTTATCGACGAGGCGATAGACAGCTTGGGTGATATGTATGAGAAGTAACTACGCATCCGAGTACGGGCTTGCCATATTTAAGCTTGCTGACGAGACCGGCGCGCAGAAGGAGATTTTTGAAGATTTTACCGCCGTGAGGGATGTTCTTTGCGGGAACGTAGAGCTGATGAGGCTTCTTTCAAATCCGAGGCTTTCCAGGGCTGAGCGGGCTGAGGTCGTCGAGAATATATTCGGCGGTAGGATAAACAGGTACTTACTGAACGCCCTGAAGATTCTTGCCGAGAAGCGCCATTGCGGCATGGTTGATAAGTGCTGGCTTGAGTACCGTAACCGCTACTGCGAGGCAAACAATATTCTGGCAGTTTCTGTGGTGTCTGTCGTTGAGATGAGCCAGTCTCAGAAAAAGCGTCTTATCGATACTCTCGCTAAAAATACTGGGAGCAGCATACTCCTGAGCTGCAAGGTGGACAAATCCTGTATAGGCGGGATACGCCTTGAGTACGGCGGAAAGCGGTATGACGCAAGCGTAAGGCAGAAGCTCGAATCGCTCAAAAGATCTCTTACAAGCGGGTATTAAGCCGGGACAATGGAGATGAAAGTATGAACATTGATGAAATAAGCAGCCTTATCAAGGCTCAAATTAAAAATTATGACGCCAAGGCAGAGCTGTCCGAGACCGGAAGCGTTGTCACGGTAGGAGACGGAATATCTCAGGTATACGGACTTGACAACTGTCTCTCCAATGAGCTGGTGCAGTTCTCAAACGGCACCTACGGAATGGCTCTTAACCTTGAAGAGGATTTTGTCTCGGTCGTTATGCTTGGCTCCGACGAGGGAATAAGAGAGGGAGACACCGTCAAGCGCACCGGAAAGGTAGTTTCCGTCCCGGTAGGCGACGGGCTTATCGGCAGGGTGGTAAATGCCCTCGGTCAGCCGATAGACGGCAAGGGTCCTATAGCTTATGAAAAGCTGGTGCCTATCGAGCAGCGCGCTCCCGGCATCATTGAGAGGAAGTCGGTAAGCGTTCCCCTGCAGACCGGAATCAAGGCTATAGACAGTATGATACCGATAGGAAGAGGTCAGCGTGAGCTGATTATAGGCGATCGTCAGACCGGTAAGACAGCAATAGCCACGGATACCATAATCAATCAGAAGGGCAAAAACTGTATTTGCATATATGTTGCGATAGGTCAGAAGAACTCAACGGTGGTTCAGCTCGTTGAGACACTATCCCGTGCCGGCGCTATGGATTATACGATAGTTGTCAGCTCGACAGCGAGCGAGCTTGCGACATTGCAGTATATCGCTCCGTACGCAGGCTGCACCATGGGCGAGTATTTCATGCACCAGGGAAAGGACGCGCTCATAATCTACGACGATCTTTCAAAGCACGCGGTGGCGTACAGAACGCTTTCGCTGCTTATACGCCGTCCTCCGGGAAGAGAGGCGTACCCCGGAGACGTATTCTACCTTCACTCAAGACTTCTCGAGCGTGCCGCAAGGCTTGCGCCGGAGGCTTCAGGAGGCTCTTTGACCGCTCTTCCGATTATCGAGACTCAGGAGGGAGACGTTTCCGCGTATATACCTACAAACGTGATTTCTATAACAGACGGGCAGATATTCCTTGAGACAGAGCTTTTTAACTCAGGCATCATGCCCGCGGTAAACCCCGGAATCTCGGTAAGCCGAGTCGGAGGCTCAGATCAGCTCAAGGCCATGAAGCAGGTGTCGGGAACGCTGAAGCTTCTCTACTCGCAGTACAGAGAGCTACAGACGTTTGCCCAGTTCGGCTCCGACCTCGACAAGGACACCAAGGAGAGACTTGCTCAGGGCGAGAGAATAGTAGAGGTATTGAAGCAAGACAGAAACTCACCTGTTCCGGCAGAGCTTCAGGTCTGCATAATATTTGCGGTTGTAAACAACTATCTAAAGGACGTACCCGTAGGGCTTGTAAAGCAGTACGAAAAGGAGCTCTACTTTGATATGAACGCCTATCAGCGCGAGCTTCTGGACGAAATAGCGTCAGGGGCGAGCCTTACCGGCGAGGCTAAGGCTAAGCTTGAGAAAGCCGTAAGCGAGTTTACCGAGAAGTTTTTGAAACTGCACTGATTCATTATCCTGACGAAAGGGGGGCTTGACTACGGCGTCGATGAAGGAGATAAATCTCCGTATAAAGAGCATAACCGGAACCAAGCAGATAACCAAGGCTATGGAGCTTGTTGCCATATCCAAGCTGACAAAGGCGATGGACAGAATAACCAAGTGCCGTCCCTTTTACACTGAGCTTTATTCTCAGATAAGCGGAATATCTGAATTGGGTCTGCCGGAGGAGTCGGTCTACTGCCAGGATCGTGAGGTAAAAAAGAGCTGTATCATCGCTATCGCAGGAGACAGAGGCTTGGCAGGCGGCTATAACAGCAATCTTTTCAAGTATTTTGAGTCTGAGGCGGATGGAAAGCAGGTTTGCGTTTTGCCGATGGGCAAGAAGGCGATAGAGCATTTTTCCCGCCGCGGATATGAGATACTTTCAGAGAGCTATCAGAGCGTTGAGGATGTAGACGTCGGGGACTGCTTTGAACTGAGCAGGATGCTCACCCAGCTTTACTCTGACGGCGCGTTTGACGAGCTGTATGTGGTTTACACCACCTTTGTGTCTATGCTCTCACAGACTCCGGCTTCGCTAAAGCTTTTGCCGCTTGATGTAACCTCTCCATTGGGAGAGCCAAACGACATCGGATATACCCTGATCGAGCCTTCGCCTGCGGCGGTCTTTGACAGCATTGTGCCTAGCGGGCTGGCGGGTCTCATATGGGGCGCAGTGTGCGAATCGAGAGCGAGCGAGCTTGCCGCAAGGCGGATAGCTATGGAAAACGCCACCTCAAACGCAGAGGAGATAATTTCCGACCTGCGTCTCAAGTAC
>CASDRM010000005.1 GCA_949283135.1 uncultured Ruminococcus sp.
CTACCACCCCAAGGTAGCGCTCTACCAAGCTGAGCTACACCCAGATAGGCAACGTGCATATTATAGCACGGGTCAAATAAAAAATCAAGCCTTTTTCGATAAAAAAGAAAAATTTTTTGAACCTCCAAAAAGCTTTTATTTCATGCGGATATTTGCAGCTCAAACTACAGCAAAGACAGTTTTTCTTACCGCATGTAAGTCAAGCTCCGTTTACAAAGCAACCCGGCTCTGCACAATACCATGCGCAAAGCCGGATGCTTTTTTATTCTTTCGGAGCACTAAGCTTACGTTTATGCTTACGCTCTAATTATTTCTTCTTCGACTTCTTAGAAGCGGATGCTATAACTACAATCGCGACCACGAGAACGACCGCTACTACCGCAATACAGATTATAAGCACCGGCATGATTCCAGAGTCCGAGCTTGAACCACCGCCCAGCACACCGCCTGAGCTTGCCTCGAGAAGCGTTACGGTAATATTGTCTATGCAAACTTCCCCTGAAAGCGCACCGTCAGCCTTGAGTGTGATGAGATTATCTCCCTCGTTAAGCTTGAGCTCCGCACTCACAGTCTGCCACTCATCGTTGGTGTCTGCCAAAGCAAACTCATCCGAATTGAAAAATCCTGCGCTTACACCGATAGTGTTGACATCGTCCGAACGGTATCTCAGGGTTATTTCATAGGTGCCATTTTGCAGTACCTTGAAGCTGTCCCTTACCGACATTCCTTCATTGTTGCCAAGGTGCATATAACCCTGACCAGTGTAATCTCTTATGTACTCATTTGCGCCGTTGGTGACTATTCTGTCGATATTCATGTACTCGAATACCTCAGCCTCGTGCTGCAGAGTTCCCTCATATAAAGCGGGAGCATCCGGCTCAACAATTACTGCCTCCTGGTACTCTGTCTCCCTGTCTGTAGCGTCGCCTGAACACTTAATGGAAATATCCATCGGTCCTACGTGCTTTACGGTTAGGGTGAACGTGCCGTTTGAATACTCTGCGGTGACATCGGGATTGCTTATTCCCCTGTCCTCATAGGTATAGGTAGGCTCCTCGCTACAGCCTGTGATAGTGATTACCTCTGTCGCAGGCATGAAGGTGTCCTCATCATAGTTATTGAGGTAGAGGTCGATGCCGTCTGTATACTCGGTGATTATGCCGTGAGAGTATCTCGGAAGCTCAAGTCCAATGGTATCGCAGGTGTTATACTTGAGCTGAATCTCACCCTCTGAGTCTGCGCCTACCTCCTTATAAGGACAGTAAACCACCCATCTGTTCTCATAATTGCCGGCGTAGATATTTCCTGTATACTCCTCAGGGAAAAGCTCGTTGAAATACTCAACCTTATCCTCAATGGTCGGGAAGGTTGTGTTGTAATCAGACTTATAAATGATATCCTCAAACAGCTCCTCAAGCTCCTCATCGGCAAAGCCGGTTGTCATGGGGATAGTGGGATATCTGCCCGTCTTCTTGTAGATTGAGTGGTTATCCTTGAGACCGCCGTCGCCGTCCACTCTGTAAAGACCCTCGGTAAGATTGAGAGGAGTTGAGTACTTAGCGTCGTCGTTGCCGGTCTCAACATCGTTTACAATTATAACCTTGGTTCTCTTTATCACCTCTTCACGGGTGGGTATCCTTATCGTGCCGTTTACTACCTGCCTGAAGAAGTCGGAGGTCACTTTGTCAAACTGCTCAAAAATATCCCAGTTTCTGGTAGTATACCCATCGTCAGAGGTGGTCTGCTCCGTCTCTCTGAAGCACTCCGACCAGATGATCTCGGGGCCGTCGATGACGGTAGCTCCGTTGAGAAGGAATCTTTCAAGGTACACAGCCAGCGAAGTGACCGAGCGGTATTCGTTCTTGGTCTGCTCAGCGCCCTCGACCCAGTTGGAATCTGTCCAGCCGGTGTCGTCATATCTGACGCCGAAGTTTCCGCAATATCCGGAAAGCCAAATGCCCTCAACCAGGCTCTCGACATCCGATATGTATCCCACCTGAGTGTACTTCTCCAAAAGAATGAAATTCTCGGTGTAGTCCTTGCACGCCTGCTCAAATTCGGGCACATTCTTGAGCATCGCGATAGGGCTTATCGGTGGACTCCACTGATTGGCGCACCAGCTGTCCACCAAAAAACCACCGTACTTGTTGCAAAGCTCCAAAAGTCCCGCAAAGTGCTGATATCTCTCCTCGGCAGTTACCGGGAAATCAGCCTGATCAAAGCCCCAGAACTGCTCGCAGTAGTTGTAGCCTATGAAGTTGGGATAGTCGCGGAAGAACTCCGCAAAAACTGTATCCTCATAGTCAACACTGGTGTCGTAGTCAGGGAAGTGGCACTGTCCGCCGCTCGCAGGCTGGATCATGCACCATACATTTTGCTCCGCGCAGGCACGGGCCCATGACTTTGCAGTCTCATAGCCGTACTCAACTATCATGAAACGCTGCTTCTCGGTGTCCCAGTTTATCGAAAGCGAAATGTTGAATACAACGTATGGCTTCAGATCATCAGGAACGAGCGCTATGATAGCCTCCGGGTCAGGCGTGTTCCAGGTATCGATATGGACAATCCACAATGGCTGTTCGTTAGAAACCGGACGCCTGAGGTTGCTCTCGGTCGACTCGGCAGCGCTTACAGCGAGTGAGCCGAACGGAATAGCGGTCAGAACTATTGCCGCCGCCATGAGCACAGCAACTATTCTGCCTATTTTTATCCGCATATAATCTACCTCCATATGAAAATACTGTGTCAATTATACATGAAAGCTCCATGGTTGTACACTATTTTCCGCATAAATAAAGGCGATAAGGCTTCAATTCTGCGAAATAGCCAAAATAAATCCTATTTTTTGTGCAGGATAGATATGCCAATTTTTTCAGTCGAAAAACTACTATTCCTCTCCCATAGTCCTGATTACATCCTTCATCAGGACTATAGGCTTCTCGTTCGGAGCAAGCTTTACTGAGACATAGCCCTTATCAGAGCCGTTGACCAGCACCCTGCCCTTGTACTTTTTAGTAAGATTCATTATCCCGTTTACCGACGAATTGCTGTTAAGGTAAAACAGAATGTTCTGTCCCTTCTGGCTTATCTCCTTTATGCCGAGCTTGGACGCGCTGTTTCGCAGCAGCGCCACGTCCACCAGCCCAATAACCGAGGACGGTGGCTCTCCATAGCGGTCGATAAGCTCATCTATGACATCCTCAGAGTCCTCCTGACTTGATATCCCCGCTATCCTGCGGTATGCTTCTATCCTCGACTCGATATCCTCTATGTACGTTTCAGGGATAAATGCGTTTATAGTGACGTCCACAAGGCAGTCCTCGGCAGCGTGCGGCTTTGCCTCGCCTTTGTTTTCAGCTATAGCCTCCTCCAGAAGCTGCAAATACATGTCGTAGCCGACCGCCTCCATGTGCCCATGCTGCTTAGCTGAGAGAATCGAGCCGACTCCCCTTATCTCCAGATCTCTCATGGCGACCTTGAAGCCCGAGCCGAACTGAGTAAGCTCCCGTATTGCCTCAAGGCGCTTGTATGCTACCTCTGTAAGCACCTTGCCTCGGCGGAATGTGAAATAGGCGTACGCCCTGCGGGAAGAGCGTCCTACCCTTCCTCTGAGCTGATAAAGCTGCGAGAGCCCGAAGCGATCCGCGTCCTCTATGATAAGGGTGTTGACATTCGGAACGTCCACTCCGGTCTCTATAATAGTAGTGCAAACGAGTATGTCTATCTCCCGCTCAAGGAGCTGCCGCCATATTTCAGATATCTCGTTTTCCGGCATCTGACCGTGAGCTATGCCTATTCTCGCGTCAGGTATGCTCTGCGAAATCTTCTGCGCGCACATCTCGAGAGTCTCGATGCGGTTGTGGATATAGTATACCTGACCTCCTCGGCGGAGCTCCTTTTGTATCGCCTGAATTATTATTCCATGCTGGTGCTCTATGACATAGGTCTGAACCGGATATCTGTCAGATGGAGGCTCTTCTATCACCGACATGTCCCTTATCCCGCTCATAGCCATGTTGAGCGTGCGCGGTATCGGAGTGGCGGAAAGAGTCAGTATGTCCACCGATGGGTACTGCTCCTTAAGGTGCTCCTTATGGGCGACTCCGAAGCGCTGTTCCTCGTCTATTATAGCCAGTCCGAGGTTTTTGAACTTCACATCGTTTTGAACCAGCCTGTGCGTGCCTATAACGAGATCTATCTGCCCGCTTTCAAGCTGTCTGAGTATCTCCTTTTGCTGCTTGGCGTTCCTGAATCGGCTCAAAAGCTCTATCTTTATCGGGAAATGCTCAAACCGCCTCAGGGCAGTCTGATAGTGCTGCCACGCAAGAACGGTAGTCGGCACTAAAATCGCGGTCTGCATCCCGTCAAGATAGCATTTCATCGCGGCTCTCAGGGCTACCTCCGTCTTGCCAAACCCAACGTCTCCGCACAAAAGCCTATCCATAGGGACGGATTTTTCCATATCCGCCTTAATCTCCTCGATAGACTGAAGCTGGTCGTCGGTCTCACGGTAAGGAAATCTTTCCTCAAACTCCGCCTGCCACTCGTTGTCCTCCGAGAACGCGTGACCCTTGGCAAGCTGTCTTTTTGCATAAAGCGCTATTAGCTCGTCTGCCATGTCCTTGCACGCCTTTTTGACCCTTGCCCTTGTTCTCGTCCACTCGGCTGAGCCGAGCTTATTGAGCTTGACATTCTCATCGTCCTTGGGTCCTATATACCTTGACACGGTGTCAAGCTGGGTGACAGGAACATACAGTACGTCCGAGCCTGCGTACTTGATAGTAATATAGTCCTTTGTAACGCCGTTTGTAGTGATATTTGTAATTCCGTTGAACCTTCCTATGCCGTGAAGGCTGTGAACAACAAGGTCGCCCACGGATATCTCGGAAAGATTTCCTATCCTTTCGGCGTTTTTCTGCTTCTTGCGGGTCTTTTTACGGGATGCAACGGCTTTCTGCTGGGTTATGACCGCGAACCTGGAGGAGGGATACTCAAAGCCTCCGGACAGACATCCGACTCCTACATAAACCATTCCGTCGGCAGGCTCTGACTTTTCGGTAAGCCGCTGAACCCTGTAGCCCTCGTTTTCAAGGTCGTGAGTAACTATTCCTACCGCCTTCTGGCTTCCCACCAGCACAACTACGCAATAGCCGGAAGCTGTATAGCTCTTGAGCTCCTCATTGAGGGTAGCAAAATCTCCGCCCCAGCTTGACGACTGGTAAGCCTCGGCTGAAATGAGCTTTTTAAGCTTGATATCTCCGCCATGGGCAAAAGTGTCTAGATACACTATCCCCATTTTGTCGGCGCTGCTCATGATCTGGGGCAGCTCGACACAGAACCCGCCCATTTCCTTGAAGAGTATTCCGTCCTCATACAAGAGCTTCAGATCCTCACTGAGCTGTCCCGAAAATGCTTTTGCCTTTTCGCAACAGTTGGAATACTCGCTTATCACGCATACTCCGTCGGTAAAGTAGTCAAAAAGAGTGTATGCGTCGCCGTAAACCTGAGCGTAGTATTTATCAAGGCTTGCCGGTAAAATACCCGACTTGACCATCTCTATGTCTGATTGAATATTCTTTTTTATAAGCTCTTTCTTTTTCCCCGAAGCACGGTTCGAAAGAGCCTCCAGATTTTCAAGCAGTTCTTCCTTCGATATCAAAAGCTCCTTAGCCGGAGGTATGGTGACAGATTTTACGGTATCAAATCTTCTCTGCGACTCGACGTCAAAGGTGGAAACGGTGTCTATATCGTCCCCCCACAGCTCTATTCGGTACGGCATGCTCTCCCCGACGGGGAAAACGTCAAAGATGGAGCCCCTTATCGAAAACTGAGCCGGTCCCTCGGTCATGGCAGAACGGGTATAGCCCATCAAAACGAGCCGAGAGGCGAGCTCACTCAGCTCTACCGAGTCCCCGGGGCGGAGCGTAAACGTCAAGTCGCTCAGCTTGTCAGGCGGCATTGTAGACTGCATGCATGCCTCTATCGATGCAACTAAAACCCGCGATTTCCCTAAGGATATCCTTTCAAGCGAGGCTATTCTTCTTTGCTCGTACTCCTGCGATGCGGTTTCAATATTTGCAAAGGTCAGATCCTTTACAGGAAAAAGGCAGGCGACTTCGCTCCCTGCCATCTCGTTTATGTCCGAAACCAGCCTTGAGGCTCCGGCCTCGTCGTCACAAAGCGCCAAGACCCTTCTTCCCAGCGACATCATAAGAAGGACGTGCGCCTTGTGGACGCCGGAAAGTCCTGTCACCGACGCGGGAAGCCTGCCGCTTTCGAGCGCAGAGTAAAGCTCCTGCCAGTATTGCAGCTTGTTAGCTGCCTGATAAAAAATATTCATTCGTGATGTCCTTTCAAAAAGTTAAATAACATAGCTAATCTGACATCATTTTTAATCAATTAAATTTATTCATCGCCTCGTCAGTTTTGGAAGCGATTATCAGCTCGACAGCGTCGACCGCGTGGTCAAGCGCATCGCTTATCTTCTCCATCTCCGACTCGGTAAAGGCTGAAAGCACCCATGCCGCAAGATCGTAGTCGGGGTGCGGCTTCGCTCCCACGCCTATTTTCACGCGGTGGAAGTTGTCCGAGCCGGCAAGGTTTATAATGCTCCTCAAGCCCTTCTGTCCGCCGTCACTTCCCTTTCTCCTTATCCTCAGCTTGCCTACGTCAAGCGATATGTCGTCACAGATGACCAGCACCCGCTCTATCGGGATCTTATAAAACCTCATAGCCTCTAAAACAGCCTCGCCGCTGGCGTTCATCATCGTCGTTGGCTTCATCACAAGACAGCGCTTCCCGCTTATCTCTGTTTCTGCACAAAGAGACTTGAACTTGACTCTGTTCACCTCTATATGATATCTCTCGGCAAGGCGGTCTATGCTCATCCAGCCGCAGTTATGGCGCGTAAGGGCATACTTTATGCCCGGATTTCCCAAGCCTACTACAAGCCATTCTATGCCGTTTTGAGTAAACTCTTTCTTGTCCTTTTTTACAAACAGTCCCATGCTTTCCTCCGGAAAAATAAAAATTGCAGCGCCAAGCCCCCAAATCCATAACGGACATGGGGGAGGCGGCGTTATGTTAAATTAAACAGCTTTCAGTCAGGCAAAATCTACTTGACTCGCTTACTTGCCTACTTGCCTATTTGCTTACTTGCCCATAAGCTTCTTGCCCTTTTCCAAATGCCTTGTAAGCTTTTTTACCGCGTAGCCGTTGATTATATGAAGATCCGAGCGCTCTATAGCCAGCGCTCCGTCCGGTATGTCCTTTGTTACGGTGCTGCCCGCGGCCGTATAAGCGGCTTCGCCTATCGTAACAGGAGCTATAAGGTTCGTGTTGCAGCCGATAAACGCATTGTCCTTGACGATGCACTTTGCCTTGTTGGTGCCGTCGTAGTTCACCGTTACCGTTCCGCAGCCGAAGTTTACATTTTTGCCTATGTCGCTGTCTCCGACATATGTAAGGTGCGCCACAGCGGTTCCTTCTCCGATAACCGAATTCTTTATCTCAACAAAATCTCCGACTGAAGCAAAATCGCATATCCTTGCGGCAGGTCTTAGCTGGACAAATGGCCCTACCTTCACATGATTGCCTACATACGCACCGTTGGCAACAACATTGTCCATTATTGAGCCGTCCCCTACGACAGTATTCTCCAGCCTTGTGTTCGGACCGATTACGCAGCCCGCTCCTATCTCCGTTTTGCCAGACAGTATCGTTCCGGGAAGTATCTTTGTGCCCCCCTTGATCGTTACATCGGGAGAAATCACTATTCCGTCGGTTGTGATGAACTCAACGCCGTTACTCAGATGCTTTTCAATGACCCTCATTCTCGCAATATCGTTTAGCCGCAAAAGTCCGCGCCTATCGTTGGCGCCGAGGACAGCGTCGGGATTATCCGTCTTGAACGCGGCAGTCTTTTTGCCCTCAGCGCTGAGTATCCTGACGGTATCCGTAAGATAATACTCGTTTTGGGCGTTATTTCTGTCGAGCTTGGGAAGAGCCGACAGAAGATCCTTTGTCCTGAACCAGTAGCAGCCCGAGGAAATTTCCTTTATTCTTCTTTGCTCCTCAGTGCAGTCCTTTTCCTCCACTATCGCTATGCCGGACTGGGTGTGGACTATTCTTCCGTAGCCGTATGGGTTACTCACCTCAGCGGTTATGACCGTTACCGCGCAGTCAGAGAGCTTGTGAAACTCGAGCGCGGCGCGTATCGTCTCGAAATCGGTGAACGGGGCGTCCCCGCAGGCGATAAAGGTGTTGCCCTCGATATTTGCCTCAAGAAACTCTTTTGCGCACATCACGGCATGACCCGTTCCGAGACGCTCCGGCTGATAAACAGTTTCAAATTTTCCGCCCAGGTATTTATCGATCTGATCTGCCGCATAACCCTTGACCACGCATATGCGCTCTATTCCCGCGTCCTCACAGGCATCGGTAACCCACGAGAGCATCGGCTTGCCCAAAACCTCGAGCAGTACCTTTGGCATTTCCGAATTCATTCTTTTTCCTGCCCCGCCGGCAAGTATTACTGCATTGTCCATACCTGTTGTCCTTTCACTTGAATCTATTCAAATCTATTCAAACATATAGATATATTGAGCCGCTCAAAAGCGGCGTATGGCGTCAATTTTTCATCCTAAAAACCGATGTCCCGCAATATCAAATTCCAATTCGCACATATGTGCGAATGCGCGCACATACTTTTTCAATTATACTACGAACGGAAATTTCTTTCAAGCAGAATTTTGTAGGCAACTTTGCATAATATTGCACAATTATTAAAGACGGAATTTGTGATATATTTTGTAATAGTATGTATGGAAAACTGCAACTGTTTCTGCTATAATATTCTTAATTCCGTAAAAGGATAAAAACTTGGAGGTATAAAAACTATGAGCAAAAAGTATTGTTACCTGTTCACCGAGGGTAACGCATCTATGCGTAATCTTCTCGGCGGAAAGGGCGCAAATCTCGCAGAAATGACCAACATAGGTCTTCCTGTTCCTCAGGGCTTCACTATTTCCACTGAAGCTTGCACGCAGTACTATGAGGACGGCCGTCAGATCAACTCCGAAATCAAGGCTGAAATCATGGAGTACATCGAAAAGATGGAAAACGTCACCGGCAAGAAGTTTGGCGACCTTGAGAATCCTCTTCTCGTTTCCGTACGTTCCGGTGCAAGAGCTTCAATGCCCGGTATGATGGATACCATCCTCAACCTCGGTCTTAACGAAGACGTTGTAAATGTTATCGCCAAGAAGTCCGGAAACCCCCGTTGGGCTTGGGACTGCTACAGAAGATTTATCCAGATGTTCTCCGACGTTGTTATGGAAGTCGGAAAGAAGTACTTTGAAAAGCTCATCGACAAGATGAAGGAAGAAAAGGGCGTAGAGTACGACGTAGACCTTACGGCTGACGATCTTCACCAGCTCGCCGACCAGTTCAAGGCAGAGTACAAGGCTCAGCTCGGCAAGGACTTCCCCACTGACCCCAAGGAGCAGCTCTTTGAGGCTATCAAGGCTGTATTCCGTTCATGGGACAACCCCAGAGCCAACATATACCGTATGGATCACGATATTCCTTACTCCTGGGGTACCGCAGTCAATGTACAGATGATGGCGTTCGGAAATATGGGCGAGACCTCCGGAACCGGTGTTGCGTTCACACGCAACCCTGCTACCGGCGAGAAGGGACTCATGGGCGAGTTCCTCATGAATGCTCAGGGCGAGGACGTTGTTGCCGGCGTAAGAACTCCTATGCCTATAGCTAAGATGAAGGAAGTTCTTCCCGAGGTTTACGAGCAGTTCCTCGGCGTGTGCAACACCCTTGAGAACCACTACAGAGACATGCAGGACATGGAGTTCACCATTGAGGACAGAAAGCTCTACATGCTCCAGACAAGAAATGGAAAGAGAACCGCTGCTGCTGCTATCAAGATTGCTTGCGACCTTATAGACGAGGGTATGATCACAGAGGAAGAGGCTCTCATGCAGATCGACGCCAAGAGCCTCGATATGCTCCTCCACCCCACATTCGATGCCGCTGCTCTTAAGAAGGCTGTTCCCGTAGGCAAGGGAATCGCCGCTTCACCCGGAGCTGCCGCCGGCATTATCGTATTCACTGCCGAGGACGCTGTTAAGAAGGGCAAGAACAAGGAAAAGGTTGTTCTTGTAAGACTTGAGACCTCTCCCGAGGATATCGAGGGTATGAAGTACTCTCAGGGTATTCTTACCGTAAGAGGCGGACAGACCTCTCACGCCGCTGTTGTTGCGCGTGGTATGGGTACCTGCTGTGTATCCGGCTGCGGCGATATCAAGATGGACGAAGAGAACAAGTGCTTCACTCTTGCAGGCAAGGTATATCATGAGGGCGACGCCATCTCTCTCGACGGCTCTACCGGTAACATCTACGGCGAGCTTATTCCTACCGTTCCCGCAGATCCCAACAGCGGATACTTCGGAAGAATCATGGAGCTCGCAGATAAGTACAAGAAGCTCGGCGTAAGAACCAATGCAGATACTCCTAACGACGCTAAGCAGGCTGCTGCCTTCGGCGCACAGGGAATCGGACTTTGCCGTACCGAGCACATGTTCTTCGAGCCTGACAGAATCGGTGCGTTCAGAGAGATGATCTGCTCCGAGACTGTTGAGGAAAGAGAAGCAGCTCTCGCTAAGATTGAGCCTATGCAGCAGGCTGACTTTGAGGGTCTGTTCGAGGCTCTCGGCGGATACCCTGTTACTATCAGATTCCTGGATCCCCCGCTTCACGAATTCGTTCCTACCGATGAGGCTGACATTAAGGCTCTTGCTGACGCACAGGGCAAGTCGGTAGCATACATCAAGCAGGTTATCAACGGTCTCCATGAGTTCAACCCGATGATGGGTCACCGCGGATGCCGCCTTACCGTAACCTACCCCGAGATCGCGGTTATGCAGACCAAGGCTGTAATCAAGGCTGCCATCTCCGTTAAGACCCGTCACCCTGATTGGAACATCGTTCCCGAGATCATGATTCCTCTCGTAGGCGAGGTCAAGGAGCTTAAGTTCGTCAAGGACAC
>CASDRM010000006.1 GCA_949283135.1 uncultured Ruminococcus sp.
AATTACAATATCATTCAGCGCGCTGACTTTTTCCCGGCTGCCGTCTTTTCGCTCTATGACGCAGTCAAGCATCATTCTGCTTTCCGTTTTATAGTCACCTGAAACCAGGTTTACTATACTCGGCAGATCTTCCATCTCAAGAGAAGCCATAAAGCCGAGTCTTCCGCAATTAATGCCTAAAAGCTTTTTTTTAAAAGTCGCTGCCAGCGAAGCCATGTGCAAAATAGTCCCGTCTCCGCCGATAGTGACTATTACGTCGGCAGATTTCACTCCCTCGCTTACATCAGTCACAAATGATACTCCATCAAGACTGAGAGCCTTCGCGTCGTCGCTCACAAGTATTTTGCAGCCTTTGCAGCGCAGAAATTCTACCGCGCGCTCAGTACATTCGATTGAATGTGGTTTTTCAGGATTTGGATAGATAAAAATTGTCATAATTTTACGCTATTCTCCATGTCTGATTTAACTGAACAAAAAGCATCGAAAACAATTTGCCGATAATCAAGCACTGCTGAGCTCGCAGTCTCTTTTACCACAAGGGCAAGATATTCTATATTGCCGTCTCCGCCCCTTATCGGCGAAAATGTAATTGACTTTACACTAAATCCTATGCATGATATATAATCCGCTGCATCTCTAAGCACACTCTTGTGTACTTCTTTGTCCTTGACTATTCCACCCTTAGAGATGTTGTGCCGTCCAGCCTCGAACTGAGGCTTTATCAGCATAACCGCCCTGCCGCCTTCTCCCAGAAGCCTGTATGCGGCGTGCGCGGCGTACCTGACTGATATAAACGACAGATCTGCGCATACAAAGTCAGGGGTTACGCCGTCTATTGTGTCAGTGGTCACATCCTTGACGTTTACGCCTTCGATATTCACCACTCGGCTGTCGTCAATAAGCTTTTTGGCGAGCTGTCCGTGCCCTACGTCAATGGCGTATACTTTTTTCGCTCCGTTTTGAAGCATGCAGTCCGTAAAGCCGCCGGTGGACGCTCCCAAATCAACGCAAACCGCGCCACTTAGTGATAAATCAAAGTATTTTATCGCCTTTTCCAGCTTCAAGCCTCCCCTGCCGACATATCTTTCTTCCGCTGTGCAGTTGATTTCGTCGTCTGAGGAAACCAAAAAGGAAGGCTTTAACTGAACAACGCCGTTTACCGAGACCTTTCCTGATTTTATATACTCCTTTGCGCGCTCCCGTCCCGGTGCAAGCCGCCTTATAACAAGCTCAGAGTCAAGTCTTATCATCGCAGTTGCAGATTCTCGGGCAGAAGCCCATTTTTTCTGTAATTTTACTCTCTGAAAGCCCGTAAAGCTCCATTGCTTCGTCGATTTTCATTTGCTGAACAAACCCTTCTATCGCGCATACTTTTAGTTTTGGACAAAACACGCTTAACTGCTGAGCCAGCGAGCCGTCATAGCTGCATTCCTCAAAGATATATGGCTGCTTGTAGCTGTTGATTATATTTGAGATCTCTGCATCTATGGGTCGAATTTTCAAAAGCCTGAGAAAGTCTGTATCTTGCTTATCGTATACTCTTTTTGCTATTCCCGCTTCTCTGCCATAGGCTATGATCAGCTTGTCAGAGCGTTTATTTTGATTTTTTTCATAAAGCAGATATCCTGGCTGCGCGCTTATCCCATCTGAGATATTTTCCGTTCCCTTCGGACACCTGATTATCACAAGACCGCTGTCCTCATGTATTGCTCTGTAAAGACAGGTTTCCGCTTCAGAATAGCAGGATGGTGAGTAAATTATCGTTCCCGGGATTGTCGAAAGGAAAGGCAGGTCAAAGAGTCCCTGGTGGGTTTCGCCGTCCTCTCCGACTATACCGGAGTTGAATTCTATTATAACCAGATGCAGTCTTGCTATCGCAATGTCGTGGATAAGCTGGTCATAGCTTCTTTGCAGGAAGGATGAATATACCGCGAACACGGGAATCATACCCATTCTTGATAGCCCTGCCGCAAAGGCTACAGCGTGCTGCTCTGCTATTCCCACGTCGAAAAATCGCTCCGGGTATGCCTTTGAAAAATAATTCATGCCCGTGGCGTATTTCATTGCGGCTGTAATACCGCATATTCTGCTGTCTGATTCGGCTTCCTTGACAAGAGCAAGCCCAATGGCGTCTGTAAAGTTATAACTATGCTCAGGCGTTTTTCCGGTTCTAACATCAAATGAGGAAACGCTGTGAAAGTTTCCGGGGTTATTCTCTGCCGGTGGATAGCCTTTTCCCTTTACAGTATTCACCTGAACTATCACGGGAGCGTTAAGCGACTTTGCAGCCGAAAGAGCGGTTTGAAGCTCGTTTATATCATGCCCGTCTACCGGACCTATAAACTCAAAGCCAAGATCCTCAAACAGCGTGCTGTGCAAAATCTTCTGCTTAACTGCGTCTTTTGAGAGACTTATAGTTTTGACTATTCCCTTACCTAATAGAGGGATTTTCCCCAGTATTTTTTTTGTTGCGTGCTTGGCATCCCTATATGATTTCTTTATCCTGAGCTTAGAGAGATACTCTGCTATTCCTCCGATATTCCTTGAGATAGACATCTCGTTATAGTTCACCACTATGACAAGATTAACATTTGATTTCCCTGCGTTGTTAAGTCCTTCATAGGCTAAGCCTCCGGTCAGCGAGCCGTCTCCTATAACCACTACTGTGTGATGGTAATTGCCGCTAAGCTTCATCGCCTGCGCTATTCCGACGGCGGAAGAAATAGATGTAGAGCTGTGACCTGTTATTAAGGGGTCATGCTCAGATTCACTCGGTTTCTGAAAGCCGCTTAATCCATCTTTTTGACGTAAAGTTTTAAAGCTTGAAAGCCTACCGGTCAGGATCTTGTGTGAATAGCTCTGGTGACCTACATCAAATATTATCTTGTCCTTTGGAGATTCAAAGACTCGATGTATAGCTACCGTCAGCTCGACTGTTCCGAGATTAGATGCAAGATGCCCCCCGTTTTTTGACACAGTACTTATGATTTTTTCTCTGATTTCTTTACAAAGCTCCTTCTCCTCGTTGATATTGAGCTTTTTTATATCTTCAGGGAGTTTTAGAGAGCGTAAAAGTCTATCATTCAACAGTATTACACCTTTTCTGCTCAAATTTTTCTATCGACAAGACCTAATGCGAGCTCGCTTAAAAACTCAGAGCCTTGGTAGAGACTGATTGCGCTTATTGCCTGCTGAGTATAGCTCACAGCAAGCTTTTTTGCCTTGTCTATTCCCAATATATCCGCAAATGTCGGCTTATTCCTTTCAAGGTCGCTGCCGGTAGGTTTTCCGAGCAGCTTTTCATCACCGGTAACATCGAGTATGTCGTCCACAATCTGAAAAGCAAGACCAAGATTGTCCGCGTATTCTGCGGCGTTATCAAGCGCAGAGTCATCTGCCCCGGCTAAAATTGAACCGAACAGACAGGATGCTCTTAAAAGGCAGCCTGTTTTGAGTCGCGACATTTCGGAAAGAAACTCTACGCTCACCTCATCCGCTCTTTCCTCAGAATATATATCCATCATCTGACCCATTATCATTCCTCTGTGCCCTGCGGCTTCAGACAAAACCTGAGTCAGCTTGGCAGCAGTTTTCAAATCGATCTTTCCGTCAAGCGCGTTCTCGCTTATTATCTGGAACGGAAGTATGCTTAGCCCATCTCCTGCGAGCAGCGCGATATCCGCCCCGTAAGCAGCGTGAGTAGAAGGCTTGCCGCGCCTTAGGCTGTCGTTATCCATCTCCGGCATATCATCGTGTATAAGCGAGAAGGTGTGCATTAGCTCAAGGCAGGATGCAATTTCGCTTACATCACCCTCACCGCCGAAAAGGTTGTAAAAGGCCATGCACAGCACCGGTCGTATCCTTTTTCCACCGGCGGAAACAGAATATTTCTCAGCCTCTATTACCTTATCCCTGTAGCAACCGGTATATCTGAGGTATTCCCACTCTGATAAGACCTTGTTTACTGAACCTATGTATGTGCTAAGCTGCGCTTGGTTTTTTTTATTCATGCTGTCCGCCCTCTGCACCGGAATCGACGCCCAGCTCAGCTCGTATATCAGATATCATTTTAAGGCAGCTATCAGAAAGCGCCATGCCCTCCTTATAGAGCTTGACAGTCTCATCGAGAGACAAATTCTCACGAGCGAGCCGAGAGCATATTTCCTTAAGCCTGTTCATGGATTCTTCAAGATTCATATATATTACCTGTCCTCACTTTTGTCTGCTATCTCAGCGTTCGCGCTGCCGTCCTTAAGAGTGATTTGCACAATGTCGCCGGGAATAAGCTCCGAGACGGATGTGACTACGCTTCCGCCTTTTGATACTATTGCGTATCCTCTTGAAAGCACTTTCATCGGATCAATGCTGCTGAGCATCATCTTGTATCCTGATACGCTGGTGGTAAGCTGGTCAAGTCTTTTTTTCATTGTAGACTCAAGACTTGTCCTGTAGAAATTTGTTTGACTGATAAGACTGCTCACATATTTTTTTGGAGAATACACCTCAATAAGAGTGGCGGCGTTTTTTACTTCTAACAATGCAGAAGATGTTTTTTTAAGTATGGTATCTGTAAGCGTTTTTTTCAAGTAGTTTATCTCAGTAATCATCTCATTGATGTCCGGAGTGCAAAGCTCTGCTGCGCCGGAAGGCGTAGGAGCCCTTAAATCAGCGGCAAGGTCGCAAAATGAATAATCTATCTCATGCCCAACGGCTGATACCACCGGAGTTATACAGCTATATACAGCCATGACTACCTCTTTTGTGTTGAAGCAGGATAAATCCTCGCTCGAGCCGCCTCCCCTTGTCAGTATAATTACATCGGCACCTGAAAAGTCAGCTTTCTTAAGCGCAGTCGATATGCTTGCGGGAGCTTCAGCTCCCTGAACCAAAGCCGGGAATAAATCGATCTCGACAAGCGGGTACCGTCTTTTTGAGACGCTTATAACATCTCTTATGGCTGCTCCGACCGGTGAAGTAACTACCGCAATTTTTTTAGGGTACTTAGGAATGGCTTTTTTAGGTGCGCTGAACACGCCAAGATCGCTTAGCTCCTGTCTAAGCTGCATTAAGCGCACATACTCCGCGCCCTGACCTGACGGTATCAGCTGCGTGCATACAAGCTGATAAACTCCGCTTTTCTCATATACCTCAATATTGCCGAACGCTATAACTTCGAGCCCGGATTCAGGTCTAAATTTAAGTCTTGAGGCTGCGCCGGCGAACATGACTGCTCTAATCAGGCTCTTGCCGTCAGTGAGTGTGAAATATAAATGTCCCGAAACATGGCTTGCGGACAAATCTGAAATTTCTCCGCTGACAGCTATGCCCTTAAGCTTGCTGTCATTTTTTAGCTTGAATGATATATATGTGTTGAGAGCGGAAACTGACAAAATTTGATTCACAAAAGACAACCGTCCTTCATAGCGGCATAAATTGCAATTCCTGCGGCATTGTCGCAGGAATAACACGGCTCTGCAAAATACGCTTCATAGCTTTCTGAGATCCGCTTTCTTATTATCATGTTAGACATCACCCCGCCTGCATAAATCACAGGCATATCTCCAAGCTTGACCAGAGCGTACTCAGTCATAGAGCGAATAACTGCTTCAATGTATTTTAGAGCATACATGGCAATGTCACACGGCTTTTCACCTGATCGGAACATGTCCATGCACTTATTTTCTATACCTGAGAGGCAGCAAGAACCTTCCTTTAGCTTTGGTTTAAACTTAAAGTCAGCGTCAGACTGCATAGCAAGCTTTTCGAGCTCTATGCCGCACGGAAAGCGCAGCCCTAACATCAGGCCAACTCTGTCGACAAGCTGACCGGCGTGAATATCAAGCGAGGTCGAAATACGCTCTGCGCAAAGAATTTCTTTGCTGTTGCCTTTCACAAAAAGACAGTCGGTTGTTCCCCCGCTTACATGAAAAGCTAAAAAACTCCCTCCAGGTCTGGCAAGCCCAAGCTTGCCGCAGGAATACAGAGCTGCAAGTATGTGTCCTACCTGATGGGATGTTTCAAACATTTGAATTCCCGCAACAGAAGCTGCGCTGCTCGCGGCAGCCACTCCCGCCAAAAAGCAGGGCATATATGAGCCTTCAATGTTCCTCGGTTTTGCCGAAACGCCTATTGCGGAAAACTTCTCCCCGCTCTTTATTTCAAGTCCGGCAACCACATGCGGGAGCTGCCTTACATGGTGAAATACAGCGTCAGACTGTCTCAGTCCAGCTTCACCTTCCTTTACCGGAAGTAAAAGCTTTGACTGCCTGACGGTATTGCTTTCAAAGTCATATACGGCGGCTGAGGTAGTATAGTTGCTTGTGTCTAATCCTAAGTAGAGCTTCATTTCTTTGTATCTTCAAGACTTCTTGAATACGCGCCCAATACGCCGTTTACAAAGGAAACATCGGAATCCTGAGCGTATTTATGAACAAGGTCTACTACTTCTTTTATAATGATTGCACAGTAGTCCCTATCAGGTTTGCTCATAATCTTGTATATAGCGAGCCTGAGCGCGGCAAGGTTGATTTTTGGTATTCTGTCTATGGCTCGTTTCTTACTCAACCCGGAAATGACATCGTCCAGCTCTTTAAGATGGGAAAACACTCCCTCAACCGTATTTCTCACTTCGTCGTTGACTGTAACTGCCTCGTTGTCCAAAGAGAGCTCCAGCAGCTCTGTCACAGGCTCCTCTCTGAATTCTTTTTCAAAGATAAAAATAAATTCAGACTCCAATATATCGCGCTTAACGACCTTTTTAACTTCCATCCGTAAAACCACCTATGATTTAGATATTTGTGTATGGGAACACGCGCAAACAGCCAAGCCTGTATAAATCAGGCTTGGCTATGGGCAGGTATTACTTATCCGCGGGTTCTGCGAAGTTTACATTTACAACCGAGACATTTACTTTTGAGACGGTAACGCCGGTCATAGACTGAACCGCAGCCTTGACCCTCTGCTGAATCTGCTCGCAGACTGACACGACGTTGTAACCGTTGTATACTATAATCGACATTGAGATCTTTGCCACACCGTCGAGCATTGCAACGCTTACATCGCTGTTGTCAACCTTACTCGAAAATAACTTCTTCAGGCTGAAGGGTTTGACTGAAATTGCGGCGACCCCGTTTACCTCCATGGCAGCATTTTTTGATATGGATATTATCACATTCTCGGATACTCGAAGCGTTCCTCTCTTGACCTTAGCTGAAACCTCCATATTATTGTTGCCCTCCTTATTTGCTTTTTGCTCCCGAAGTTTTAAAAACAGCCGGGAAACTGTATTCGCATCTGTTTATAATTATACGCATACAGTATATCACAAAAAGTCTTTTCAGACAACTACTTTACCTCAAAAATTCTGATATTTTCATTCGGGATTGTTACCTCTGAAAGAAGTATATCCTTGATCTGAGCCGCCTGAGCAGCTGTTAAGCCATCTGACTTTACAACAATGCTGGCGTTTTCTCCGTCCAGGTACACGACGCAGTCCTCAAATCCTGAAGCTTTAATAAGATCCTCAATGACCGTTTCACTCTCAATAAGTGAGGAAAGTGTCATAGCATCCTCGGTATAGCTCGCTATCTCCTCGCTTGTTATGTCTCCTCCGCCTAAAACCATCTTAAGAGTCTCGACAGCCTCGTCTCTTGAAGTGAGTTTATTAAGTCTCGCCTGAGCAAAGTAGTCCTCTGAGGAGTAGTCAACTATCTCTGTGCCGTTTACATACTGGACCTCGCCATATGCCTGTGTCATGTCAATTCCGCTTACAACTTCCGTCGGCTTGAGCTCGGTCTTGGACATCTCATAGTTGGCATAAACCGCTATTGCCAGCAAAAGAGTCAGGCAGGTCAGAATAATCTGCTTTTTGCCGAATTTAAAGCTGAGCTTACCTCCCAATTTATTATTGAAGCCGTTGATACCCTTGAATCCCTTGAAGCTTGTCATGTTTACCTCTCCTTAACTGAATTTGTTACATAAACTCTGTTTGACGATATATTTAACACGGTTGAAACCGCGTTTATAACCTTTTCTTTTACCTCCGCGCTGTCTCCTCCCGAGCATACTACAAGTACGCCTTCTATCTGTGGATAGCTTACGCTTTCAACAAGAGCCTCCTTGTTGCCGATGATCACATTTTCGGTTCTTTGCTCAAGCTCATCCTTTTGGACATCCTTAGCGTACACAGTTCTTGTTGATCCGCTGGTTGTTACCATTACAGTGACGTCTCCAACTCCTTTTATCTTTGATATTACCTCCTCGAGCTCTGTTTTTATTCTCTGCTCGTACTCGCGGTCAAGCATAGCCAAATCATTCTGCGACATTTCAGTGCCGGATGAATCATCTATGCCTGAGCTGAAAGAATTGAGCATGATTAAAAGTATCACGGCGGCAGAGGCGATAATTAGATAAACACCTGCTTTTGAGGAGAGCTTAAACCTTTCCTTGATAAGCTCCCATAGATTTTTAATCTCCATGTTCTTCCTCCGAGTATTCAAGCGTCAGCTTGACTTTACCTATCTCGCTTTTTATAATTTCCGTGATTTTCGCTCCGTAAACCTCTTTGCTTCCGTTGACGGTCATGCTCACTTCACTAATAGATATGCTCCCGCTCTTGTCAATAGTCGTCTTTACGGAGATTTTTTCAGCCGGGACTTCCATCTCGTCCATTAAATTTGAGACATATTCACTCAATCTGTCCTCAAGCTCCTGTACAACCAGCTCGTTAGCTTTTTCGTAGCTTTGCTCAAAAGTGTCGGTATTCGGAAGCTCTATCTCGTCAAACGATATATCAGCCCCGAGAAACATGCTTCCTATAACCAAAGCTGATATTATCGACATAACTATACTGAGTTGCCTGCGGAATCGCTCGGGTGAAAGCAGTGCAATAATAGTATGCAAAAGCGACAAAACACATAAAGCCGCTGAAATGTTCATAATTGTGCTCATAGATAAGCCTCGCTGCCAATAAGTATCATCACTCCGGTAGATATAACGAACATCAACAGATAAGTCAAAAGAAGCGTCACGCAAAGCGAGTATACGTCCGCCAATCCCCTCATCAATGAAGCAAGCATATCTGAACCGGTAAGCCCGCAAACAATCTCCGAAACTCGAAGTGAGACCTTATAGGCAAGCATTGTCACTATAGGGACAGAAAGAACCACCAGTATAACGACTATTCCCAGTGCTCCTACTGCCGAACGGATGGCGCTGATGCTGAGCATCACGTTTTTATATGACTCAGACAATGACATTCCTATAATCGGCACAAAACTGGAAACCAAATACCTTCCCGCTCTTAGTGCAAGTCCTGTTCCGGTTCTGCCTATCACTGTTTGAAGACCTATTACGCCTACAAAAACTGTCATAAGAACGCCTATCACGCCGGTAAATAGCCTTTTTATGGTTCCTGTAATGTCAGGAAGTGTAGGGTTTATAGACTGTGCGCAGGCTATTACAAGCATGCAGCACAGCATTGGGCGAAGCACAAGAGTAGATATAAGGGTAACTCCTTCTGCGGCATACAAAACGAGCGCGTTATAAGTCGCTGCGCCTGCAATGTTACCTGAGGCGGCAGTTATGACTGCGAAAATCGGTATGTAAGAGGCGATAAAAGCCTGCTGCACGTTAAGGGAAGAGAGCATGTCAGAAACTGAGGTGAGTATCTGTCCTGATATTGCAACAAAGCATATTATGACAAACACCTCCTTGCCAAATCTCGAGTTAAATGATAAAGAACATGCTATCTGACTTATCATTGATACGGTGATAGCTGTGAGAATAAGCCTTGCGGGTCCTGACAAAGAGCCTTGAAAAATGCTCCAAAAGTACTTTAATATTGATCCCGCAGTTATATTAGATACGCTCTCAGGCTCAGACGGATCAACCCCGTTTTCATAAAGAAATTCAGACGCGCCGCTTATATCAAGACCTGACAGCCTGTCAGAAAGCTCGTCCTCATAATCTGCGGCTGCGTGAAGAGTAGTACTGAGCAAGGATATAGCAAAAATTGCGAGCAATGCTTTAACGATATTTTTCATCTACATCTCCAGTATGCTTTTTACGACGTTTATAAAGCTTTCGATAAGAGGAAGGCATATTATGGCTATGGCGATACGACCTGAAATATCAACCACAGACGCCAACGCACTCTCGCCGCAGTCACGGCAGCTTGAGCCCGCAAGCTCACAGATATAGCAAATGCCAAGCGCCTTTAGGGCAATCGCTATATATCCGCTGTCGATTCCCGAGCTGTCCGCGGTTCTTTTAATTGCGCTTACCAGCTCGTATACCTGCGAGGAGATAGACAGAAAAACAACCACAACTGCACTTATCGAAAGCAGTGCAGCAAGATCCCTGCTCGAGGGTTGGATGACTTTAGCTATAACCGCAGCCGCAATACAGACTATAGCTATTGCAGGTATATCCATTAAAACCCAAAGCTGCTTTTAATCGTATCAAACAGCTTTGAGATCTCACCGACGAGCATTAAAAGCACTATTACAAGACCGGCTATTGTTATCATCAGCGCCTGCTCGTCCCTTTCCGAGCGCTTGAGGAGCTGACTCAATACAGCTACGATAATTCCTATTCCTGCTATCTTGAAAATCAAATCGACATCCATACTTTTTACCTCATATTATTATCATGCAGATAAGCACCCCGAAAAATATGCCGAAGCTGTAATACAGCTTTTTTTGCTTTGAAAGCTCAGCCTGAGAAATATCGTATATGTGACGTATCTCATTTTTAGCATATTCCAGCCTGCTTATCTGGGTATCAAGGTCGAACGCTCCTAAATACTCGGATATTCCCTCAAAAAGTCTTGCCACTCGTTTGTCCGCCTGACTAAGATTCCTACGACATTCTTTTTCCCACATTCGTGAAAAATCGTCTGATATGGACGCAAAGCAGCCTGAGTCAAAGCTGCTGCAGCCGTAAAAGCATGATGCGCATATCTGATAAACATCAGCGGACTGATACCTGAGCATAGCTTCTATTCTGTCGATGACATCTGCGAGCTCCCGAGATATTTCGTTTTTCCTTCTTATGCAGTGCAGCTGTTCGCCTGATATTAAAGCTGAAGAGACAATAACAACAATGCATAGTACAGCCTTAAGCAATTTTCCTCACCCTGTAGCTGTAATTACCTGTGAGTTCCGCCGCATAATCAAACGCGTGCTCGGACATGAGTGCCTTTACGCAGTTTTTGCTCATGGCGTCCTCAAGGCTGTTTCCGTGGACTGCAGTTATAAGCTTGACACCTGAGTGAAGAGCCATTTCAAGCGCCGCAAGATCATCCGATGTTCCAATTTCATCAACTACTACTGCTTTAGGCGACATTACTCTTACAGCTGTTTCTATACCTGCCCGCTTGGGATAGCCAGTAAAGATGTCAGTAAGCTCACCCACATCGTTTTGAGGTGACTCCCTGTATGTTGCGGACAGCTCGTTTTGAGTGTCTATAAGTGCAACCTTTGCACTGACTCCTACAAGCCTGCATAAATCTCTAAGGAGCGTTGTCTTTCCGGATGCCGGAGGACCTATTATCAGCACGCTTGACAGTCTGTCAAAAAAGCATTCTGAATAAAGCCTTTGCGCAAAGCCTTTGACCTGTCTTGCTATTCTTATGTTTACCGAGGATATGTATTTAACAGACTCAACTTCGACACCATGCGTGTCATGCACTACAGCCGTACCGCATATGCCAACTCTGTTGCCTCCCCTTGTGGTTACAAATCCCATAGCAAGTTCCTTGGAATAGCTATGTAGGGAATATGAAAAAGCCGTTTTAAAAGCATAGTCAATGTCGTCCTGACAGCATCTGAGCGCATTGGAGCAACTATGGGTAAGGAATCCATCCCTGCTTAAAAACAAGTCTTCATCGCACTTGGAAACGCTCATATACCTGCCTGATCTAAGTCGAATCTCATTGATTTTTTCAAGCTCCGTGCCGGGGATCAAGGATACAGCAGACCTTATTTCTCCCCTAAGCAGTTCAAAAGCATATTTTATAGCGCAGTTATCGCTCATATTTTCACCTTCCTATGTATGCTGCCTGTCCAATACTATGCTGCAATTAAATGGAATATACCCTTCGCTGCGGTTATCTCAGTCCTCTGATATTTGTAAGCTTTGTGTTTATCCCTTTTATCCCTCCTGCTGCTCCGAATAGCATACAAATTACAATCTTTATAAGGCAGAAATCAGTAAAGTACCCGTTGTGTATCATGCTGACCGTAAATATAACGGTTGCAGGAACTCCCCCGCATATAAGACCCTGAATAAGCCCATGATGCCTGCATATTCTTGAGGATGAATAACCTCCTGAAAAGCAGGATGCCGCAAGGCTTGCCATTGTCATTATGTTTACAACGGCTGCAGGCAGGTCAGCTATGCACATTGCTACAGATATTACTATTGCCCCAAATACAGCGGCGATAAGGAATACCGCCAGCCCCGTCCTCAGCCCATATTTCATGTTTATATCCATACTCATAAAAAATCCCCCTGAATACCGCTTTGTAAACAGTATTCAGAGGGATTAAGTATTAGAATAAATTTATCAGTCTTTCTCGATGCCGACTGCCTTTTCGTCGCTTTTCTTGGTTTTTGAAGTCTTTTCTGCCTTGGTGCTCTTGGCAGCGGCAGCAGCGGCGGCAGATTCCTTCTCAGCATCAATATTCTGAGAAACAGCCCAGCGCTTTATTCTGAGCTTGCTTCTATCACCGCCTGTCTCAATGACGAGGGTCTCCTCCTCGAGCTTGCAAACTATGCCTACGATTCCGCCGGCAGTTACAATCTCATCGCCTACCTGTACGTTCTTTCTCATCTCAGCGTCTTTCTTTTCCTTCTTGCGCTGAGGTCTTATAAGGATAAAATAGAAAGCGCCAAGCAGAATCAAAAGCCAAATAATAGAAGTCCAGCCATATGCACCTGCGCTGGTCGACGCCTCCATAAGAGTTACAAATGAAATCATTAAAATTCCTCCGAGTTATATTTTCCTGTAGTTTTCGGTTTTATCTGATATTAAAGATAAAACATCCTTATCATTATATCACAAGCAAATCCCTTTTTCAACCATCAAAGAGATTTTATGTACTCGTCAATAGCTTTTGCAGCAGTTTTTCCGGCTCCCATCGCCAAAATTACGGTGGCAGCGCCTGTTACGGCGTCACCGCCGGCGTACACGCCCTCTTTGGTAGTGAGCATATCCTCGTTTACAACCAAGCAGCCCTTACGATTGGTGTCAAGTCCCGGTGTAGTTGAGCGAATAAGTGGATTAGGAGAAGTGCCTATCGACATGATGCAGGCGTCGATTGGAATAACATACTCCGAATCCGGAATTGCGGTTACCGAGCGTCTGCCGTCGGCTCCGGCCTCGCCAAGCGCCATCTTTACACACCTTATCCCGCTGACATGACCCTTTTCGTCTCCGATTATCTCGGTAGGGTTAGTAAGGTATACAAACTCAATGCCCTCCTCCTTAGCGTGGTGGACTTCCTCACGCCTTGCAGGCATCTCTGCCTCAGAGCGGCGGTAGATGATATATACACGCTCCGCTCCAAGCCTCATAGCGCAGCGCGCAGCGTCCATTGCTACGTTTCCGCCTCCGACTACTGCTATAGAGTTAAACTTCTTTACAGGAGTGTCGTAATCTGACATATAAGCCTTCATGAGGTTTATTCTTGTAAGGTACTCATTAGCCGAGAATACTCCAACAAGACCTTCGCCGGGTATGCCCATGAAGTTAGGAAGACCTGCTCCCGTTCCGATAAAGACAGCCTTATAGCCCATTTCCATTATCTCGTCTACAGAAAGTATCTTTCCTATTACCATGTCGGTCTTAATCTCAACGCCAAGCTTTTTAAGGTTGTTTATCTCGCGCTGAACAGTCGCCTTGGGCAGTCTGAATTCAGGGATACCGTACATCAGAACTCCACCTGCCGTGTGGAACGCCTCAAATATCGTTACCTCGTAGCCAAGCTTTGCGAGGTCGGCAGCGCATGTAAGTCCAGACGGACCGGAGCCGATGACTGCGACTTTTATCCCGTTCGACTGGGGCTTTTGCACATCTGCTGTCTTGTCGGCCATATAGTCTGCGCAGAAGCGCTCAAGCCTGCCTATTCCCACAGGCTCTCCCTTGATTCCTCTTACGCATTTGCCCTCGCACTGATTTTCCTGCGGGCAGACTCTTCCGCAGACGGCGGGAAGTCCGTTTGTGAGGGTTATGACCTTGTAGGCTCCCTCAAAGTCGCCTTCCTTGACCCTGGATATAAACTCAGGGATGTGTACTCCTACCGGGCAGCCGCTGACGCAGGGCATGTTTTTGCAGTTGAGGCATCTGTTTGCTTCGTTTATTGCCTCCTCCGCGGTATAGCCCTCACAGACCTCCTTGAAGTTTCTTGCTCTCACCTTGGGGTCCTGCTCCTTAATCGGAGTCTTGGTATTCTGCATATTAGGCATGTCTGACGCCTCCTGTCAATCTGCAAATGTGATTTTTGGACTCAGCCTCGTCATCTCTATAGGCGGAATTTCTTCTCATCAGCTCGTCAAAGTCTACTTCAAAACCATCAAAGTCAGGACCGTCCACGCATGCGTACTTTACCTTTCCGCCGACAGTAACACGGCAGCCTCCGCACATTCCGGTTCCGTCTATCATGATAGGATTTAGGGAAACAATTGTCTTTATGTTATAGGGCTTGGTAACAGCGCAGACAAACTTCATCATAGGCACCGGACCTATCGCGATGACTACATCATAGTTTGCTCCACCGTCAATAAGATCCTGAAGCTTGTTTGTGACAAAGCCCTTTGTTCCGTAGGTACCGTCATCGGTGGTGATGTAAAGATTTGAAGCGACTGCGCGCATTTCATCCTCAAGAATAACTATGTCCTTGCTTCTGAAGCCTGCGATCACATCTACATCTACGCCCATGTTGTGAAGAGCCTTCGCCTGAGGATACGCAATGGCACAGCCTACCCCTCCGCCTATGACAGCGGCACGCTTGATACCCTCGCCAAAGTGTGTAGGAACTCCTAAAGGTCCAACAACATCAAGAATGCTGTCTCCTTCATCCATCAGACCAAGCTGCATAGTGGACTTGCCAACTTTTTGGAATATAATGGTGATTGTTCCCTTGTCCCTGTCATAGTCTGCGATGGTCAAAGGAACTCTTTCGCCCATCTCGTCAGTTCTGAAAATTATAAACTGTCCAGCCTGCGCTTTCTTTGCTATAAGCGGTGCGTCAAGCTCCATCAGAGTGACCTGGGAGTTTAGCTCGCGTTTTTTTAGAATTTTATACACGGTATTCCTCCTAAAATGTTATATTTATGATAAGCTTCACCGGTTTTCGGCAAAGTATTCAATAACAGCCTCTGTGATCGCATTCGCAAGACCCTGCTGTACGCTTGGGTCGTTCAGAGCCATTGCCTCCTCATAGTCTGTGATAAAGCCCGACTCTATAAGTATCGAAGGAAACTGCTGCTCAAGCGTAACCGCGAAATAATTGTACTTTGCGCCGCGGTTTCTGTTTACGCCGTCGCCGTATACATATTCCTCGTAATAATCCGCCATACTCTTGGATACAAGCGCGGCAAGCGGCTGAGAAAATGGTGTAAAGTAATACGCCTCCACACCTCTGATTCCTTCGCCCTTGGCTACGCTGTTGCAGTGAACGGATATGAACATATCCGGATCATACTGGGCAGCATAGCTCGATCTGTCATAAAGATTTATGTAGGTGGTGTCGGTCGGGAGCATATAAACGGTTGCTCCGGCTGCCTGAAGCGTTTGCGTCAGCTTTTTCGCAAGCGCAATATTTATGTTTTGCTCGAGCACATGGGCTACCGCACCGGGGTCAAACACACTGGCGCTCTTGTTATAGCCGTGACCGGGATCAATTACTATTACTGCGCCGTAAATGTTCGAACGATAGCCGTTAAATCTTATGGTAAGATTGCCCATGCCGTCATAGCTTGCCGAGTATCCAGCGAATATTCCGGATTTGCGAAGTTTTAGCCTAAGCTGCAGCTTCTGCTCTCCGTCCACATCCACATATCTCCATTCTCCTCCGCTGAACAGAGAGTCTGATGTAAATTGAGCTATTCCTGCCGCATTTGAAAGATAGTCAAATGTTATGCACAGATAGTCAGGGTCAAAATTGCTTACCGAGTATGAATCGCCGCCTGAACCTGAATATGGCTCCGGCGAGAAGGAAATGTCAAACGGAGTTTGGTAGCCAAGGTTAAATGTCAGAATTGTATCCGTATTGCTGACATAAGAGCCGGTCAAAGTCGCCATGTTGTCAACTATTGTATATCCGTCGATAAGCTCGCAGTCTGCTGCTCTGATTCTCAATCCCGAGCCTGTGAGGTAATATTTTACCGACTGACTTACGCCCTCGTATGAAACGTTATATGTAACCTCATTTACAAGAACGTCAATAGTTCCGGCAGGAAGCCTTACACAGTCCGGCGTAGCGACGTTATCTGTCGTATAGTAGTCATATGTCTGTGTGTTATCCTCCTTGACTACTATGAGCTGCGCTCTTTCCGCCTGGGGAGCTACAGCGTTTATTATTACGCGGGCACTGTTCATTGTTTCATAGCAGATGTCCATGTAGTTGCCGTTTATGACGATATTTCCGAGATCCTGCTCCTCACCGACTATCCCCTCCGGAGCCACAAAGTAGCCAGAGAACATGGCGTAGTTTGTGTTTGAATCAAGCTCATCAGGCGCTGTTTCACCCTCGGTTAGAGAAATCGTCTCTCCGTTTAGCGTTGCTGTCACCTCAGAGCCTGAATACGCTATCACATTAACTGAAATTCTTGTAGTTCCCTCTACTCTCAGCTCCGTTCCCTCTTCAGGTTCACAGGACTGGAGCACCTTGACCCTCCTTGTGATCTTGTATGTAACAGTCTTTGCCTTGTTCTTGAAGGTAAACGTGTTAAGACCGACATCGAGATCCTCTTCAAAGTAGAAGTTGCCGGCTTCGTTGAGCTCTATCTTTTCACCGTTGAAGTATATGTCGAAGTTGGAGTCGAACGAGCCCTGGAACTTTACAGTCGGCTCGTAGGTGGTGTAGTTGTACTGCTTGGGCAGTACCATGGAAAGCTCAGTATAGAGCGAGTTAGTGTCAATCAGACCGTCAAAATATTTTTTTAACGCGTCTGTACTCGTCCCTGTGTTTTCCTTGAGGGATTCATAGGAACGGAAAACGCTTCCGCGGTATGATGAGTAATTTCTGCACTCCTCAAGCTGCTTTAATATCTGGTCAGCCGCCCATGACGAGTCGGAATTACTTATCCTTTCGTTAGCGTGGCTTATAAACATCGGTATGCCTACCTGAGAGGCAAGCTTGTCCCACCATGAAACTATGCTTACAAAGTTAAGTTCAACAGACTCAAGTCCTCCGTAGCAGGTTACGACCATAAAGTCTGCGTAGCCGTTTTCTATGTATGCCTTGGTATCAGAATACCCGTTCGCCAAAGCCTCGAAATCGTCCTCTGTGTCAGAGCCGAGCTCGTCAGTGGATTCATTCAGCCATGCGTTGTTTATCGCTATGCCGACAGCTATGGTATTATTTGTGGAGTGGATGGCGCTGCTGACAAGCTTAAAAACATAGCCGCTGTTGTCTTTGAGCCAGCTCTCAAAGCCTATTCCCGAACCATTGTTTATGTAATCAGAGTAGCTTTGCTCATCCTTTGAGGCATAGTAGCCATCAAGGATTATACCGTCTATCATATACTTGTTCGTCAGCTTGTGTGCGCACAGCGACAAATAGTCGATCTTTGAATTCAGTTCCTCAATGTTCTTTGAGTTTATAGCGTCGTTGAGGTTGTATGATATGTAGACATAGAAATTACGGCTCCTCGCGGCTTCTATTACCATGTCAAGCGGAGAACCGTTCTGATAAACCTTGGTATCGACCTCATAGTAAATAACGCCGTTATAACTCGTGTTGATTATAACAGAGTTAAGGCCATAGCTTTCAAGGTCGGCAAAAATCTCATCGATTTCCGCCTGAGTTACATCAGCCGCCTGATTAATGTCCTTGAAAAAATCATAGCCGATTGTGATGACAGTTGCCTTCATGTTGTCAGGAAAGGCGTAGCTGTAGCTATCCTCAGGTACTCCGGTAGTGACCGAGGGTAGATTTTCCGAAGAGGTATTATCCTCCGCGTGAAGCTCTATTCTTATTAAATCAGGCTGAATCAGAACCGAAACAGCAGTGATGAATACCAAAAGTATGCAGATAAATTTCTTCATATAGTTTACGCCTTTGTATTTAACTTGCCTGAGCATGCTTACATATCAGAATTTTGCCATCACCGGCATAACGTTGATGAGTTCGTTTTCAAGATGTGACGATGCGTCCGAGCCGCGAAGTGATACCGAACTGTATCGGTAAAACGCAATTCCGTCATAGTTGCCGAGGCTGTAGGCGTACTCCGCCTGCCTTGCGAGCATATCGCCGCTGCTCCATTCTGATGTCGTTCCTATCTTATAGGCAGCCAAGCCGCATATAAGCTGCACGTCAGGATTGGTAACAAGCTCGCTCCATTCACGGGCAGCCTGATCAAATGGCAATGAGCCGGAATAACCGTAGTAAATTTGCGGCACTACATAGTCAAGATATCCGGGTTCCTGACACCATCTGCTCACATCAGCATAAAGCTTGTTAAGGTTATTTTTGATATTTCCCTGTGGGGAGACTCCAAACACTACCGTGCTGTTGCAGCTCTTTACCGTGGTGTATATCTCCCTTACAAGGAGGCTGACGGTATCTAAGCGCCACTGAGCAAGGTCTGTGCAGCCAGAAGCCTTAAACGCGCTTTCGTCAAACTCCGGATCGGTAGTTGGATAGAAGTAGTCGTCTATATGGATAGCGTCAACATCGTATCTTGACACCAGCTCGGCAATACCGTCGCAAATAAGCTGTCTTACAGCCGTATAAGCGGGACTGAGCCAATAGTACCCGCCCTCAGAGTCATATACAAGATAGCTGCCGTTAGTAATGTCTGAATTATACCATTGCTTGAGAGTATAGCTGCCGTCCATTTCACCAAATCGCTTTTCATTGGTTGTTCTCATGGGATTTATCCATGCGTGGAATGAAAGACCCAGCCGGTGCGCCTCCTCTATCATTATCTCAAGCGGATCAAACGGCGGAGCTGTTCCCAGCGTCCCCGAATATGACGCGGCGAAGGGGTAATAGCTGGAATAGTAGTAAGCGTCTCCGAAAGCCCTAACATGCACATAAACCGTATTGCAGCCCATCATGAACACATCTGTAAACGCTGAGCTTATCGCACTGCGAAAGCTTTGCTCGGTTGCGTTCGCAAGCATGTTGTCTATATCCAGATACGCAAACCAAACCGCTTTCTGGTTTTCATAGTTTATGGCGGTGTATTTATTCTGAGACGTAGGAAGCTGAATTTCGTCCTCTATGACGATTTCCTCTTCCTCCTCTGTAGTGATTTGTTGAGTTGTTATTTCTGTCGTGGTAGTTGTAACTGTGGTTGTATGCTCAGTAGTTGTCACAACCGGCTCTGTCGACTTTTCCTGTTCTTGGTCAAGAGTTTCCTCATAGAGGTCAGACAGATACCTGCCGTTGACAAAGCACTCTTTGCCGTCAAGGCTGATCCTATACCATCCGTTTGAAACTATACCGGTTATCAGAACCTTTTCCCCTTCATCAAGGTGAGTTATCCTGTCGCTGTTGGCATCCGGCAGGGCTCTTACATTTACAGAGGCGTTTGCGTACATAACAGTCTCATAATCGGTTATCGTATACTCATCACTTGGCGTTACCTGATCACATACGACTGTAGTAAGATCAGACGAAGCCGGTGTCGTGGTTACCGATGGTATAGTTGTCACCTCTGTCGGTGATGTGACATAGTAGTATGACTCCGAATCAGACTGGCTGTAAACATCAGATGGTTGCGTAGAGTAGGTTTCAATGGCAATAGGGTTTTGAGATTCGGAAGAAGCATCCGCGCTGACAATGCCGCATGACGAAAACAAAAGCATCATCATAAAAACCAATATCGCAGGCGCAATTCTTCTCACAAACACACCTCCATCACGCACATAACCGAAAAACGAACTAAAACTGTTTTAGTATAGCACAAAACAAGCCATATTACAAGTGCTTTTAATGGATATATGAGTCGATAATCAAAATTAGTAGTTCAGCTTGAGGTCTCCTGATTTAATGAGCTTGAGCTTTCTCATACCCTCGCATAAAATCAGGCTCAGAACTCCGGGGGCTACAAAGTGCATAAGAAGCATTTCTAAAAGCGCTATCCAAGGAGTAACTCCGGCCGCTGTCATGGTCTGATACCCCATTATCTGTCCTACGAGACCGGACGTACCCATTCCGGAGCCGGTAGCATTGTTGACCATCCCGAAAACGCAAGTGGAAATCGGACCAAGTATTGCGCTCGAAATTATCGGAGGCAGCCAGATAAGAGGATTTTTGATGATATTGGACATCTGGAGCATCGAAGTTCCTATTCCCTGCGAGACTATTCCGTTCCAGCCGTTCTCACGGAAGCTCATCACGGCAAAGCCTACCATCTGAGCCGAGCATCCGACCACCGCGGCGCCTGCGGCTATTCCAGAAAGCCCGAGCGAAACTCCTATTGCAGCTGAGCTTATGGGCAGTGTCAGCGCAATTCCCATGAGCACAGAAACTATTATTCCCATCGCGAACGGCTGCGACTCCACTCCGTAGTTGATAAGACTTCCTACCCACTTCATAAACTGCGCTATCGGAGGGCTTAGAAGTATTCCAACCGCGCAGCCGGAGGCTATTGTCACTATGGGAGTAACTATGATGTCAAGCTTTGTTTTTGAGCTTACGAGTCTTCCGAGCTCTATTCCGACAAATGCCGCCACAAATGCTCCGAGAGGCTCTCCCGGTCCCACAAGCGTTAGACTTCCGGCACTGAAATCTGATATCGATATTTTGCCTGCGAAAGCTCCCACAAGACCGCAAATAGCCGATGACGCAGTTACCAGCGCGGGAGAACCGTACGCCGAGGCGACCGCCACAGCTATGCCGGCTCCTGTCAATGCTTTTGCAAAGCCGGCAATAAACAGTATGTAGCTGCCTATGGTGAAGTCGGAAAGCAAATTGCCTATCTGCTCAATGATTGTTCCAATAATAAGTGTGGAAAACAGTCCGAGCGCCATTGCTGAAAGTCCGTCTATAAAGATATGATGGAGTATGTTCCCTATTTTTTTCATCTGAGAAATCCCTTCTTTAATTTATCACTTTGAATTATAAAATCATAATCATTCTATGTCAAGTAACAGTAATGGTTTTTGAACAGTTGTTTTAAGAAAATTACGCCTTGCCGACATACTGTAACAGATTTTACTTGACAAGCTCGCATAAACAATATATAATTTATTAGGAATCATTCCTAATCCTAAAAGGAGAAATATGACTCAGCAAAGATTACTCATAAGGGAAATTATATACTCGTCAAAAAAGCACCTTACCGCTGAAGAGATATACCTCATTGCAAAGGAAAGGATGCCTAAGATTGCCCTCGGAACGGTATACCGCAACTTAGGCAGGCTCTGCGAGAGCAGGGAGATAAAGCAGATAAGCATAAAGGGGTTTTCTGACTGCTACGACAAGTCGGTGCTCCCGCATGGTCATCTGATATGCGAGCGCTGCGGAAATGTTACCGACTTTCCTCTGGACGATGTTCGTCAGGCTATTGAAAAGACACTTGGCACAGAGGTGCTGTCATATGATCTGAACGCCCACTACATTTGTCAGGGCTGCAGGGCAGCTGCGGAGCAGGGCGATAAAAAAACAGGTGATTATTGATGCTAACGCATCGTAACATAATCTAAGAACAAAAGGAGATAAAAATTATGGAACTCAAGGGATCAAGAACCGAACAGAATCTTTTAACCGCATTTGCCGGCGAGTCACAGGCAAGAAACAAATACACCTACTTTGCTTCTGTTGCGAAGAAGGAAGGCTATGAGCAAATAGCGGAGATCTTCCAGAAGACAGCAGACAACGAGAAGGAGCACGCTAAGCTTTGGTTCAAGCACCTCGGAGAGCTTAAGACCACAGCTGAGAACCTCGCAGCAGCCGCTGCCGGTGAGAACTACGAGTGGACCGATATGTACGCAGAGTTTGCAAAGGTAGCTGAGGAAGAGGGCTTTACCGCTATCGCTTACCAGTTTAAGGCTGTTGCTGCTATCGAGAAAGCTCACGAGGAAAGATACCGCGCGCTTTTGAGCAATGTTGAGATGCAGAAGGTATTCGAGAAGAGCGAGGAGACCATGTGGGAGTGCCGCAACTGCGGACACCTCGTAATCGGTAAGAAGGCTCCCGGCGTTTGCCCCGTTTGCGCTCATGCTCAGAGCTTCTTTGAGGTAAGAAAGGAAAACTACTGATTAAATCGGCAGGTTTTCAGGCGCAACTTAAAGTTAAAAAATGCTCCCGTGTTTTTACGCGGGGGCATTTTTATTTGCAATTTTTTGTTGAAAAAAAAGTGAAACCATGATATAATTTTCTATACTGCATACTTAAAGTATTGAAATTTTGTATAGTTTTTGAGGGGAGGAATATTATGCTTAGGCTTAACGGCGGGAACTGGAAAAAATATTTTTCCTTTCCATGTGCTGTTTATGAGTATATAAAGCTTGCTGACGCCTCCTCGCTCAAGCTTATACTATATCTTCTTAACGATGAATCAGGCTATTTTGATCCGGAAAAGGCTGCAAAAGAGCTCGGAATAAGCCGCAGCGAAATAGATGATGCAATCCTGTTTTGGAGGCAGCTCGGAGTGCTGTGCGACGACGAGACGTCGCCCTCCCCTGTCCCGCAGACGCCGGTCAATGCTCCTGATACCGCGAAAAAGGAGCAGCCAAAGCTTATCATGCATGCCTCATATTCATCAAAGGATATTGCAATGATGCTCGAGCGGGACAGCGATATGAAATGCCTTTTTACTGAGGCAGAAACAACGCTTGGAAGAGTACTCAAGCATGCAGACCATGAAATGCTTTTATCTTTGAGGGAATATTTTGGTTTTTCCGATCAATCAATAATCCTGATACTTGAGCATTGTACTGAGTTAGGCAAAGCGACGGCTCGATACATAGAATCTGTAGCAAGAGATCTTTGCGACAGGGATATAACGGAGTTTTTGGACATCGACGCGGAGTTCAAGCATCAGAAGGAGCTCCGCAGCTTTGAAAGCACTGTTATGCGGGTTCTCGGTCTTGAGACCAAGCTTACACAGCGTCAGACTGGATATATTAAATCGTGGCAGGATATGGGCTTTGGGACAGAGATGATTTCTATTGCGAGAGAACGCTGCGTTGACGCTACAAACAAGCTTTCCTTTGAGTACATAGATAAAATTCTAAAAACATGGGCTGAAAAGAAGATATTTACGACTGACGCAGTCAAGGCTGATGTAAAGCCGGCACAAACCTCTTCTCAGAACAACACATCCTATGATTTAGACGATTTTGACAAATACACTCTCGGAATAACCGGCGAAGGAGAAAATCAGTGAAATACACCACCAAAGCAATACAATCTGCATATTCTGAACTTGAGCGCCGCAGACAGAGTGCTATGGCAGAGCAGGCTGCCAATGTGAGCTTGATACAAAAAGGCTATCCCGAGATATATTCGGTATACCTCGGGATAACCCAAACAGCCAAAAAGCTTGCCTCGGCTGTATTTTCAAAGGGAGGCAACACACTTGAGAAGGTAGACGCCATAAGGCGGGAAAACCTTGCCGCTCAGGAGAAGCTGTCAAAGCTTCTTACCTCATTTGGTTTTCCTCAAGACTTTCTGATGATAAAGTACACCTGCCCCAAATGCTTCGACACCGGAGTTTGTCTTGGAAACAGATGCGAATGCGTGACAAGCCTGCTGACTAAGTACACTATTGAAGAGCTTAACGAGCAATGCAAAATCAAGCTTCACAGCTTCTGCGAGTTTAACCTTGGCTACTACCCGGAGACAGTAAGCTATAATGGCAAGCAGGTGAAGTGCCGCGAAAGAATGGAGGAAAACCTCAAGTTCTGCATCGACTACTCAAAAAACTTCACGCCGAGCTCACCCGGAATATTTATGCTCGGAGGAACCGGACTCGGAAAAACCTTTTTGTCCTCCTGCATTGCGAGCGAGCTGATTAAAAAGGGATTCACGGTTGCGTTTGATTCAATACAGAACT
>CASDRM010000007.1 GCA_949283135.1 uncultured Ruminococcus sp.
GGCATCGCCACCGACACCGGCTGCTTCAAGTTCCAGAACACTACGCCGGCGGCTCACAGGGCTGCGGCAAGGCTTATGGAGCTGGGAGCGGATTATGAGGAGATCAACCGCAGGATGTTCGATATAAAATCCCGCGGAAGGCTCGCGGCGGAGCAGATCCTTATCGGCGGGATAAGGTATTTTGACGAGGGCAGCATAGCCGTGATAGTCATAACAAACGAGCTTATCGAAAAGTACGGCATAGACCGCGCCGAGCTGGACGGTATGGCGTCTATACCCCTGAATGTCGAGGGAGTGAAGATAGGCATTACCATGAAGCAGCAGGAGGACAACCCTGAATGCTTCAAGGTGTCGCTAAGAACGGTGTGCGCAGACGCCTGCGAGATAGCGGAAAAATTCGGCGGCGGCGGACATGTCAGGGCGGCGGGCTGTACGGTCAGCGGAAGCGCTGATTCCGCGCTTCTCAGAATAGTCTCCGAGGCGGAAAAGTATCTATGAGCGAGCTTATTGCAGCGCGTTCGGGGGTGATCCTGATAGACAAGCCCTCGGGGTTCACCTCGTTTGACGTGATAGCGGTGCTCAGGGGAGTGCTCCGTGAGCGAAGGCTGGGGCATACCGGGACGCTTGATCCGATGGCGACCGGAGTTTTGCCGGTTTTAGTCGGAAAGGCTACGAGGGCGGCGGACATCCTGCCGGAAAACGAAAAGAGCTATCGCGCCGGGTTTGCTCTCGGATATTCGACCGACACGCTTGATATCACCGGAGAGGTCGTAAAAAGAAGCGGCAAAACCGCCTCTCGGGAGGAGATTTTGGCTGCTCTTGACAGCTTCAGAGGGGTGATAACCCAGCTTCCGCCGATGTACTCGGCGGTTCAGGTCGAAGGCAGAAGGCTTTACGATTTGGCAAGGCAGGGAGTGAGCGTTGAAAGAACGCCGAGGCGGGTCGAGGTCTATTCGGCAGAGCTTATCGGGTTTGACGAAAGCGCTCAGTCCGGCGAGCTTGAGATATCCTGCTCAAAGGGAACCTATATCCGTTCGATAATAGACGACCTCGGCGAGCTTTTGGGCACCGGAGGGGTGATGACCGCTCTGACAAGAACCTCCTCACAGGGATTCGGGCTATCCGAATGCGTGACGCTTGATGAGATAAAGCGAATGCCCGACCCGTGGACAAGGCTTATTCCAACCGATTCACTATTTGAGCGCTATCCGGAATTATCGCTTTCCCGCAAGCAGGAGAGAATGTATAAAAGCGGGGTAAGACTCGACCCGGACAGGGTAAAGGGAGCTTTGCGCGAGGGGATATACCGAGTCTATGGCGAAAGCGGGAATTTTTTGGGGCTGTGCAGGGTCAAAAGCCCGGAGGACGGGCAGCCTTGTGAAATGGAAGTGTACAAAAATTTTTGGTGATATTATAAAAGGTATCCCGGAAAGGGGGAGACGGTCGAATGACAAGGGCAGTGCTTTTGGGGCTGTTTGACGGGGTTCACACCGGGCACATGACCGCGCTCGACGCGCTACTGCGTTCCGGAGCGGACGAAAGGCTTGTTTACACCTTTTCCTCCGGCGAGCTTGACGCCAAGGGCGTCAGAAAGCTTTTGCTGACCGACTCCGAAAAGGAGGAAAAGCTCCTTGCGGCAGGCGCGGACAAAGTGATATTCGCTTCCTTTGCAGGCGTCAGGGAGATGAGCGCGGAGGAGTTTGTCAGCGCCCAGCTTATTGACAGACTGCATGCGGACATCGTTGTCTGCGGCGAAAATTTTCGGTTTGGCAAGGGGGCGACCGCGGGAGTAGGCGAGCTCGGAGCGATACTTTCCGGACATGGCAAAAGGCTGATAAGCGTTCCGCTCCGTATCGACGGCGGCGAGCCGGTCTCCACGACAAGGATAAGGGGGCTCATAGAGTCGGAAAGGCTCAAGGAGGCAAACCGGCTTTTAGGATATAACTACTTTCTTCGCGGAACGGTCATCCACGGCGCGAGCCTCGGACGCCGGATGGGCATACGCACCATCAACACCACCTATGACGGCTGCAAGCTTTTGCCTCCCGATGGCGTATATTCCAGCGACGTGGAGATAGCGGGTCGCAGGTATATGGGCGTTACCGACATAGGGGTCAAGCCGACTGTCTCGCAGGGAAGCGTCCGCGGCGTAGAAACCCATATCTTAGGGTTTGAAGATAATATATATGATTCTACGGTATGTATAATATTTAATGATTTTTACCGTCGGGAGAAAAAGTTTGACTCCCGAACGGCTCTCATAGAACAAATCAACGCAGACATAAGTAAGAGGAAGGAGGAGGGCGCAGCTTTTGCCGGCGAGTAAGCCCATAAGCTGTTCAGCCTGAGAAACTATGCCCAACGAAACAAATAAAGAGGTAAGAACAAGATTTGCTCCCAGCCCGACCGGCTATATGCACATCGGAAACCTCAGAACCGCTCTTTACACCTACCTTATAGCCAAGAAGGCGGGAGGAAAGTTTATTTTAAGAATCGAGGATACCGATCAGGAGAGGTATGTCGAGGGAGCCACCGAGATAATTTACCGCACTCTGAAAAGAGTAGGCCTCAACTGGGACGAGGGTCCGGACATCGGAGGACCTGTCGGACCCTATATCCAGTCTCAGAGAATGGGGATATTCAAGAAATACGCCCTTGAGCTTGTCGAGAAGGGCGAGGCTTATTACTGCTTCTGCGACAAGGACAGGCTCACCGAGCTCAAGGCGGTGCAGGAGGCTTCGGGAGTAAGCCCGATGTACGACAGACACTGCCGCAATCTTTCCAAGGAGGAGATTGAGAAAAATCTCGCGGCGGGCGTGCCCTATGTAATACGCCAGAAGATACCGCTCGAGGGAACGACCACCTTCCACGACGAGCTTTACGGAGACATAACGGTAGACAATTCCACCCTTGACGACCAGATACTCCTCAAGACGGACGGGATGCCCACCTACAATTTCGCGAATGTGGTAGACGACCATCTCATGGGGATAACCCATGTCGTAAGAGGAAACGAGTATCTCGCCTCCTCACCCAAGTACAACCTTCTTTATAAGGCGTTCGGCTGGGAGGTGCCGAAATACATCCATGTCGAGCACATCATGAAGGACAAGCACAACAAGCTTTCCAAGAGAAACGGCGACGCCTCCTTTGAGGATCTGATGGAAAAGGGCTACCTGAGCGAGGCTGTCATAAACTATATCGCGCTTCTGGGCTGGGCGCCCAAGGGGGAAAGGGAGATATTCTCGCTTGAGGAGCTTATAGACGAGTTCGACATATCCGGGCTTTCAAAGTCTCCCGCGATATTCGACCCCCTGAAGCTAAGGGCTATCAACGCCGAGTATATCCGCAGACTCACCCCGGAGAAATTTGCCGAGTACGCGGCGCCCTACATCCGTCAGACAGTCAAGCGTGAGGATGTGGATCTTGGCAAGATAGCGGCGCTTTTGCAGAACCGCACCGAGGTGTTTACCGACATTCCCGAGCAGGTGGACTTTATCGACCGTATGCCCGACTATGACCTTTCTCTTTATGTAAACAAGAAGATGAAGACCGACTGCGACACCTCGCTTGACGCTCTTGAGAGAGCGCTTCCCGTCCTCGAGGCTATACCCGAGGAGAGCTGGAACGAGCAGACCATCCATGACGAGCTGTTCAAGCTTATTGCGGAAATGGGAGTCAAGAACGGCTATATTCTCTGGCCGGTAAGAGTAGCGATAAGCGGCAAGCAGTTTACTCCCGGCGGAGCGATCGAAATAGCCGACATCATCGGCAAGCCGGACACCATCGCGAGGATGAAGCGCTCTATCGAAATGCTTAAGAACAGATAAGCCGCAGACAGACAGCGATTCATAAAAATTTAATAGCTTAACACGAGATTTACACATAAAGATAGTACAATTACACGAACAGCTGTATAATATCAGGGCTAAAATCCGGCAGAAAGGATGAAAACTGATGATAGAGGTCAAAAACCTTACAAAGTCCTACGGCGACAAGCTTGCCGTGGACAACATAAGCTTCCGGGCGAACAACGGCGAGATACTCGGGTTCTTAGGTCCTAACGGAGCGGGAAAGTCCACCACCATGAATATCCTCACCGGTTACCTTTCCTCCACGGGCGGCGAGGTGTATATAAACGGCAAGGAGATCCTTGAGAATCCTATCGAGGCGAAAAAAGAGATAGGATATCTCCCCGAGTTTCCTCCGCTCTATCTCGATATGACCGTCAAGGAGTATCTTTGCTTCATATATGAGCTCAAGGGCTGCAAGCTTCCGAGAAACACTCACCTCAAGGAGATATGCGAGCTTGTAAAGATAGACAACGTCTACAACAGAATGATAAAGAACCTCTCCAAGGGCTATAAGCAGCGCGTCGGGCTTGCTCAGGCGCTCGTCGGCAACCCGAGGGTGCTCATTCTTGATGAGCCGACAGTCGGACTTGACCCGAAGCAGATAATCGAGATAAGGACGCTTATCAGAAAGCTCGGCAAAAACCACACGGTAATACTTTCCTCGCATATCCTGACCGAGGTTCAGGCGGTATGCGACAGGATAGTGGTAATAAACAAGGGCAGGATAGTTGCTGACGACACAGCCGACAACCTCTCGAACGCTCTTACAGCCGACCATAAGCTGATAGCGAGGATAGACGGTCCCAGAGAGGAAGTCGTCAAGGTGATAAGCTCGATACCGGGAGTTGTCAACGTGCTCGCCGACATGCAGCGCGAAAAGGGAGTATGGGAGTACAACATCGAGGCGGTCGAGGGCACGGACATAAGGCGGGAGCTCAACAAGAGGCTGTGGTCGAGAAGCTGGTACATCTTAGGACTGCGCTCGTCCGAGCTGACTCTCGAGGACATCTTCCTTAAGCTGACAATGGGAGAAAGCGTGAACGAGTTTATGACCAAGAAGGCGGAAGACCTTGAGTCGATAGACAAGGAGGGCGGAAAAGCATGAACGCAATATTCAAGCGGGAGGTAAGCTCCTATTTCAATTCGCTTATAGGCTACATCTTCTTGGGCACGTTCTTTGCCGCCTCAGGCGTGCTGTTCAGCATCACCTCGGTGTCCCAGAACCCTCAGGACGGACTCTTGTACCTGACTACAGATATGTCGAGCATGTTCTCGATACTCTTTTTCGTGCTTTTGGTGCTGATACCGATACTTACCATGAGAACTCTTTCGGAGGACAAGAAGAACAAGACCGACCAGTGTCTTCTGACCGCTCCTGTGAGCGTCACGAGCCTGGTTCTGGGCAAGTATTTCGCCTCCTTCCTGATTTACCTGCTCGGCGTTTGCATGACGCTGGTGTACGCTATCGTGCTCAGCTTCTTCGGACCTGTGGTTTGGCTTGAGGTTTTGGGAAACGTAGTAGGACTTATACTTGTCGGCGCGGCGTTTATCGCTGTGGGAATACTTATTTCATCTCTTACCGAGAATCAGGTGATAGCGGCTGTGGGCGGATTCGTCTCAATGTGCGCATTGTACCTGATATCCTCTATTGCCGCGGTAATACCCGTCGACTGGATAGCGAAAATATTCACCGAGCTTTCCTTCGCGGACAGGTATTACACCTTTACCTACGGCATCTTTGACTTCTCAAACGTGCTCTTCTTCATAAGCGCAGCGGTTATATTCATTTTCCTGACCATAAGGGTCTTGGAAAGACGTCGCTGGAACTAATCAGGCGGGAAAGGAAATGAAGCGAATATGAATATTAAAGGATTTTCCAGGCTCGCCTCCAAAAGCGGCGAAAAACGCAAAAAGCTCAATATAAGACATCTGAAGTACGGTTCGCTCGCAACAGGTCTGACGGCTCTGTTCATAGCGGCGGTGGTTTTGGTCAACATAGTTGCCACTATGCTGTTTGACCGCTTCCCGATAACGCTTGACCTCACCGGCGACAGCATCTACACCGTATCTCAGGAGACTATCGACTATATCGAGGGGATAACCGTTCCCGTGGAGATAACCGTAATGGCTACCGAGGACAACTTCCGCTCGATAAGCGACTACACCGTTCAGTGCGCGGAGCTTTTAGCCAACTACCAGCAGTACAACCCGATGATAACGGTGAGCTACAAGGATCTCTTGTCAAATCCGGACTTTGTCGCGAACTACTCTCAGACGCTCACAAGCGGAGACATAATAGTCGAGCTTGGCGATTCGGATCACTCGAGGGTAAAGGTCATAACCCTTGCCGACATCATAAATGTCCCCGAGGATCTGGCTGCGTACCTTACCGCCTACACCCAGAGCTACGGAGCGCTTTACACCCACCAGCTCTTTGACAGCTATGGGTATATAGACTCTTCAAATGCCGAGCAGGCGGTCACATCCGCGATAATGGCGATAACCGACGCCAATCCGATAACGGTGGCTACCGTTACCCGCCCCGGAGCGAACGAGTCCGATGTCAGCGGACTGACTAATCTTCTTGACAAGAACGGATATGTCCTTACCACTCTTGACATCCAGACGGATGAAATAGACGAGGATATAGACATACTTATAATCCCCGCGCCGAAGGTTGACTACACCGAGGCGGAGACGCAGAAGATCTCCGAGTGGCTGACAAACGGAGGTCAGCTCGGCAGAGACATAATCTATGTCGCGTCCGCACAGCAGGGCGACACGCCCAACCTTGACGCGCTGTTATACAGATACGGCATAACGGTCGAGAAAAAAATCATCTACGAGACAAACTCCAACTATTACACCGGAGTTGAGAACTACACCTTCCAGACGATGGTCTCGGAAAACTATAAGGACGACATAGCCAACAAGGGTCTTTCGCTGGTAGTCCCCAACTCAAGGGCGATATCCACAAGATTTAACACCGAGTCGGGCTACACGACCTGCGAGATCCTTGTATCCTCCTCGAACGGAGCGGTGCTCAAGGATATGAGCAATAACGATCACGACTGGTCGCCCGAGGACGAGACCGAGCGCAATACCTATGACTCGGTGGTCTTGGGCAGATACGAGGCCCTGAATCAGGACACCCATATCTCAAGCTATACAAACGTGATAGCGGTCGGCTCGGATATGATGCTCCAGAGCACGCTCATGTCTGACTCGAGGTTTAACAACGGCGATTTCTTCCTGAGTCTTATCAACGAGCTCTCCGGAAAGACAGAGGGTATAACAATAGTTCCCAAGCAGATTCAGGCTTCGGGAATACTGGTGAACGATTCGGTGAGAAATTCTATTAACCTCGCGTTCGCGGTGGTTATACCGGTGCTCGTTTTGGCTGTAGGCGTCGTTATCTGGATCAGAAGGAGACACATGTAATGAACACAAAGACAAGGAACCTTCTTTTTGTCGCGATATTCGTGGTTTGTATGCTTGCTGTCGCGCTGCTTCTCGTTTTTACCCAACCCGGTGAGGAGAGCGATGAGGAGAGTCAGACGACAGTAGACACTACCATTGCTCTCTTTGACGGAAGAAGCGAGGACGTTGCGAGCATAAACGTAAAAAACGAGAGCGGAGAGTTCACCATATCCCAGGACGCCAAGGGCTTCCATATTAACGAGCTTGACGGCTTGGATCAGAACGAGACCACGCTCAAGGCAATAGCCAACATCGCCACCTCGATGAAGGCGCAGGCGCTTGCGGATGAGGACGCAGAGGATCTTTCAAAGTACGGTCTTGAAGAGGGCGAGGAGGTCGCGACAAGCGTTGTCAACCTCAAGGACGGCAGCAGCTATACCATCCATTACGGCATAGACGCTCCGGACGGTCTTAGCAAGTATATCAGGATAGACGACAGCAGGGATGTGTATGTCGTTCTCACCAACTCGGCGGGATACTTCTACAGCCCAAAGGAAAGCTACATCAGCCTGATAGTCCAGCAGGGAATAGCCAGCGAGAGCGTAGCTCCTACGATCGATCATATGATAATTACCCGCAAGGATTTAGACTATGACATCGAGTTTATCGACGACTCTAAGAAGTATTCGGCGGACGAGGTATCCATGGCTTCCTCGCAGGTCATGATCTCGCCGGTTTACGCATACCTTGACATAGTCAACTCAAACAGCATCATTTATGGTCTGTGGGGTCTGACAGCCGTAGAGGCGGTAAAGGCGTTCCCGACCGAGGCGGACATGGAGGAGTACGGTCTTGCCGACCCGTTCTGCACCGTGCTCATAGAGGCGGAGCTCCAGACCTATGATCTAAAAATCGGAAAAGTAGAGTCCTATGTTCTTGACGAGGACGGCAACGAGACCACTGAGCCTGCCTACTTCTACGGCTACTACGAGGGAGTGGATGTGATATTCCTGTTCTCGTCCGAGTCCGTTCCGTGGGCGACCTTCCAGCCTATCGACATTCTCTCCAGCCTGGTGACATCAAACTATGTAATGAGGCTTGACTATATCGATGTTCAGCTCCACAACAACGAGGATATAAACTACTACTTTGACGTGACAGGAGATCTGGATACCGGAGAGCTGTCGGTCACTCTTGACGGCGAGCCCATGGACACCGAGGATTTCAAGCTGATGTACCAGTTCATGCTCAAGTGTCCGATCGACGATATTTGCCTTGATGACCCGCCGGCTGACGCCAAGCTGCTTGCAAGGATAGAGTATGTGCTTGACGGAGGCGGAGGAGACGTCGTAGAGTACTACGACGGAGGCGCAAACACTGTCATAATCAAGCTCAACGGAGTCACCTCCTTCAGCCAGCCGAAGAGCTATCTGGATGTGCTTGAGTCAAACCTTGCGCTGTTCGCTTCGGGAGCGTCAGGAGAAGAGCTTCAGATGATTTGGTAATGGGATAACGGTTTTCCAATGAAAGGAGAAACTAAATGGCAGACAGATTTTTTGAATACAGAGGACTTCCGCTCGTCCGCAAGGGCGGTGAGCTGTACTACGGAAGCATGGGTGACAGCGAGGTCGTCATGCTCCAGGTGGCGCAGAAAAAGAAGGAGGGCGATATCGACATCGCGACTAAGGTGAGGATATACAGAATGCTCACCGATGAGTCGGTGCCGGTAATGGAGCGCATAACCAAGACCGCCGAGAAGTCCAGCCTTTTTGAGGCGCTGGATCTCGCTTATGACTGGATCTCATAGCTTAAAGCGGTTTGCTTCGCTTTAAATTAAAAAGCTTCTGGCGGCTTATCCCGCCTGAACCTTATGTTTGCGATTTTTTACAAGAAAGCCTGAGGCGGCGTACGGCGTCTCAGGCTTTTTGCGCGGCTGCGGGCGGCAGAGTGGTTTTGCTTAGCGGCAGGATATGCCATACCGTAAAGCCCGCGAGTCTGCCCGCGGCATTCCGGCAGCTGAAAAAGATGTAAACTTCTTAGCGTCCGCTCGGGCTTTCTGGGCTGTTTTTTTTGAATATATTTTTATAACCGCCGAACTTTCTCGTATAATAGCGTCACGCTCTTTGGACACAAAGCCGGACGAACGACTAACTCGGGACAGGTTTACAGTTTGTATTTGCAACGAAAGTGTTGAAAAAGTGGTTGAAAGTGTTAGAAACTTCGCTTTTTTCAGGGATTAGCTTTCAACATTTGCACCGAGTTTTCAACATAAACGTTAGTGGTTACAATTTGATTACAGTGAGTAAACCCAAATCTCCTCATGCTCCCACAAAATTAAACGGATGTTTATTCAGAGGCATATTTTCCTGTTTTTCGACTTTGCGGTCAAATCGAGCAATTACAGTATTCGGCTGAATAAAAAGGCTCAAACCGACTCAAACTATAGATGCACCGACAAAGTGTAAAGCTTTAAAAAAGCATTTCAACCATTAAGGGGTGATTATTATTAGGATACTCGACAGAATAGCGCTCTTTCTTTTGATAGTAGGAGGAGTGAACTGGGGTCTTGTCGGAATATTCAAGTTCGACCTTGTGGCGTACCTTTTCGGAGGCACTGCCGCGATAATCTCAAGGATCATCTATGTCGTGGTAGCCGCCTGCGCTATATGGTGCGTCTCACTCTATTTCAGAAACACAAGGCTGATAGAAGAGTAGCCGGATAAGCAGCGGAGCAGGGCTTTCGGATGGCAGACCAGATACTGCCGCCGGAAGCCCTGTTTACTTGACAAATCATTAGGATGATATATAATAAATAGGTAATGTCCTCATTGTGACCATTACGGAAAGGAAGATTATTATGGACAAAAAGCCCTGCCTGATCACAACCGCTATAGCATATACATCCAGAAAGCCGCATATCGGCAACACCTATGATGTAGTCTGCGCCGATGCGCTCGCGAGATTCAGGCGAATGCAGGGCTACGACGTGTTCTTTCTTACCGGCACCGACGAGCATGGTCAGAAGATAGAGGAGCAGGCGAGGGAGGCAGGAATCACTCCCAAGCAGCATGTTGATATCATAGCGGGAGAGGTCAAGCGCACCTGCGACATGCTTGGAGTCTCCTACTCAAGATTTATAAGAACCACCGACGAGGATCACGAAAGGTGCGTCCAGAAGATATTCCGCAAGCTCTATGAGCAGGGGGATATCTACAAGAGCGAATACGAGGGATGGTACTGCGTCCCCTGCGAGAGCTTCTACACCGAGACCCAGCTCGTAGACGGCAAATGCCCCGACTGCGGCAGAGAGGTCACAAAAACAAAGGAGGAGGCGTATTTTCTCAGGCTGTCGAAGTATCAGAAGCAGCTTGAGGAGTTTTTGGACGCCAACCCCGACTTTATCCAGCCGGAGTCCCGCAAGAAGGAAATGATAAATAACTTTATCAAGCCGGGACTTCAGGATCTTTGCATAACCCGTTCCTCTTTCAAGTGGGGCATCCCCGTTGATTTTGATTCAAAGCATGTCATATATGTCTGGATAGACGCGCTTTCAAACTACATATCCGGGCTTGGCTACGACGTGGACAATCCCAGCGAGATGTATAAATACTACTGGCAGAACTGCACGCATATCATAGGAAAGGACATTCTTCGCTTCCACTCGATATACTGGATAGTGGAGCTGATGGCGCTCGGGCTGCCGCTTCCCAAGAAGATTTTTGCGCATCCGTGGCTGCTGTTCGGCACAGACAAGATGTCAAAGTCAAAGGGCAATGTTATTTACGCCGACGATCTTGTCAGCAGGTTCGGGGTTGACGCGACCAGATACTATCTTCTCAGCGAGATGCCCTTCGCGGCGGACGGCTCGATATCCTATGAGACTGTCATAGACAGGTATAACGTCGATCTTGCCAACACGATAGGAAACCTTGTCAACCGCACGGTCGCGATGGTGAACAAGTATTTTGACGGCTATGTGGACGCTCCCTCGGATAAGACCGAGATTGATTTGGATCTGGAGGCAAAGGCGGTCGAAGCTGCAAAGAGCCTCAGCGCTCACTTTGAGGCGTTTCGGTTTGCCGACGCCTGCTCGGATGTCCTCGGGCTTGCCAGACGCGCCAACAAGTATATAGACGAGACGGAGCCGTGGGCTCTTGCCAAGACCGAAGAGGGAAGAAAGAGGCTGGTAACAGTCCTCTACGAGCTGATAGAGGCGATAAGGTTCATAGGAATACTTATAAGACCTATCATGCCCGATACCTCGGATAAAATCCTTACCGAGATAGGCACCGACCTTGACGGACTGGATACCCTTTGCGCATTTGGCGGCTACGCCGCCGGCTCGAAGGTGGGTTCAGCCGAGCCGCTCTTTGCGAGAATAGACGCCAAGAAGGTCTATGAGGAGCTCAAGGCCGAGATGGACGCCGTCAAGGCTGAGCTTGAAAAGGAGAAGGCCGAAGAGGCGAACGCAAAGACTGAGGCGGAGGCTTACGTAAAGCCGCTTGCAGATGAGATAACCATAGACGAGTTCATGAAGACCGAGCTGCGCGCGGCGAAGGTAGTTGAGTGCGTCAAGCTTGAGAAGTCGAGCAAGCTTTTAAAGCTTAAGCTGGACGACGGCATGGGCGGCAGGCAGGTTCTTTCCGGAATAGCCAAGTGGTATAAGCCGGAGGAGCTTATAGGCAAAAAGGTAGTGATAGTCGCCAACCTAAAGCCGGCTAAGCTCTGCGGCGAGCTCTCCGAGGGAATGCTCGTATGCTCCGAGATGCCGGACGGCAGCGCCAAGGTAACTTTCCTTGACGACAGCGTGCCTGTCGGCGCGAAGCTTAGGTAATTGCAGTCAATTTTTTCAGAAAATATGTTCAGGGCGGTATTACGCCGCCCTTATCTGTCCGTAGCTCAGTGGATAGAGCAATACGCTCCGACCGTATGTGCGCAGGTTCAATTCCTGTCGGACAGACCAGCGATGACGCTGGACCCAAATTCGCGCTCGGGTCAGCAGAAGCACAGACCTTCCGCCCGCGCTGACGATTGGGTTCGGCGTTAAAGTTTTTTCAGCGTGACGCTGGACCCGATATTACCCGGGTTCGGCGTTGCTTTTTGCCTTGGCGCCCTGACGATGGGCTTGAAAGCTCTTTAGCTTTGTGAACCAGCGATGACGCTGGACCCAAATTCGCGCTCGGGTCAGCAGGAGCACAGACCTTCCGCCCGCGCCGATAATTGGGTTCGGCGTTAAAGCTTTTTCAGCGTGACGCTGGACCCGATATTACCCGGGTTCGGCGTTATTTTTGTGCTTTTATAACGTGCTGTGCTAACAAAGCATTGCAAAATTTATAGGCTTATGCTATAATTATATCAATACATTAAAGTCGTGAATTTTATGAAGATAAAATTTTGCTGTAGCGAAGCCATATAGCTTTTATTTTTCAGCATTTTTTAGGCAAAGAGAATTTTAGTCCGGGGTTTTATCGGTCGCAGGATATTTTGCCGTAAGATTTATTTGGGGTGGTGCTCAGGTGAAAGGAAAAAAGATAGGAATGTTCATATTAGCCCTGCTCGCGTTTGCGGCGGAGCTATTGCCGTATGGCGTAGTAATAAATATGGCGGTTGAGACAGCCGGAGGAGCTTTAGCTTTCAGAAGAGCCGGGTACTCGTATTTTGACACGTCAATACTTATTTTCGGAGGCTATGTGCAGTTCGCAGCGGGCGTGCTGACCGCTGCGGCGCTTATTGTCGCGGGGATATTTTGTCTTACGGGTAAAAGCAGGCTTGCCGCTGTTTTCGGCTGGCTTTCGCTTGCCGCCGCGGTATTGTCCGCGGTGCCGTTATTCTACTTCAACGGAAGCTATAACGCTGTGTCGGCGCTTGTGAGCCTTCTGCTCGCCGCCGGAGCGGTATTGGGGCTTGTGCGCGCAAAGCCGGTCTCGGGCGAAGCCTGACGGCGCATGAGTTATGGCAGGTGAGGACATGGACAACATAACCCGCAGGAACTTAGGTCTTGCTTATATTTCGGATGAGAGCATCATGGAGGAGCAAAGGGCGTGCCGCAGGCTTTTGCAGAAGCTAAACTTCATGGATCGTTCCGACTTTGAGGGTATAAAGGCGGTAATAAAGGATATCTTGGGAAAATCCGATAACGCCTTTATAAACCCGCCCTTTTACTGCGACTACGGCAGCAGGATAGAGGTAGGGAAAAACTTTTTCGCAAACTACAACTGCACTATAATAGACACAGCGCCGGTGAGGATAGGAGACAACTGTCAGCTTGCTCCGAATGTTTCGATATTCACCGCAGGTCATCCGGTGTACCCGTCGACCAGGAACTCTCTTTACGAGTACGGCAAGCCGGTAAGCATCGGCGATAACGTCTGGATAGGCGGCAACAGCGTTGTCTGTCCGGGAGTCACTATAGGCAGCAATGTTGTGATAGGCGCGGGCAGCGTGGTGACAAGGGACATACCCGACTGGTGCGTAGCCGTCGGAAACCCATGCAGGGTGATGCGCAAAATCACCGGGGAGGACAGGCGAAAGCTATTTAAGGACGAGCTGATAGACGACGAGGCATGGGCTGATATATGCTCAAAAACGGAGGGAGAAGCCAAATAGATTATTGTTGAGGCAGGGGGGAAAGGTATGGTTTATGGGGAAAAGATCGCTGTAGGGGCAAAAAGCCTTGAAAAGGGCAACCTTATGGGCAACAAGGCAATACTTGAGGCGTTTGAGGACATCGCGGGGCGCCATTCGGACAGCCTCGGCTATGGGCTCAGCGACATGTCTAAAACGCACATAGCATGGCTGCTGCTCGACTGGGAGCTAAAGGTCATCGACAGACCAAAGTACGGCGCAGAGCTTACCGCGCGCACATGGTCAAGGAAAATAGACAAGTTTTACGGCATCAGGGATTTTGAGCTTGTCGACTCCGAGGGCAAGGTCAGGGCGGCGGCTTTGTCTCGCTGGGTGCTCCTAAATGCGGTAAAGCGCTCTCCGATGAGAGCCGACTCTGAGATGGAGGAGAAATTCCAGTCGGAACCGGACAGGCACGCCCTGCCGGGAGAGATAACCAAGCTGAGGCAGCCGCTGGACTACAGCTCTGAAATCGTCTATAAGGTGCAACGGCGGGATATAGACATCTACGGTCATGTTCACAACATCTACTATCTTGACATGGCAATGGAGGCGCTTCCCGAGGAGGCTTACAGCCTTCGCCCGTTTAACAGCGTCAAAATAGTTTATCACCGGGAAATCAAGCTCGGTGATACGGTCAGGTGCAGGTACAGCCGTGTGGACGGGAGACATGTCGTTGCCATACTCAGTGAAAAAGCATCGACGCTCCACGCCGTAGTAGAGCTGTGCTGAGCGTCTGAATCATTTTGATATTTCGATATAATTGTCTTGGAACGATTATATAAATTGCGAACCGAAAAATTTAACGACAAAGCAGGGAGGCATACAAATTAAATGAAACTGTTTAAGCGCGTTACAGCCACGGTTCTGGCGGCACTGATGCTCGCTATGTCCTTGGCGGGCTGTTCGGGCGAGGAAAAAAAGGAGCCCGAGGAGCCAAAAAATCTCATCACCGTATCAAAAAGCGTGATGAGCGGGGACAGCTACGGCGACACCAAGCTCTATGCTCTGAAGGATCTCACCACCTCTTCCCCGAACGGAAAAATAGAGGCGAAGTTCTGGCAGGGCGAGGACGGTGGCATTTACTACTCGGTCGAGTCTGACGGAGACGAGGTCATAGAGGCTTCAAAGCTGGGTCTTACCCTTTCTTCCTGCGATTTTTCGGCGGGAATTGAAACTATCACAGCTTACGACCGCGCCGATGAGATCGAGGATGAATATGAGACTGCGCTGACCGTCTCGCTGGACGATGTGAGCTGCCTGGATCACTGCATGGAGCGTGAAATCTTCCTCAAAAAGGGAAGCGCGAGCATGACTGTAGAGGTAAGGCTTTATGACGACGGCTTTGCCTACAGGTATGCGGACGTAGACGGCGGAAGCGGCAGCAAAACGGTTTACGTCCTCGAGGAAAAGTCGGACATCAATCTTCCCGAGGGAACCACTACCTTTGCCGGCGGCTACAGCGCCACCTATGAGTTTGACTATATTGAGAGAAGCTATGACGAGCTTGTCAACCACGGCGGAGTCTTCAATACTCCCGTTACCGCCTATACCGGCGAAAAGTGGATGCTTTTCTCCGAGTCTGACGCCTTTGCAGGCGAGGTAAACTATGTAAAGAGCGTGCTTGAAACCCAGTCAGGCTCAGCGTCCTTGGGCTGGAGATTCGGATTTGACCGCGACCCCGCCAACGAGGTAACGGACGATCTTGCAAGCCCCGGACATATAAGAATAAACGAGGTGGCTACCGATAACCTGTTCACCACCCCGTGGAGGGCTGCTATCATAGCTGACGACCTCGACACTCTTGCAAACTCATCTGTGATAGATTCGCTTTGCCCGCCTATGGACGAGGAGCTCTTTAAGTCCACCGACTGGATACAGCCCGGAAAGGTTTCATGGTCTTGGTGGTCTGGCGGAGACCAGTCAAACTATGACGTTCAGGTGGATCACGTTGACTTTTCCGCTGAGAACGGCTGGGAGTACTGCTGCTTAGACGCCGGCTGGCCTGCTTTTGAGGACAGAATAGAGGAGCTTTGCGATTACGCCAAGGATAAGGGTGTAGGAATTATACTTTGGGTAAACTATTTGCACCTTAAAACCCCGGAGGAGATAGAGGAGCTGTTCTCGCAATGGCATGATTGGGGAGTAGTAGGAGTAAAGACCGACTACTTTGAGAGCGACGACATAGACGTTTTGCAGGTTATGAGAAATGTTGCCGAGATAGGCGCGAAGTACGAGCTCGTGGTTTACTACCACGGCTGCATAAATCCCTGCGGAGAGACAAGAACATATCCCAACATTATGACCTATGAGGCGGTTCTTGGCGAGGAGTTCAGAAAGTGGTCTACCGTTCCCACGCCGCAAAACTGCTTAATGTATCCCTTCACAAGAAACATAACCGGTTCCATGGACTACACCCCGAGCTGCATAGCGATAACCAAGACCGGCGAGTCGGCAGGCTTCAGCATAGCCAAGTCTATAGTTTACGAGTCTGCTTTGCAGCACTTCGCGAGCTCTGCGTACTCCTTCCCATACTTCATCGGCTTGCCGCTGCTTTCAAGGATGCCGACTGCGTGGCATGAATCCACTCTCTATGACGGCTACCCGGGACAGTACGTCACCTTTATCCGCTCGGACGGAGAGGACTACTACATCGGCTCTATGACCCTTGAGGAGAGAACCCAGACCATTCCGCTCGACTTCCTGCCCGACGGCGAGTACACGGCGTATATCTATTATGATGATGAAAACCGCGAGCTTGCGCTCAAGGAGCAGACTGTCACGAACGCTGACGAGCTCACGCTTGAAATGCCTGATATCGGCGGCGCGGCGGTTCTTATAACAAAAGGCGATTACGACCCGACTGTAGAGGAAGCGCCGAACGCCAAGCTCGAGGGCTATACCTACTATGAGTGCGAGGACGGAGAGCTTTCCGGCGCGGCGAGCGTTTCGGACGGCATGATGTGCTCAGGAGGCAAGAAGGTAGGCTTTGTAGGCAACGGTTCATTTAATTCCGTAACGCATACCGTGACTGTAGATAAGGCAGGAGAGTATGAGCTTTTGGTTTACTACTGCACAGGCGAGGAAAGAGGAATTAACATAGTAGTA
>CASDRM010000008.1 GCA_949283135.1 uncultured Ruminococcus sp.
ACCATTGTTTCCTTTGGCAGTTTCTCATTTTCACAGTTCAGAAGATACGCTATCGCCTTGTTCGCAAAGCGGTTTGTTTTCATCGTATCCCAATCGGCAAGCCGGACAATCTCTGCTGTGCAATTTAATTATTTCAAGGCATATGTAAAGAGGGACTAAAAAGATGTCGCTATGGACGCGGGCACCTTCTATAAAAATAAGAAAAAGAGCCCGGAGCCCAAATCGTCTCCAGACCCTGCTTGGTGCGGGTGACAGGACTTGAACCTGCACGGGGGTGCCACCAGAACCTAAATCTGGCGCGTCTGCCAATTCCGCCACACCCGCATGATCATTATACGATATAATATAGCACATTCGTTTTTAAATGTCAAATCCCCGACGGATTTTTGATCTGTCGGGGATAGACGACTGCATAAACTAGAGATGTGAGGTACTTTGGCTTGTACTCTACAAATGTACATAGAATTTTAGCAACATTTTATTTGCAGTAGTGCTTGATATAGTTCTCACGGCACTTGTTGATTATTTCCTTGGCAGCTTCGTAGCCCTGCTCTTCGTTGACAATAGTCTCCTTGCCCTCGAGGCTCTTGTAAACCTGGAAGAAGTGGCGCATTTCGCTGAAAATGTGCTGAGGGAGTTCGCTAATCTCATGATAGTTGTTGTATGTAGGGTCGCTGAACGGAATTGCTATGATTTTTTCGTCAAGCTTACCGTCGTCTAACATGGCGAAAACTCCTATCGGATAGCAGCGGACGAGGCTCATCGGCTTGAGTGATTCGCTGCAAAGGACAAGCACGTCAAGAGGGTCGCCGTCCTCGGCAAGCGTGCGAGGTATAAGCCCATAGTTGGCGGGGTAATGGGTGGAAGTGTATAAGATCCTGTCAAGGATTATAAGACCTGTCTCCTTATCCAGCTCATATTTATTCTTCGAGCCCTTTTCAATCTCAATTACCGCTACAAAATCATCTGCGATTATTCTTGACGGGTTCATATCATGCCATATGTTAGACATTCTTAGACGCTTCCTTTCTTGTCGCGGCTGCGCAAATTTTATTCATATTACCGCTTTAAAACAAATTTATCACATATGCGAGAAAATGTCAAATATACATTTTATCTTTTTGACTGGCGGTATTGTATTAGGACGCGATATATGGTATCATTCCTATCTGAAAAAGATCTTGGGCGTAACGCGGTTCATTATGCCCGGAAGGAGACACAAATGAAAAAGGCGGTACTTTTTGACCTTGACGGCACTATGTGGGACGCATCGCAGAGCGTTGCGGATTCGTTCAATGAAGCGCTTGAGGAGCTTGGAATTGAACGCAGGATAACTCTTGATGAGATGCGGGGTGTTATGGGTAAGACCATGGAGGACATAGCTCACATTTTCTTTGATTGCGTAGACCCCAAGAGAGCGTATGACATAATGGTGTACTGTACAGAGTATGAGAATAAATACATTCTCAGCCACGGCGGGGTGCTTTATGACGGGTTAAGAGAGCTGCTTGAGAGTCTGAGGGCGGACGGCTGGCTTACAGCCTGCGTTTCAAATTGCCAGTCTGGATATATAGAGGCGTTTTGCGGCCATTACGACCTTGACAGACTGTTTGACGACAAAGAGTGCTGGGGAAACACCCGCAAGCTCAAGGCGGATAATATAAAGCTTGTGGTGAAGAGAAATAAAATAGATTTCTGCGTGTATGTTGGCGATACCATGGGGGATTATGAGTCAGCAATAAATGCGGGAGTCAGGTTTATCCACGCCGCGTATGGCTACGGAAGTGTGCCGTCAGGAACTCCTGCGGTAAACAGCCTTCTGGAAATACCAGAACAGCTTAATAAGATGATATGATAAAGCCCCGCAATACCAAAATAAAACGGTACTGCGGGGTTCATTTTATCAGTTTTTATTGAACTCACTCAGTATAAGACCTTCGTTTTTCTCAAGCGCCCAGCGTATGTTCCATTCGCTTGTGAACAGGAGGAGGTAGTTGCCCTTGAAGTCCTGAACTATCTTTGTGTCTGAGCTCAGGTTTAGCTTTTTCGGGTCGAGACCCTCGTTGTCTATCCACCTGATATACTGATACGGCAGACCCTCGTTGATTATTTCGACATTGTACTCGGTTGCCATTCTGTGCTCAAAAACATCGAACTGAAGCATTCCGACAACTCCGACTATGACCTCTTCAAAGCCGGAATCAGGCTCTCTGAAAATCTGGATAGCGCCCTCCTGAGCGATCTGTGTAGCGCCCTTTACAAACTGCTTGCGCTTCATTGTATCCTTGTGGCGTATTCTCGCGAAGTGCTCAGGCGCGAAAGTGGGTATTCCATCAAATTTGAGCTCATGTCCCGGCGTGCAAACTGTATCTCCTATAGAGAATATACCCGGGTCAAATACTCCGATTATGTCTCCTGCGTATGCCTCGTTTATAATTTCGCGCTCCTGAGCCATCATCTGCTGGGGCTGAGAAAGGCGCATTTTTTTGTTGCCACCCTGAACGTGGGAGACTTCCATGTCTCTTGTGAATTTTCCTGAGCATATGCGCATGAAGGTGAGTCTGTCGCGGTGAGCCTTGTTCATGTTGGCTTGAATCTTGAAGACAAAAGCTGAGAAGCAGTCGTCGGTCGGATTGACTATTCCGGCGTCGGATTCACGGGGAAGAGGGGAGGGAGCCATCTTCAAAAATCCCTCTAAGAAGGGCTCTACGCCGAAGTTGTTTAAAGCCGAGCCGAAGAACACCGGAGACAGCTTTCCCTTTGACACCTTGTCAAGGTCAAGCTCCTCGCTTGCTCCGTCCAAAAGCTCAATGTCCTCAGCGAGCTGTCGGTGGTTCGCCTCGCCTATAAGAGAGTCAAGCGATGGGTCGCCAAGCTCCGCCTCGACTTTTTCAACCTCCTTTTGACCTCCGTTGGGGGTGTAGGAGAGAATGTGCTTTGAGAACCTGTCGTATACGCCCTTGAAGTCCACGCCGTTGCCTATCGGCCAGTTCATCGGGCAGGTAGCGATGCCGAGCTCGTCCTCAATCTGCTTGAGCAGGTCAAAGGGGTTTCTTGAGTCCCTGTCGAGTTTGTTGATGAATGTGAATATTGGTATATTTCGCATCACACAAACCTTAAAGAGCTTTCTGGTCTGGTTTTCCACGCCCTTGGCGGCGTCTATTACCAT
>CASDRM010000009.1 GCA_949283135.1 uncultured Ruminococcus sp.
GTCAGCCAGGACCGCGTTAGCGAGGCTCATCGGGTACTCTCCCGGCTTGATATATGAATTTGAGGTATTGCGGATATTTGTGTCCGGATAGGAATAGGGTATATCCTCTCCGGGATGGCTGTCGCAGTACATAAGCCCGCCTAATTTGTAGTGATACTTCTTCTCAAGCTCGGCAAACTTGCCTGTCACTCCCTCCATACCGTCCCAGCTGAAGTTATTAGACCACATCGCGGGCCACATGTAGTTTCCCTTGAGCCTTAATATGAGCTTGAATATCTCGTCGTAGAACATATAGTTGAGTCCGCCGAAATGACTGTCGGCAAAGCCGTTCAGGCAGGGGTTTTCGTCGTTCATGAAAAATCCCCTGAAGTTCACAGACGGACGCTTTGACACCGTCTCAAGAGCCGAAGCGCTGACCCTGAGCTCCTCTTTTTTTACCGGCTTGATGTCAGCCCACCATATCCACGGGCTGACCCCGAAGATATCCTGAGTGATATGGAATATGCCGTAGACGGCTCCGCGCTTATCCGAGCCGGCTATTACAACCTTGGTGCGTTCGCCCTCCGATACCACCCTTATCTCATATCTTTCCCAGTCGGGGGACTTGAAGCTTCCGCCGCTCGCTGATATATGCCACTCCACGCCCTGCGCGGCTATCCGCTCGTCTCCTATTACGCCGGCTATTACATATACGCCGCTTTTCGGCTCCTCGGAAGCTATCGCCGGTCTCACACCGGTAAGCGCCTCGATATCGTCGCAGTATGCCTCGGCTATCAGCGACAGCGAGTCGTAGCCGCTGCCGTTCGGGTCAATGTAGATAGGAGCGGCCGCTCCCGTTTTCGATGAAGCGAATAGTATTTCTTTCATATGTATACCTCCGTTGACAGCAATAATCATCCTTGCTAAATTATATATGATGCAAAAAAATATTTCAAGGAAACGGCGGCAAAAATTCAAAAAAGGGCTTCGGGTGTTACCCGAAGCCCTGATTTTCAAGATATTTTTGCTCAATCCGGCAAAGCACGCCATACGGCGTTGCAGGAGCAACAGTTACATGACCTCTACCTGAGTCTGAACGCCGGCGCCGGAAGCGGCATCATCATAGAACTTCGCCTGCACAAGCCCGACAAATATCGGGGAAAACGCCGCGAAAAGCACTTCTAACAAGATTAGAATAAACGCGAAAAGCACCCCGATGTAAGGAATCGACGCGAACAGGCCGAGAACAAGCGCGCATACAAAGAATGCAAGATACACAAACACATCCGCCCAGAACATCTTTCCCTTCAGACCGTTGGTCATCTTCATCGAGAGCTTAATAGCCTCGGTCGCTCCGACGTCAGGTCTTGTCATCAGTATGTAGGGAGTGAATCTGTAGGAATACGCCTTGATTACCGCGAAAACTATTCCGACTATCGGGATAAGTCCCCAGATGAGTATCCAGAGATACATCCATGCCATTCCTCCGGCAACTTTCTTGAAGTTGTTGAAGCCGGCGAACAGGTCAGCCGACGCCACAGTCTGCCCTTTCAAGCCCTTGAGCATGAGCGCCGCGAGGCTCGCCTCAAGGGTTATAACGATCGGAATACTGATTATCGGCAATGCGCCAAAAAGACCAGCAAGAAATGACAGCAGTCCGCTCATGAGCGACAGACCCCACAGAAGAATCGGCTTCTTGGAAAGCACCTGAGCGGCGACCTTGTAATTAGCTGTTATTGAGTTCATATTTCTTCCCCCTATAAATATTTTTTCAAGAATATTGGCTAACTTGATTATATCACTACATGAAACTTATGTCAATATTGACATATGACTTTATTTTTCATAATTCATCTTTTTAAGCTAATAATATCAGATTCGTGGATTTTTGCATTTTTTCAAAATAAAAATCCCGGTTGCGCCTTCTTGGCTACAGTTAATATTACTCATGCAGGTTTTACTATATGTGCGCTCAAGACGTTTTACTGAAATTCTTTACAACGTGGGTTATTCGTGATATAATTATAAATAACGCATATGCGGGAGGACTATCCTCCTAAAAGATAATAATTTGTTAAAAGGCGGTATAAAAATGGAGTATAAAATATCTGATAAATTTGTAAACATGAAGCCCTCCGCAATAAGGGAAATATTTAAAAGCCTCGGCAAGCCGGGCTGCATAAGCTTTGCCGCCGGAAACCCGAGCCCGGAATCCTTCCCGGTCGAGGAAATAAGAAAAATAGCCTCTCAGATACTCACCGAGGAGCCTATAACCGCTCTCCAGTACGGCGTGACAGAGGGATATCCGAAGCTCCGCGAGCTGGTCAGCGCCCGCCTGAAAAGAGTATACGGCATCGGCGGTGACGACGACGAAACCATCATCGTGTCCGGCGGTCAGCAGGGAATAGAGCTTACCTGCAAGGTTATGTGCAACGAGGGAGACGTCGTGATATCGGAAAACCCCAGCTTTATAGGCGCTCTCAACGCTTTCCGCTCTCTTGGCGCAAAACTCGTCGGCGTGCCCTTGGGAGACGACGGAATGGATATCGCCGCTCTTGAGAAAGCCCTCGCCGAAAACCCCAGAACAAAGATCATCTACACTATTCCGTCATTCCAGAACCCCGCCGGAATAACCTCGACATTGGAAAACAGAAAGGCTGTTTACGCGCTCGCGTCAAAATACGACGTTGTCATAATAGAGGACAATCCATACGGAGACCTCAGGTTCTCAGGCGAGGATGTTCCGACCTACAAGAGCTTTGACACCGAGGGAAGAGTGGTTTACTGCGGCTCGTTCTCAAAAATTCTTTCGGCCGGAATACGCATAGGCACTCTTACCGCAAACAAGGCGCTTGTCAGCAAGATAGTAGTCGCAAAACAGGTCGAGGACGTTCACACCAACATGTTCTTCCAGATGGTCTGCGCAAAATACATGTCCGAGTACGACCTTGAGGAGCACATAGCTAAAATAAGAAAGCTTTACAGCCACAAGGCGGGGCTCATGATCAGCGCGCTCGAGAAATTTATGCCATCCGATGTCAAGTTTACTCGCCCGGACGGCGGAATATTCCTGTGGTGCAGCCTGCCGGAGGGCTATGACCTCGGCGAATTCATAAAGCGCTGCTCTGAAAAGAATGTGTTTGTGGTTCCCGGAACGGCGTTCTTGCCAGATGAGTCTGAAATCACACGCTCGTTCAGACTCAATTACTCGATGCCATCAGACGAGGAAATAACAAGAGGCATCAAGCTTCTTGCAGACGTCATCGCCGAGATGAGATAATCCCACGCCCTAAATAAAGCTAACGCCCCTGACCCTTCCTTGACGGAAGAGCCGGGGGCTAAATTTATCCGCGCCGCGTTGAGCCTTAAATTCACGCTGCCGGTGGCAAGGCTCTATTGTTCATCGCACGCCAAAACCTCCGTTACTTCGGCGGTGTCGCCCGCGACCCTAAAGCGCACCGAAAATCCGCCGTACTCAAAAGCGTACTCGCGGTACGCATCGTGCTGATACGCGGGACGAGGGTCGTTTTTCAGCATCTGCACAACCGCTCTCATGGTTTCTTCAGGCATTTTCCCCGCCAGGCTGTCAGGAACGCTCACCTTGAGTCCGTAGCCGCTGTACTCGTCCGAAAAGCTGCACTCCGCCTCCGGGTGGGAGTCGGAGTATTTTACATACGGCTTTATATCAAATATCGGCGTGCCGTTCATCAGGTCTGCGCCGGCAACCTCAAGCACCCTGCCGTATTTGGCGGTATCCCTGACGCCTATCAGACGGACGCAGGAAAGACCCATTGAGTTAGGTCTAAAGGGCGAGCGCGTTGCGAATACTCCCACCCGTTTATTCCCTCCGAGTCTCGGCGGTCTCACGGTCGGGCGAAAGCCGTCCCTAAGTGACTCCGAAAACTGCCATATCAGCCATATGTGGCTGTACTCTTCTATGCCGCGAAGAGCGTCGGGATTTCTAAACTGCGGCTCAAATATTATCGTAGAGCTTACTCCATCGAGCAGACCGCTCTGCCTCGGTATGCCGAATTTGGAATTGAACTCGTTCTGTATGTGAGCTACCGGCTTTATCACAAACTCCCACGACATCTTGCATCAACTTCCTTTACGTCTTATAAACTGACTCGATCCGCTGACATCTAAATCATGCCCGAGTCTTTTTGACTGCCGCGCATCTCAGCAGGCATGGCGCTACCCCTTGCGGCGGCTGTGACGCTGTAAAAAGTATATCAGTATTTTTCTCTTATTTCAACCCCGCGCACCCTGCCGCACCCCGCCTCATATAATGCTTAAGAGGTGATTCAATGTCAAATGTCGTCATTATGGCGCTGGTGGCTACCTTGGGAACATGGATGGTAACCGCTCTCGGCGCCCTGACAGTCATTTTCTTTAAGGCGGCAAACCAGAAAATACTAAACCTTATGCTTGGCTTTGCAGCCGGCGTAATGATTGCCGCGAGCTTTTGGTCGCTTTTGCAGCCGGCGATCGAAAGAGCGGAGCTGTACTTATCAATTCCGGCATGGATAGTGGCAACTGCCGGATTTCTATGCGGAGCTGCATTCCTTTGGGCGTCGGACAAAATAGTGAGCTATGCCCGAAGAACCCAGAAAAACTCCTTTCCCGCAGCCGGTTCAAGACATAACAGGCTCATACTTCTCGTCCTGTCCATAACCCTTCACAATATTCCGGAGGGTCTTGCCGTAGGCGTGGCGTTCGGAGCTCTGCACAACGGCGCGAGCGACCCGGAGTCGCTGATGGGCTCGGTAGTTATCGCCATGGGCATAGGGCTCCAGAACTTCCCGGAGGGTGCGGCGGTGTCCCTGCCTCTAAGGCGCGAGGGTCTCTCAAGGACAAAGAGCTTCCTTATCGGTCAGGCATCCGGAATAGTAGAGCCTATAGCGGGCGTCATTGGCGCCAGCATGGTGGTTCACATACAATCAATGCTCCCCTTTGCGCTCGCTTTTGCGGCAGGAGCGATGATTCTTGTCGCGGTGCACGAGCTTATACCCGAATGTCAGAAAAATCAGGACGCCGACCCGTACCTCGCTACCTCGGGAATAGTAGCGGGCTTCGCCGTAATGATGCTTCTTGACGTCGCGCTCGGATAAAACACAAAGCTGCACAGAACGCCCTTGAGCTCCGTGCAGCTTTCGCTTTGTCTGTTTATCTGTCAACCAAGAAAAAAATCCCTGTCAGTACGGCGCAAACGGCCAGCAGCAGAATTCCGGTTATCAGGCATTCCTTGAGCCACGGCTTTCTTTGCTCCGTCTTTCTGAGCTTAAAATCGTAAAAGCTTTCGTACTCGTGCCTCCTGGATGTGAACGGTCTTATCATTGAGTCGACGCCGTAGTAAATCATGTCATATGCGCCCTTCGAGCTTGCCCAGCTCAGCGCGCCTGTGCCCGCAAGAATTACTCCGCTCACGGCAAAGCCGTCTGACAGCACCCTGATTACGTCGGCCGCGCTCCGGCTTTCAAAGAGATCCTCCGAAAAGCCGTAGAAAAGCGCGAGTATGACGACCGCCGCTATCACGCAGCCCAAGTACCTGTAAAAAACCTTGTTCCTCATGGGATTACTTCAGTATTTTCATATACCTCTCATACTCCGCCTGGTTGCACTGCACGAAGTGACCCGGCTTTACCTCCCTGAACGAGGGCTTGTCAACCGAGTAATCATGCTCGGCAAGAGGATTGTATGAGATTCTCTTTCTCTGCTTCTCGTATATCGGGTCGGGAAGAGGTATCGCCGAAAGAAGCGAGCGGGTGTAAGGATGCAAAGGATTCAGGAACAGCTCGTCGGAAGGCGCAAGCTCGACCATCTTTCCGTAGTACATAACTCCTATCCTGTCAGAGAAGTACTTTACTACCGACAGGTCGTGCGCTATAAACATTATCGTCAGTCCGAAGCGATCACGAAGATCATTGAGAAGATTTATTACCTGAGCCTGAATCGAAACGTCAAGAGCTGATACCGGCTCGTCCGCGATTATCAGGTCCGGGTTCATTATAATGGATCTCGCGACGCCGATACGCTGACGCTGTCCGCCGGAAAACTCGTGCGGATAACGGCTCGCGTGCTCAGGTACAAGCCCTACCAGCTCAAGCATATCGTATACCTTCTGGTTTATGACCTTCTGGTTTCTTTCGCCCTGAATTACAAGTCCCTCGGAAATTATTTCGCGAACCGTCATTCTGGGGTCCAAGGAAGCTATCGGGTCCTGGAAGATCATCTGGATCTGGGTGACAAGCTTGGTGCGCTGCGCTTTTCTGAGCTCGTTTTTATACTCGGCAGTTATTTTAGCCTTTTCGGCAGGAGACGCTTTTTCAATAAGCGGAAGATACTTTGCGTTTACCGCTTCAACAAGCTTCTCGGAGTACTCCTTGTCACAGTTCTTCTGGTCGTAGTTCGCAGCCTTTATCTTCTCCTGCTGCTCCTTGATTATCGCCTGATATTCCGCCCTTATCTTTGCAGCTTCCTCTCCGGAAGCGCTCTTTAGCTTCTCGCTCATTTGAGCTTTCGCGTTCTTGATGGCGTCCCTGTAGCTGCGCGTTCCAGCGCATATTCTGACGCCCTTGAAGATGACGTCTCCGGAGGTTATATTATATAGCTTGATTATCGAGCGTCCGGTGGTCGTCTTTCCGCAGCCCGATTCGCCGACCAGACCGAAGACCTCGCCCTTCTTGATGTCGAAGCTTACGTCGTCAACCGCCTTAAGCTCGCTCTGTCCCATCTTGAAGTATTGGCAGAGATGGTTAACCCTGAGAAGAACATCGGATTCAAGCTCAACATCCACTTTATTATTAAGTTCGTTATTGCTCATCGCCTGTTCCCCCCTTTTCCTGCATTCTCTTGATTCTGTCCAGTATTATCTTGGGAGGATCGACCTTTGGCGCGTCGGGATGCAGCAGCCATGTGGCGGCATGGTGAGTATCCGATATCTTGAACATCGGAGGCTGACGCTCGAAGTCGATCTTCATGGCGTACTTGTTTCTCGCGGCGAAGGCGTCGCCCTTGGGCGGGTAAATCATGTTCGGAGGCGTTCCGGGAATAGCCTCGAGCCTTTCGTTGGTGTCAAGGTCGGGCATCGAGGAAAGAAGCGCCCATGTGTAGGGGTGAGCGGAATGGTAGAATATGTCCTCAGAGGTTCCGTATTCTACTATTTTTCCCGCGTACATTACCGCTATTCTGTCCGCCATATTCGCAACTACGCCCAAATCGTGAGTGATGAATATTACCGAGAGCTTTCTCTCATCCTTAAGCTTGTTTATAAGCTCAAGTATCTGAGACTGGATGGTAACGTCGAGCGCGGTCGTAGGCTCGTCGCAGATAAGTATATCGGGGTCGGCCGCCAAAGCGATAGCTATGACTATACGCTGGCGCATACCTCCCGAGAATTCAAAGGGATACTGGTTGTATCTCTTTCTCGGCTCCGCTATTCCTACCTCTTCCATAAGCTTTATGGCTCTCGCCTTTGCTATTTTCTTTGTTACCTTGTTGACCACTCCGGAGGCGTTAGCCTTCAGATAATCTATGGCGTCTACCGTCTCTGCTGCGTAGTCTCTCATGGGAGCGGCTTTAAGCGACTCCTCGTAATAGTCTATAAGCCTGTAGATCTGGTAAGATATATTATCCTTAGCGCGATCAAGATCTATTATAGCGGGAGCCGGAATGGTGTAATCGGGTGTCTTGCCCCTTGCGGCCTTTTTGTCGTACTTCGCCTTCGCCTTGTCGTACTTCGCCTGCTCCGTCTTGTTCTTGACAATCGCGTTGAAGTATACATCTATATCCGACTTGAGAGCGGACGCAAATGTGTAGGTCAGGCTGTCCTTGACAATCTCAAGCCTGTTGATGCAAGCGTTTACCTTCGCTGAAAGCTCTTTTGCGGCAGCGTGGCACTCCGCCTTGTTCAGCTCGGGCTTTTCGAACACCGATACCTTAGCTCTCAGCGCCTCTATAGCCTTGCGCTTGTTGTCGTATGACCTTTTTGCCGAAAGCTCTATTCCCTGACGTGCCTTTGAGATAAAGTCGAGCATAAAGTTGTCATCGAGGTACTTGCGCAGGAATACGTTGAGCTCGCTTACTCCCATCTTGGGAAGCGGCTGACCTGAGAAGGTAACATAATATCCCATTGCAAAGAAGTTGGGCATCTCAAACGAGAGCGCCTCGTCAAGAATCGACTTGATTTTGCGAAGATTGGTTATAATCTCGGAGTAGTCCTTTGTTTTCTTCGCCTTTGAATGCAGAGCCGGTATGGCGTTTACAAGCTCGTTCAACGCATTAGCCTTATCCTTGACTACATACTCCTGAACGGACGCCTTGGCATTTCTGGATATTTCCTTGAGCACGAACGGAAGATCCTTTGCCGCGTTCTTTTCAAGCTGGAATACCAGATCTGATATGTCACTTGAAGCCTCCTGCGCCGCCTCGTGAGCCACGTTGTAAGCCGACTCCAGATCGAGATGCTTATACTCAAACTTATCGAAATTGCGGCACATACTGTCTATCTCAGACGCGACAGAGGAGTTTCCCGAGGCAAGCGCCTCCTTCATGCTTGTGCCCAGATTCTTAAGATAAGTGTTGAAGTTGGTGCGGCTCTCGCGCTGTCTTGCCTTTCCCTTGAGTATCATAGCCTCGGTGAGCTGTCTTCCTATCTTAACGATAGGATTAAGGCTGGACATCGGGTCCTGGAAGATCATCGCTATCTTGTCGCCGCGGATTTTGTGGAAATCCTCCTCCGATATCTTAAGGAGATCCTTGCCGTCGTATATTATCTCTCCGCCCTCGATTATGGCGTTGCCGGCGAGTATTCCCAAAATCGCCTTCGAGGTTACCGATTTGCCTGAGCCAGACTCGCCTACAATAGAGAGTGTCTCGCCCTTGGCAAGATCAAAGCTGATGTTTCTTACAGCCTGCACCTTGCCGTTAGAGGTGCGAAAAGATATCGTGAGGTCTTTAACATGAAGCTTGTTTTCCATATCAGTCCTCCACTCCTCTCGTTGACGGGTTGAACGCGTCTCTCAAGCCATTGCCGAAAAGATTGAAGGCAATAAGCAAAAGCGCGAAGTATAATGCCGGGAAGAACATTGCGTGGGGCGAGCTCGAGATGGAGGTCTGACCCTGAGACAGCAGTGTGCCTATACTCGTGCCGGCAAACGCTGAAATGTTTACTATTCCGAGGTATGTAAGAGAGGTCTCGGAGCTTATTACGCTCGGTATTACAAGCGCACAGCTCGTTACAATGGTTCCGAGTGAATTAGGGAAGATGTGCTTGAACATCAGCCGCCAGTCGGAAGCGCCCAGCGTCCTTGCCGCCATTACGAACTCCTGACCCTTGAATCTATAGAACTGCTTTCTTGTGAGCGCCGCCATACCTATCCATCCCGTAAGCACAAACGCGAACAGGAAGGACGGCACAATTCCCACCTTTTGCGCTAAGTGAAGCTGGAAGAGAACCGCTACTACCATGAAAGGTACGCCGGAAAGAATATCCGCGATTCTGTCCATGATAAGATCGATGTAGCCGCCGTAGTAGCCCTGAATAGCTCCGTAAACCGCACCGATAGTGAGGTTGATGACAGAAACGATTATTGCGAATATTATTGAAAATCTTGAACCTATTCCTATAGCGAGGAACAGATCCATGCCCATTGAGTTCGTGCCAAAGATGTAGAACGGCTCATGTCCGTTCACATACTGGTAATAGTTGTAGTAGCACATACGGACCTGAACGGCTCCGGACTTGCGTATGCTGTAGATATAGCTTCCGTCGTCTCCGGGCACCCTTATTGAGTCGTAGGGCGCGCCCTCGGCAGCCGAGTTGGTGGAGTAAGCGGGAATGAAGTTGCCGTTCTCATCGTAAACAGGAGTTCCCCTCGTGTCAGATACCTGATACCAGATGTTTGCCCTGTCTGATATTCCCTGAATGTCCTCCGGCATTACATATGGATAAATTACCTGTATGCCGGTCTCGTCCTGCCAGTCCTGGATAGCCTCAAACTCCTCGTAGCTCAGGACTCTGTACATTATTCCCTGCTCGTAGTACTTGTTCGTGCTTACCTTGTAGGTATAGCTTATCTTTTCCTGACCTCGGTACATGGATACCGTTTCATAGGTATCAAGTATCTTGATGAGCGGATCCATGCCGGTCTCAACGGCTATGCCCTTCCAGTACGCAAGCTGAATATCATTGACTGAGGTCTTTGTATTGGCTCCGTCAAACAGGCCGATGTTGAGGTCGGCTATTTCGCGTATGAAAGGACCTGAGTTTACATAGAACTTGTCCTGATCCGTGATTGAATATGGAGAGATAATAGGCGACAGAATGCTGAATGCAAACAGCGCAATGATTATCCATGCTCCTACTACGGCAGCCCTGCTCTTCTTGAAGCGGATCATGGCGTCGGCAAAATAGCCGCGAGCCTTGGTCTCAAACTTGGCGTCGTGAATTTTGTCGTCCAAATGCGCAAATTCAAACATTTCCTTTGGGATATGCTCGTATTCCATTTTACTAACAGAATTATTCATCATTTCTTAGACCCCATTCTTATACGCGGGTCGATAAAGCCGTAGCTTATGTCGACTACAATGTTCGCAGCCAGTCCTATGGTTGTGTAGAAAATGGTATCAAGCATGAACATCGGGTAATCCTGACCGTTAATGGCGTTTATGTAGAGCTGTCCAACGCCGGGCACTCCGAATATTTTCTCAATGATTACCGAACCGCTGAGTATTCCTATGAACGAACCGAAAATAGAGGGTACGATGACCACCATGCAGTTGCGGAACGCGTGCCTTACGGTAGCCTGAAGCTTTGTAAGACCCTTTGTCCTTGCCAAAAGCATAAATTCACTTGTAAGCACCTCGGTAAGCTCGGCTCTGGTGGTTCTTGTAAACCCTGCTATTACTCCGAGCGAAAGAGACAGTACGCAGGGTATCATGCTCCAGAACATCGGCCAGGAGAACCAGTCGGTGCCGTCCTTAATAAGAAACGGGAACCAGCCTAATTTATAGGACAGGAAGTACTGGATTATAAACGCGTAAACAAAGCTCGGCACCGAGATAAGAGCCATGGTCGCCGTCGAGATGACATTATCTATCCACGTATTCTTCTTGAGCGCAGCTATGATTCCAAAGCCTATTCCTATCGGAATACTGAGGATTATCGAGTACAGGTTAACTACAATAGTAGCGGGAAGCTTTTCCATGAATATTCCGGCGACATCCTGACCGAAATAAAGCTTGTCCGATACTCCAAAGTCAAATTTCGTGAATATATCCCTCAGGTATATCCCGAACTGCACCAGATAGGGCTTGTTATAGCCCATGGCCTCGCGGCGAGCCTCAATTATGTCGGAGTGCGGATCACCGACCGGAAGCGGAGCGGGCGGAAGCATCCTGATGAGAACAAAGCAGATCAATACTATGACAAACAGAGTCATAAGCATTAACAGCGTTCTTTGAATAATGTATTTTGCCATCTGACATCCTCCATTTAAAATTTTTTGTTTTTATGTATCCTTCAAAGCACTATCGCTTTTAAGCGATAAAGTTTTGAAAAAAACATGAAAACACAGGCGCAGGACTTTTTTGCCCTGCGCCTGCACCTGAGCAATCATTAAATATTGCTTTTGGAATTTTGGATTTGATTACGCTAAAGCGTAAGACCGGAGCGACCGTTATCTGAAATTAGTAACGAAGCTCGCCGCCCTGCTCTGCGATATAATCAGTCCACTCGTCCTCGTTGTAGTTGTACTTCAAGTACTGGATTCCGCCACGTCCCATGATAGGATTGTACTCCTCAATAACATAGTAAGCCTGCTGGGTAAGGAGCGTCATTCCGCCATCCTGGATGAGCGGGAGGTAGTTATAGGTCTTGAGGAACTCGACCTCGAGAGCAGCAAGAATGTCAAGTCTTGTCTCAACGTCAGCCATTCCGTCGCCGAAGTTGTACTCGGTGCCGCCGAAGTCAACGGTAGCTCCGTTAAGAGCGTCAGACCACTGAACGAGAGTACCGGTGATCTCGGTTCCGTCGATGGTCATGGTCATCTCGACACTGTTAGCATCGAACCAAGCTCCGTCGTAAGCATAAGCGGGATTTACATAGAGATCGGTAAGTCCAAACGGATCAAGAGCTGAACCTGTCCAACCGGCGAGTACGCAGTCGGACATACCGGTCTTGATCTTGTCTGACCACTCGTTCTGGTAAGGAGCGGACTTGTAGATCTCGATCTTGCCCTCGAAAGGTGTGCCCTGGGCAGCCTCGTTGACCTTCTCGTTAAGGTAGTTAACAAGCTTGGTCTGGAAGTCGTCGTCAGCAGAGAGGCAATACTCGATTCTTACAGTCTGGTCGGAGATTCCGTCGCCGTCGTTATCGGTGATGTAGCCTGCCTCAAGAGCATCATTGAATGCTGCGGTAAAGAGCTCCTTAGCGGCTACAGGGTCGTAACCGGTGATGGAAGCGGCAGCCTCATCGAGTGAATCGTAGTCGTCGACATTTACAGAGTAGAAGTCGCAAAGAGCCTGCTTAGCCTGATCGGTGTCTCTGTACTGAGCACCGGTCTCAGGATCGTAGATGTAGTTGGAACCGACGATACCATAGCCAGCGGATCTCGCGGGAGAAATAGTAGCAGCAAAGAGATCTCTGTCGTAGGAAACGGCAAGAGCCTTTCTGAAGTTGAGGTTGGTCATAGTCTCAAGATCGTACTTGGTCTTGTCGAAGTCAGCAGCCGACTCACGCTGTGCAATAGCCTCCCTGTGTCCGTTGAGGATGAGGAAGAAGGTTGTCTCTGCGGGAGTAGCATAGCAGTAATCAGAGCTTCTGTAGGTCTCGAAGTCCTCAGTCTGAAGTCCGTAGGTCATGAGCTCGCCCTTGAGGAACATGAGCTTCTGAGTTGAAGACTCGGCAACAACCTGAGTATCGATAGCTGTAGACATGTACATGGGGTAGATCTTGCCGTCGACAGGGTCAACATACTGATGCTTGCCGTCGGTGTAGCCGTACCAGTTCTCGTTTCTCTCAAAGCGCATGTGCTTATCAGCCTGGTAGTCGGTGAGCTTGTAAGGACCGTAGGACAATGTAGTCTCAACGCTGGTGTTGTAGGTAGAAGTCCAAACGCCGTTGTTCTCAGAGAGGCAGGACTCATAAAGATCCTCGTTTACAAGCCAGTTAGAGGAAAGGCTGTAAAGAAGGTTGAAGCCGGCCAAAGACTTGGAAAGAACCATAGTGATCTGGTAGTCGCCGGACTTGTAAAGACCAACGGTTCCCTCGTATTCAACAACAGGGTTGTCAGTACCTACTACGAAGTAGTTGTAAGCGAAGTCAGCGGTCTCGCCCCAAGCCTCGGTAGCAATTACGGGAGTGAACAAAGCAAGGTTCTCATCGGTCAGCGGGATAGCTCCGTTCGCGTCCATCATGTCAACGAGGGTTTCCCAGTTGGTCATGTCGAAGTAATCGGCTCCGAAGGAATCAACATAGCCCTTGAGGGTATCTCCGCCAAGGTATGAAAGAATAACATTAAGTCCAATGTACATCTTCTTGCCGTCGGCGTTTACATACTGACCGTCCTCGTTCTTGGTGAGGTCGGCAAGAGTGTAGGCGCTGGCTGCGTCAGCATAGGAAGTCTGACCTCCGTTAGCATATGCCTCTGCGCCTGCGATGGAGAGACTCTGCGCATAGTAGTCAACAGCTCTGTAGTTCTTGAGCTCGGGGTCAAGAAGTCTCTTCATCGAGTAAACATAAGAATCGGCGTTGATAGGAGTTCCGTCCTCCCAAACAGCATCGGGGTTGAGGTCGATGGTGTAGGCGTATCCGGATGTAGCGGACTCTGGAATGTTGAACTCGGGATGCTCAGCCTTAACCTCTTCGGTTACATCGACAGGCATAGAAGCCGCCATCTCAGGAATGATTACATAACCGGTGTAGGGATCCTTGCCCTCTACAGGGTTAAGCTCGTCGTTGTAGATGAAGCTGTAGAATCCAGCTCTGATGAATTCAGTAGGATAAGAATCATCTTGCGTCTGATATGTATGAGGATTCCAGTTGGTCGCCATAACGCCGACCGCATCCTTGTATACATATTCAGCATCGGGAGCGAACTCTACAACTTCTCTCTCAGCTTCGTCCTCATTGCCGTCGCCTTCAACATTGTCGCCGTTGTCCGGTGTAGTGGACGCGGGATCATTGTTGGCAGTGTTATCGCAAGCGGTGAACACTGAAACGACCATGAGTAAAGCCAAGAAAATCGCAAGTAGCTTTTTCATGTTTTACTTACCTCCAATTATTTTCGCAATTATGCGAATTTAGCAGTATGCGTTTTCCAGCAATACTGCGCTTAACCGTAAAGCTTTACCGGGATTTAACCCAAGCTTAACTTATAAGTCCTTATAATTATAAGTCGATACGCGGAAAATGTCAAGCAGCTTGAGAATTTATGGCACTATTTATAAAAAAAGAAGATAAAAAACTTCCCCTTTTAGATTTTTTAGGTTATGTGCGTGAGGAAAATACACTAATCCGCATTTATTTCTCTCCGTCAGATACGTTTATTCCCTTACTTTATTGATTTAAAGCTGTACTCTGGTTGTGCTGCGCTTCTTTTCCGCACTGCTCTTTTTTAGACGCCGGGTTCAAATGTTTTTCTCCCGCGTACGAACTGTTCTCCGTAATCCCGGAAAAAGTCGCCGCAGCCGTCATCTCGTCCTGCGTTTACGCATAAATTGTACATTTGCATTCGACAAGGAATTGAGTCTATCCTTGCCGGAGCTTCACTTCATCAAAGCGTTATTGGTAAGCCTGTTTTTTTGATTTTATTGACAGCGGCAACAATCAATAAGCTGATAATATCTGCACACCAAACAAACTGACAGACAAACGCTATTGCCGGCAGAACCTTTGAACACATGTTTTTAGTCGCAAGACCCTTTATAAGAGAATATATGCTGACCATATCGCTGATACACAGTGTAAATAAATCAACCACCAACAGCAACATAATGAAAGGGAAAGTCATAAAGAACATCATACCCATTATGACCCCCAGAATGAAAATCAAAATGTAGGTGGGAATGTGAATCACTTTAATCAGCAAAGCAGACTTGAGGGACTCCTCAAACGAAGCTTTTCTTGTTGTGAAAATAAATATCAAATTGCATAAAATGTAAATAGATAGTTAAATTATTTTATATAATTGTTATGGCTTTGTGGATTAGATATGTATGTGAAAAAGATGATGGGATGATCTTATCACTCTTCCCTGTTCAACCTTGATCGGCTTGCGGATGCCCATTTGTTATTTTTTCAAAAATACAATAAAAAAGCCCGAACGCCAAACACGTTCGGACTTTTCTGGTGGGAGAGGATGGATTCGGACCATCGAAGCTAAATAGCAACAGATTTACAGTCTGCCCCCTTTGGCCACTCGGGAACTCTCCCATATTTAGTTTAAGCTGCAGTCCTTATCGAAGGCATACTTGGAGCTGGTGGACGGACTCGAACCCCCGACCTGCTGATTACAAATCAGCTGCTCTACCAACTGAGCTACACCAGCAGCGCTGCAACGATAGGTATTTTAGCACAGGCAAGTAAAAATGTCAAGTGCTTTTTTGAGTTTTTGTTGAAATTCTTTTTTTGCCTTAAAAGCACTATTTCCACATTTATGCAAAGCGCTCTTACAAGCCTAACTGCCCAAAATAAAAAGCGGCACAGAGCACCAAGCCCCATGCCGCCTATTCGCTTAACCTGAACGATTACAGCCTTACCAGCTCGAGTGACCGCTGTAGCTCGACTCGATAAGCTCAGCCGAGCTTATTACGGAAAGCGAGCTTCCTACCGTCGCCGAGTATATTCTTCCCTCAGAGAAGATATAGAGTATCCCGCTGCTGAGCTCTGAGCGTCCCATTTCAAACGCCTCATCGACTTCGTGGGACTCGATCTGACCTACCAGCTCAAAACCTGCCCCGGTCAGTCTGTACAGCGCGTACCTGTAGCAATAATCATAGCCGTCAAAGAACCCGTACGGAACTCCCACATATCCGCTGTACGGATCAAGGTACATAACACTGTTGTCGCCAAGCGCCATCGACGTAGGATCTCCCGTCGGGGAGGCTACGGTCGTAAACGCCTCGGTGATGTACCCGCCGTCTGCGGGCACTATCTTTGAAAGCACTATGCTTCCGTCTTTACCGCGGGTCAACGTAACATATCCGTTGCCAAACTCCATGAGATTAGATGTAAGATCTATTTCCGCCTGAGCCTTATAGTCTATGAGCTGCGGGTTCGCAGGCTGGCTGAAATCGGCTCCGTAGCTCTTTGCTCCGTTTGTAAGATATACCTTCTTGCCGTCAAAGCTTACCTTGCGTACGGCAGCCGGAAACTCTACTCTGGAAAGCATATTCATCTCGGAGTCAAACGCGTATACCACCGTGGTATAACCGGTATCGCTCTTTTTGAGCGTGGTGACAAAGATCGTGCCGTCACACTCGTATATTCCGCCTGCAAGAGCCACGCCCTCTACGGCATAGGAATTCTCGTAACGAGCCATTCCGTAACTGAGCCTGAGTTTCTCGCAGACAGTCTCGTCAACCCCACCGCCGCCTGAGTAGCCGTATATATACACCGCGCCGTCGGTAACTATTACCTTTCCCTCAGAGCCGAGAACCGCCTGAACATCGGCGGTAACGCCAAACGCGCCTATCGACACTCCGCTGACGATCGTATAATCGGTTGTCGAGACATATCCGGGAATGAGAATGTTCTCGGGCTGGATGTAATACTTGACGCCGTCCTGCTCGTAGCTGGGGACATAGCTGTCAAGATCATCTACTCCCGTCAGAGGAGCGTTTCTGTAGTCGTCATAGTCGGTTACAAGGTAGATGTACTCCCCGTCAGACCTGACATCGACCAGCGTGCCGTTCTGAGAAAGAACAGACAGCTGTGAAATCACACCGTTCTGATAAACATCGTATATAGCCACCTCGACAGAGCGAACCTGACTTGAAGCCTGCTCCTCGGTGTAGAAGCTGTCAAATATCTCATCGACCAGCGTGCCGTTGTCCTCGAATACCGGTATTGACTCCGGCTCCTCATTTACAGATGAGTAAATCAGCGCGACCCTGTCCCCCATCGGGATTACCTTCTCAAGGGTCTTTGTCTCAAACATATCGCATGAGGGCGTTATGTCGCCGATATAGCTCATCTGACCGTTATCCGTCAATATGACCTTTACGGCGTTGCCGTCTATCACATAAATCCTGTTACCCGAGATGATGGCATTATCCAAAGCCTCTCCCGTAAATTCAGGAAGAGGAGTATCAGCCGGATCTACTTCCTCTATGCTTACATTTTCGTCGGGCGTCTGAGGCTGTGTCTCCATCTCGTCAGGAACTGTCGGAACGGTGTTCTCCCCGGTAGTGTCCTCCTGCGGCTTGGTCACCTCGCCGGTGACAGCGTCCTCAGGCGTGGTCGTCTGGGAGGGTTCGGTGACGTTGTCGCTCACCTCGCTGCCCTGAGATTCATCGTAGGAATGCTCTATCTGCGCCATCGCGGAGTCAAGAGTCTGCTTTTCCTCGTCGTCCACATAATACTTCCTGAAGGTCTTATGCAGCTCGTCATAGTCGCTGGCATAGGTGCTTCCCTTTATCTCGGTGTCTATCTGAGCGACCTCTCCGTTGTCAAAGTATCTCGTCATTCCGAAGACAAGCGCCGCGCATGCCGCTATCGACAAAACAGCCCTGTAGTAAGCTGTGCGTCTGACGGGCTTTCCGGCAGCAGTCTTCTCCCTGCGAGCGCTCGGGGTCTTCTCTTCGGATACCGAAATCTCATTTATCTTCGTTCCGGCGGCGCTCTCCTCCGGCTTCTCCGAAGCCTCCGCTACGGCGTCCTGAGTGTATATCTCGGAGGGTCGTGTCACTGTTACCGTCTCTTTCGACTTAGGCAGCTCTCGCTTGCTCTCCGCCCCTAAATCCGACGAGATCATGGCGCGGTTTTTCTTCGCCGCCGAGTTCTCTTCAAGCATTAAGGCAATATTCTCCGGGCTGAGTCGTTCCGGTACCGGAAGACTGCTTAGCATCTCGGAGTAAATATTGTTCATCTTAACACGGCCTCCTTTCGTCATTTAAATAGTTAGTGTAAAGCCTGATTAGGCTACATGCTCTCCGCAAGAAGCTTTCTTAATTTTGCTTTGCCTCTTGAGAGATATGTTCTGACTGTCGCTGAATTTATTCCGGTTATCTTGGCTATCTCGTCTCCGGTATAGCCGTAGATCGCGTTGAGTGAGAAGCACATTTTTTCGTTATGAGTCAGGCTCTCGATATGATCCAAAAGCTCAATTCCCTCATACTTCGACTCGTGCTCCGGTATGTCCATAAGCTTGTCGTCGTCATCGTCGGAATCGGCGGTCATAGACGTCACATACTCGCGCCGGCTGATATACTCCGCCTGCTTCCTCTTTATCTTCGCCGTCAGTATCCTGACCATCCAGCCCTTGAAGGCATCCTCGTTGCGAAGACTCTTTATGCTCGAAAACGCGTCAAGAACAGCGTCGCTCACCGCGTCCGCGGCGTCGTCACTGTTGTTAAGGTTGCACAGGGCATAATAATAAAGCTCTTTATAAACAGCGGAATACAGCTCGGCGAACGCCTGACTGTCGCCCTTCTTTGCTTTGGCTACAAGCTCTGAAAAGCCGGATTTCATTCTCTCACCTCAAGTTGCCGCAGAATGAATACAGCGCCGTCTCAAGGCTCTGTATATTAAGTGTCAAAAACAAGCGGAATTGTTGCACTCGGCTCAAAAAAACAGGGGAAAATTTGCGCAATCAGCCTCTGTATTTCTTACAGATTGTATAAAATCTCCCCATCGAGCCACAATATAAAAATGCTGCTTTGATTTTACCGACGGCTGTCATTGCCGCGGCAAAATTTTCAGCTCAAAAATTTCAATGGCTAAAGATAGAGTTTATTATATACTATTTTGCGCCGGAATACAAGAGAAAAACGCAAAAATCTGCCCTGTGCCCCATATAATCAAATCGGGGCCGGGCAGATTCAGAATATTATTTTTACTTTTGCGCCTCGCGGAGCTGACTCAGGCTCACGCTCCTGCGGTGGACAATCGGCTTCCACTCCACCCTCACAAACAGTGCCGCAATGGATATCGGTATATATGTCGCCATGAAAAGCGGAAAGCTGAAAGCATACATAAGCTTTTTTAAAGCGCCGCAGCCTAACTTATTCCACTCGCAAACGGTGGTCACCAGCCCTACGGCAAAAAACGATAAATAGCTTCCGACTGCACAGGAAATAAATCCTGATACCGTAAATAACAGCGCAGCGGGCTCGGTCAGGCTGACTAAAAGCCCAGCAAGGTTTACAACTACCGCCGCGACAGTCAGTACATAGGCGGGAGTAATGCTTAATAGCATGTCAAGACAGGAAAGCCTTTTTCGTGCGCTCCCGGGCGTCAGCGTTCCCCTAAGCAGTCCCGCTCCGCAGCTCGACATCACCTGTATATGTCCCTTTGCCCAGCGAAGCCGCTGCCTTATAGACTGCCCAAGAGACGTCGGCTGCTCATCATAGAGCACCGCCGACTCGCAGTAGCCTACTCTCTCGCCCGCAATTATCATCCTTGCGGTAAACTCGGTGTCCTCCGAAAGCGAGAAATACTTCCAGCCACCGTTTTCCCTGAGTATTTCGTCAGAGAACATAAACCCGGTGCCGGATATGTGACAGCATAAGCCCAAAAGATGTCTCGCCTTGTTCAGAAGCTGGGTGTCACGCAGAAAATACAGCCCATAGCCGGAGGATATCCAGTTGTCGCCGTAGTTCTTCGAGCAGCGGCAGCCTGTTATCACCCTGTACCCCTGAGAAAACAGCTTGTTCATCTCGTATATGTAGTCCTCCTCAAGGAGGTTATCCGCGTCAAAGACGAAATATCCGTCGAAGCTGCCTGCCGGATAATCCGCTTCAATACGTCCAAGAAGATAGTCGAGCGCATACCCCTTTCCAACATGAATAGGGTCTCGCCTTTGGTAGACGACGGCGCCCGCCTTTTCGGCGACAACGGCTGTGTCATCGGTGCAGTTGTCCGCGACCACAAAGATTTTTATCATGTCGGAGGGATAGTGCTGGGCTTTAAGACTCTTGATCAGCTCGGCTATGACCTCCCGCTCGTTTCTCGCCGCTATCAGAACGGCGTAGCTGTGCAGCCTGAAGCTGCTTACCCTGCTTTTCTTTCTCAAGACCGCTATCAGCGTGTACACAACCTGATAAAAATAGCAGACGACAAACAGGACGGATATCGCCTTGTTTATAAGACCGACGGTAATCACGGCATATTTTCTCCTTTCACATTTCACACCGGGCGTAAGACCGCCCCTTATGCGTGAAGTGTACCCGGACAAAGATTAAGCGTCAACGAGCCTTTGATTAAAAATTCATTAAGTTAAAAATACGCAATAAGCCGTGCCATCCCGGTTATCAGGGAAAGCACGGCTTGGTTTTTTAAATTTGCAGGATATAAGCGTATTTATTTTCCGAGAAGAACCTCGCAGGTAGCCACCTTCGCTGCGGTGCAGAAGATATTTATAGCCGCCTCAAGCTCCTCAAGAGATGGGTAAGAAGGAGCTATCCTGATATTTGAGTCGCGTGGGTCTACGCCGTAGGGGAACGCCGCTCCCGCCTCGGTAAGCTTTACTCCCGCATCCTTGCAGAGCGCGACTATCCTCTTGGCGGTTCCGTCGAGACCGTCAAAGGAAACGAAATAGCCGCCCTTTGGGTTGCTCCAGCTTCCTATGCCCAAGTCGGAAAGCTCCCTGTCAAGAGTGGAGACGACGAGATCGAATTTTGGCTTGAGTATCGCGCGATGCTTCTTCATGTGCTCGAGTATGCCGTTGAAGTCCTTGAAGAACCTCGCGTGCCTGAGCTGGTTGAGCTTGTCGTAGCCGATTATCTGGAAGGACATCTGCTGCTTCATGAACTCGATGTTCTCCTCGCTCGCGCCGACGGCGGCGATTCCTCCGCCCGGGAAGGATATCTTCGAGGTCGAGGCGAAGATGACTGGCATATCCTGCTTGCCGGTCTTCTTGCACTCCTCAAGTATGTTGAGTATTTCCGCTCTTTCACCTGTCAGGTCGTGTACGCAGTAGGCGTCGTCCCAATATATCCTGAAATCCGGCGCCTTAGGTGAGAGGTTGGCAAAGCGCCTTACCACCTCGTCGGAATACACCACGCCGGTAGGGTTGGCATACCTCGGGACGCACCAGATTCCCTTTATGTCCCCGTCCTCTGACACAAGTTTCTCAACCATATCCATGTCAGGACCGTCTGAGAGCATCGGAACGGTTA
>CASDRM010000010.1 GCA_949283135.1 uncultured Ruminococcus sp.
ACTCCCTTAGCAGGGGAGCCCCTTCACCACTTGGGTATTTCTCCACGCCAAAGCAGTCGGTATTCAGGTTCCGACTGACAGCAAGCCTATTATAATATCTCTTCAATAAAAAGTCAAGTGCCTTTTCAAATTATACAGTATTCGATGGCCATCGTCAATATTTTTTCATGGTCTGGCAACACCTGCCCCGCCGTTATTGACAACAGTTTTTCTAAAAGGTATAATATCAGAGGTAGAATCTTTGTATATATTTTTCTGAGATTGAATGTACGGACAGGTATAAATATACTTAAAACGAAAGGAAGATGACTATGAAGAAACTCGGATTTGGACTGATGAGGCTTCCGATTATCGGCGGAGACCATTCAAAAATAGACATCGACGCCGTGAAGAAGATGGTGGACGAATTTATGGCAAGAGGCTTTACCTATTTTGACACCGCCTATGTCTATCACGGAGGACAGAGCGAGGTGGCGTTCAGGGAAGCGGTGGTGAAAAGGTACCCAAGGGACGCATTTACGGTAACCACGAAGCTTCCGCTGTTTTCAAAGCCTGACAGGGCAGGCATGGAGAAGATTTTCAAAGAGTCAATGGAGCGCTTGGGCGTCGAGTATATCGACTACTATTGGCTCCACGCCATGAACAAGGATCTGTACGAGCACGCCGAGTCCGTTGACGCATTTGGCTATCTCAAGGAGCTCAAGGCTGCCGGAAAGATAAAGCACATAGGCTTTTCCTTCCACGATGGTCCGGAGGTTCTGGAGAAGATGCTTTCAGAGCATCCCGAGGTCGAGTATGTGCAGCTTCAGATAAACTACCTCGACTGGGAGGACGGCTGGGTAAGAGGACGGCGCTGCTACGAGGTGGCGACTCGATACGGCAAGCCTGTCATAGTGATGGAGCCTGTAAAGGGCGGAGCGCTTGCCAATCTGCCCAAGTCGGCGGCAAGGATATTTGACAGCTATGACCCTAAGCCCTCGTATGCTTCGTGGGCTATAAGGTACTGTGCATCCCTTGATAATGTCATGACGGTGCTCAGCGGAATGAGCAACCTTGAACAGGTTCTTGATAATACCGGTTATATGGAGGATTTCAAGCCGCTGACCGAGGAGGACTACAAGGTAATAGAAAAGGTGGCGCAGAATTTGAAGTTCGCGATTCCATGCACCGCCTGCCGCTACTGCACCGACGGCTGTCCTATGAAGATTTCCATACCCGACATTTTTGCGCTTTACAACGAATATAAGAGGGACATGAAAAAGCTTCCTGAGTTCAGGACAAAATATATGGAGCTGACAAGCAGCTCCTCTGGCAAGGCGAGCGCCTGCATAGGCTGCGAGCAGTGTAAGGAGCATTGCCCGCAGAATTTGGACATACCCAAGCTGCTTGCCGAGTGTGTTCTTGAGCTTGAGTAGAGCCTTTGGCTCGAATAATTACAACAGCCGCTTCCGAAAAGCTTCGGAGGCGGCTGATTTTTATTTTCGGTTTTGCTGAGCATAGCTTGCAAAATCAAGCTGGGCTCAGGCGGCTGTGTCGCTTTTATTCATTTTACGCTCATATTCCCATTCCTCAGACTTTACCGCAAGCTGTTTAAGGAATATCCAGCCGGCGACACAGGCGATACATATCAGCCCTAACGCGATGGCGGAGGAAAGCTGATACCTCTGGTGAATCACGCCGACGGCGGAAACGATCGCCATAGCCACGGTGGAGTAACACACAAACCTTGAAAGCCATCCGACCGGTTGGTCAGACACAACGTAAGACTTTATCGCGGCTACGTCATCTACCCATGCATAGGAGAGCTTGTAGACCCAAAATATTATCCCCGCGGTAATAAGCGCAAGGACCGCCTCACCGAAAATCACCGCTAACGCGGAGTATACCATGCCGTTGTTATAGCGGCTCTTGTAGCAGGCGAATAGGAAAACCACCATCCTGAAAGCAAACAGAGCGGATAGAGCGACAACCGCGACCTTGCAGGCGATATGCAAAGCATGATTGAGCCAATCTATAAGGCTGACGCCGGAGGTGTTTAATTTGTTTCCTCCGGACATCGCGTACGGAAGCAAAAGAGAAAATATGCCGACAGAGTACACTGCCGGGACGATAAACGCCATAACGCGTATAATTATATGAATAGCAATATAGGAGTTAATCGAAGAGTCGCTGTTTATCCCTGAATTTTCTACTGCGTCAGTTATGTTCTTGATTCCGTCAGGGCTGAAAATCGTTGCTATTGATATTGCGGAAAACACACAGGACACAAGCAAGAGCGCCGACGACACCCACAAAAACGGGGAACGCATTATGTATTCTCTTGGACTCATGGATATCACTCCGTTCAATTATTCTCTTTAAAGCAGTAAATTTACTATACTAACTTATTATAGTATTTGAGTATATATGTGTCAATAAGCTTTTGTGCAGAAGACCAAATTATTTTAAAAGTGACGTGTTGTAAATGCATTTTTCTATTGAAACATAGCTGCAAATATAGTATAATGTCACCGATAATACGCTTACTGACGAATGGAGTGATCATGATGTCAAAAAAGATTTGGCTCGGTTACCCCGCGCCGACAGGTGAGGAAAAAGGAAACGAGTGGTACGGTGAGGGCTGGAACCATGCCTATCCCATAGGAAACGGTTATATAGGAGCGATGGTATACGGCGACCCTGTTCACGATACTCTCCAGATGAACGAGGAGACTATTTGGTACGGCAACGGCGGAAGAAACCGTGTCAATCCAAAAGCGGTCTCTGCATACAAGAAGGTAAGGCAGCTTTTGATAGACGGCGATATCGCGGAGGCTATAAAGATGGAAGAGGAGTGCATGTACGCCCATCCCGAAAGCGAGCGCCACTACGACACGGCAGAGAATGTCTGGTTTGATTTCAAGCACGGGGAGTATACCGATTACAGGCGCACCCTTGACCTTGAAAGCGCCGTTTGCAGCGTTGAGTACAAGGCGGACGGTCACAGCTATACAAGGGAGTTCTTTGTTAGCGCGCCGGACAATGTGATAGCGGTTCATCAGAGCTCTTCCGACGGCGGAAAGACCTCATGTAAAATAGATTTTTCACGCAGGAGCGACCGCACCTTCAAGTACGAGCTTTCTGAGGACGGGCTTCATGTGTACGCCAAGGAGCCTGAGGAGGGCTGTACCTACTGCATAGCCGCCGCTGCGGAAAATGAGGGCGGAGTCGTCATATTCTCTGAAAAAGGTCTTGAGGTATTTGACGCGGATTCCTTCACGCTCTACATAACGATAAGAACGGACTATCACTCTGACGATATCTCCGAGTGGTGCGACGAAAGGCTTTCGGGCGCTTGCGAGCTTGGCTACGAGGTCGTAAAGTCGAGACATATAGCCGACTACAGGAGCTATTTTGACAGAATGTCCCTAAGCCTCGACGGCAACGATTTGGACTCTTTGCCGACAGACAAGAGAATGGCTGCGTGCGCGGACTCTCCCGACAACAAACTGATCGAGCTTTACTTTGACTTTGGCAGATATCTTTTGATATCCTGCTCGCGCCCCGGCTCAAAGCCCGCCAACCTTCAGGGTATATGGAACAAGGATATGTATCCCGCGTGGGGCTCGAAGTACACGATAAACATCAACACCGAGATGAACTACTGGCCCGCCGAGGTATGCAACCTTTCGGAGTGCCATATGCCGCTCTTTGAGCACCTTAAGATCATGCTCCCTTACGGCGAGAAGGTGGCAAAGGACATGTACGGCTTGGACGGCTTTGTCGCTCACCACAACACCGACCTGTTCGGCGACTGCGCGCCTCAGGACTGGTGCATAACCGCGACGATATGGCCTATGGGCGCGGCGTGGCTTTGCACCCACATCTGGACTCACTACCTTTACACCCGTGACAAGGACTTCCTGCGCGAATACTTGGGGATACTCAAGCAGGCGTGCCTTTTCTTCACGGAATATATGTTTGAATACAACGGCAAGCTGCTCACAGGTCCTTCGATCTCGCCCGAGAATACATATGTGCACCCCTCGGGTCAGCGAGGACAGATATGCGTAGGTCCTACAATGGACAGCATGATAGTAAGGGATATATTCACCAGCTGCATAGCCGCCTCGAAAATACTCGGCGAGGAGGACGAACTCACTGAAAAGCTTGCCTCCATGCTCCCAAAAGTCCCTACGCCGACGATAGGAAAATACGGACAGCTCATGGAGTGGTCTGAGGACTATGAGGAGGTTGAGCCGGGACACAGGCATATATCCCACCTTTACGGGCTGTACCCATCCGACCAGCTCACCTATGAAAAGACTCCTGAGCTGATGGAGGCTGCAAAGGTGACGCTCAACCGCAGGCTTTCCGCCGGCGGAGGTCACACCGGCTGGAGCCGCGCGTGGATAATCAATATGTGGGCTCGCCTGAGGGACGGAGAAAAGGCGGGAGAAAATGTCACCGCGCTCCTGTCAAAGTCCACATATCCAAATTTCTTTGACAAGCACCCGCCGTTCCAGATAGACGGAAACTTCGGAGGAACGGCAGGCATCGCCGAGATGCTCCTCCAGAGCCAGCACGGCACTATCGTGCTTCTTCCCGCGCTTCCAAGAGCGTGGTCAAAGGGCAGCGTAAGGGGACTCAAGGCGATAGGAGATATCATCGTTGATATAGACTGGGAAAACGGAAGAGTGACATACGCCAAGCTGACAGCCAATCAGGGCGGCAGGGTAGCCCTCGCCGCTATAGACGGAATAACCGATGAGATGGTATTTGAGCAGGAGTCGCCTTACAGCGTGACGGTGAATGACGGCTCGGTCAGCATGGCAAATCTCTGAATTATGTAACTAAAATTAAGAAAGGTGATATGAATGAAGAATTATTCCAAGCTCAGGAATGAAAGCGACATCAGAGGCATAGCGATTGAAGGCGTACCGGGTCAGCAGGTAAACCTCACCGAGGAGGCTTGCAGGGATATAGGCAGGGGCTTTGCCCTTTGGCTTATAAAAAGAGCGGGCAAGTCTGACCTCAGAGTAGCTGTCGGCAGGGACTCAAGGCTTTCAGGCGAGAAGCTTTTGGGCTGGATAGCCACCGAAATGGCTAAAGAGGGCATAAAGGTCACCGACATGGGCCTTGCCAGCACTCCCGCCATGTTTATGACAACTAAAACGGAGGGCTATATGTTTGACGGCGCGGTGATGGTTACCGCAAGCCACCTGCCCTATAACCGCAACGGCTACAAGTTCTTCACACCCGCCGGAGGAGTCGAGGCGTCGGACATCAAGGAAATGATAGCCCTTGCCGAGAGCGGCGAGCACACCGGACTTGAGCCTGCCGGGATAGCCAAGGCGGAGTTTATGAGCGTTTACTCAAAGAGGCTCGCGGATATGATAATCAGAGCTTGCGGCTCCGAGAAGCCTCTTGAGGGACTTAAAATAGTTGTTGACGCCGGAAACGGCGCCGGCGGCTTCTATGCAGAGAAGGTCCTAAAGCCTCTCGGAGCGGACATAACCGGCTCGAGGTATCTTGAACCGGACGGAAGCTTCCCGAATCACATACCCAACCCTGAAAACGAGGAAGCCATGGCTAGCATTACCCAAGCGGTCAAGGAGTCGGGCGCAGACCTCGGAATAATCTTTGACACTGATGTAGACAGAGCCGGCGCGGTATTGAGCGACGGAAGCGAGCTGAACCGCAACAGGCTTATAGCAATGCTATCCGCTATGCTTTTAAGGGATCACCCCGGAACGACGATAGTAACCGATTCGGTAACCTCCTCCGGGCTTGCCGAATTTATAGCTGAAAAGGGCGGCGTTCATCACAGATTCAGGCGTGGCTACCGCAACGTAATAAACGAGGCGATAAGGCTGAATAACGAAGGCGTAGACAGCCAGCTCGCCATTGAGACCTCCGGACACGGAGCGTTCAAGGAAAATTACTTCCTCGATGACGGAGCGTACATTGTCACAAAGCTCATAATCGAGCTTTCAAGGGGAGTAAAGATGGGCTATACACTCCATTCGCTCATAGATACTCTCAAGGAGCCGAAGGAGAGCATGGAGTTCAGGATGAATATAGCGCTTGAGGACTTTAAGCCCTACGGAAATAACATCATTTCCGAGCTTGAAAAATACGCTGCTAAGCAGACCGGCTGGACGCTTGCCCCCGACAACCATGAGGGAGTAAGGGTAAACCTTGACAAGACTCACGGAGACGGCTGGTTCCTTTTGAGGCTTTCTCTTCACGAGCCGCTTATGCCTCTTAACATTGAGTCTGATTCTGAGGGCGGAGTGAAGGTGATAGCGGGCGAGCTCAGCGGATTTATCGAGAAGTTTGATAAGCTTGACAGCTCAAAGCTTGTTGAATACGCAAAATAATTTGCTCTTTTTAGCTCCCTATTTTGACAGAGCGTCGATTTTCGCGCGGTTATGATGACAAACGCGCAAAAATGGTATATAATGCTGAAGAATGATTTTATATGCTCGGGAGGATATATGCCTAATAATATTATCGAAAATTTCGGCTGCGAGGTATTTAACGACCATGTCATGAAAAAAATGCTCGCGCCGGATGTCTACGAGGAGCTGCATAAAACTATTGACGCAGGAACTCCGCTCGACCCGGAAATAGCCAATCAGATCGCCGAAGCAATGAAGGAATGGGCGATAGAGCGCGGAGCCACGCATTTTACACACTGGTTCCAGCCTCTTACCGGAGTCACCGCGGAGAAGCACGACAGCTTTCTGTGCGGAGAGGACGGCGGCAAGCCGATTTTGAAGTTCCATGGCAAGGAGCTGATAAAGGGCGAGTCTGACGCTTCTTCCTTCCCGTCGGGAGGACTTCGCGCTACCTTTGAGGCGAGGGGCTACACCGCATGGGATCCGACCTCCTATGCGTTCATCAAGAACGAGACTCTTTACATACCCACCGCCTTCTGTTCTTACAGCGGCGAGGCTCTTGACACAAAGACCCCGCTCTTAAGGTCGATGGAGGCGGTAAGCCGCTCGGCAGTAAGGATACTTAAGCTGTTCGGTCATGAGACTAAACGTGTAATAGCTACCTGCGGACCTGAGCAGGAATACTTTCTTATAGACAGAAGGATGTATGCCGCAAGAAAGGACCTTATCTTTACCGGCAGGACGCTGTTCGGAGCAAAGCCGCCTAAGGGTCAGGAGCTCGAGGATCACTACTACGGTATGCTCAGGACGAGGATACAGAGCTTTATGAGAGACCTTGACGTAGAGCTGTGGAAGGTGGGCGTGATGGCGAAGACTGAGCACAACGAGGTGGCTCCTTCGCAGCATGAGCTCGCGCCGATATTCACCACAGCGAACATAGCGTCCGACCACAATCAGCTCACAATGGAGCTTTTAAGAAAGGTGGCGCACAAGCACGGCTTCAAGTGTCTTTTGCACGAAAAGCCCTTTGAGGGGATAAACGGCTCCGGAAAGCATGACAACTGGTCGCTGAGCACTGCGGAGGGCGTAAACCTCTTTGAGCCCGGAAGCACTCCCGCCGAGAATATGCAGTTCCTTCTGTTCCTTTCAGCGGTAATCAAGGGCGTGTATGAGTATCAGGATCTTATCAGGATATCGGTGGCGTCTGCCGGAAACGATCATCGTCTCGGAGCAAACGAGGCGCCTCCCGCTATAATATCCATATTCTTAGGAGACGAGCTTACCGAAATCCTCGACGCTATTTGTGAGGAGAGAAGATACTTTGGCTCAAAGCGCACCGATATGCAGATAGGCGTAGATGTTCTTCCGAAATTCCTAAGGGACACAACCGACCGCAACAGAACAAGCCCGTTTGCGTTTACCGGAAATAAGTTTGAGTTCCGCAGTCCCGGCTCAAGCCAGTCGATAGCAGTGCCCACTACTGTGCTGAACACCATCGTGGCTGACGAGCTGGATAGGTTCTATGCTGAGCTTGAGGGAGCTGAGAACTTTGAGTCGGCTGTTCACGACCTGATAAGGAAAACTATTATTGAAAATAAGAATATTATCTTCAACGGCGACGGCTACAGCAAGGAATGGGTAGAAGAGGCTGAGCGCCGCGGTCTTCACAATCTCCCAACCACTCCGGATGCGCTCATACACTACTGCGACAAGCCGAATGTGGAGCTCTTTGAGAGGCAGGGAGTTTACTCGAGAGCTGAGATGGAGTCGAGGTACGTCATAAAGATCGAGAATTACTGCAAGATAATCAAGATCGAGGCGCTTACCATGATCGAGATGACCAAAAAGGACATACTTCCCGCTGTTTCGACCTATGTGAGAAAGATGGCGGAGGCGGTGTCCTGCGCGAGGAGCATAGCGGATGTCGAGTGCGGCTTTGAGGAGGACATGATAAAGAACCTCACCTCGCTGTCCACCGGAATGTATAAGAAGATGCGTTCTCTTGAGGAGCTTGTGGCGTCCGCTCCCGAGACAGAGGATCAGAGGCTTGCGGATTACTATAAGGAGACCATTATCCCCGCTATGGCGAGACTCAGGACGGTCGGTGACGAGATAGAGTCTTTGGTAGGCGAGAAGTACTGGCCTTATCCCACCTACGGCAGGATGCTGTTCGCGGTGTGATTTTAGAAGAATGCGGCTAAATTCCATAACAAGCCGCATACCTGCAATGGATTTATATAAAAAGCGGCTCCCCGACAGCACATGCTGTCAGGGAGCTGTGTTTTTTATGCATGACGCCTGTGGCGCTATGCCTTTATTTTGTAAATTGCGAGCGCTGCCGAGATCATGACAAGGATAGCCGTCACAGTGGTGGCGCTGCCGCCGACATTCTCGGTAACGGAATTTACGGTTTTGCCCTCAACGGGATCTTCAACGGTTATCTCCTCGCCTTCATCGGTGACATAGAAGTCCGCCTGTGCGGTTCCGTTTGTTGATACCACGCCGATGGTGTGCTTGCCGAATGAAAGAGTATCAAGGTAGGATGCCTTGAGCGTTACTATCGTGCTTCCCTCTCTTACGGTGTAGTAGGAGGCGTCAAGTGTTTCTCCGTCCACCCAAACGCTTATGAAGCCGGCAAATTCCGCCGTTGAGGTGAACTCAAGATCTACGGTGCTTTCAGTTATCCATGTGCTTCCGGCGCCTCTTGAAATGTAGGGCGCTTCGGCGTAGTCGGGATCTATCGCACCGCAGACTATGCAAATGCCGTCAACAAAGCTGTGACCTAGCTTAGGGATTATGTTGTTAGTGGAAATGATCTGTCCGCAAACGGTGCAATAAAGCTCTCCGGAGTTACCTTCAAGCTCGCATGTCGCAGGTATGACATACCTTACGTCTATCTTGTGTCCTTTGGCGGGGATAACGGTGCTCTCAGGGGCGATATCAATTGTTGCGGCCGCATCGCCAAAGTACTTTTTGCAGCTTGAGCAGTACCAGTATTCGTTGTTGCCGGCTGCGGTGCAGGTGGCTGCCTTGGCAGGCACGGCGATGAGATTTACATGATTGTCCGAGCCTAAGTCGCCGTATTCCGCGCCGCAAATGCTGCAAATTGCTTTTGCTGTGCAGGTCGCCGTACCGCCCGCGTGACTGTCGCAGATGATAGCGCCGCCGTTATTTACCAAGCTGCCCATGACGTATATTGTTCCGTGATTGGTCAATGTCACGCCGGCAGGCACCGTAATAGAGGCGTCATTCGAAATGGAAAGCTGCATATCCTTGCTGACCGCTACATTGCCGGGAAGAACAAGCGAGCCGCTTACAGAACCTTCGTTGTTAAAAAAGATGGCGCTATCAGAACTGGTTAATTCCGGGCTAACTTCACTGCCGAAAGCTTCGACCCAACTGCCGCTGATCGTAGTGCCGCCGTTGTCTCCGCGGATCGCAGGCCATTCATCGTAAGCAGCAACATAAGCGATTGAATCTTGGATCGAAACAGATCCGTATGGTGACCAAATACCAATGGTGCCGGCGCTTTTAACTGTTACATGGGAATGATTAGTGATGTAAATATTATTTCCGCTAAGTGCAGTATATGCATTGGTTTGTGATGTGGTGGTTGCCGATACTTCTGAGTTGTTTATGGAAACAGTTCCTCCAGCAGAAACGGCACTTGCTTCTTCTCCATTTGCCGTAGCAGTTACTGCACTATTCACAATAGACATATTGCCATAACTGGAAACTACGGATGTGGGCCAATCTTCTTGGTTGCTGCGCGCAGTAGCTTTCACTGTACTGTCATTTATGACAAGCCCATATTCACCCATAAGAGTATTTTCAAAACTGTTAATGCTAATATTCGCACAATTTTGTATCGTTAAGATGCCGAATTCTCCTGTGTTGTATTTACCTAAACATATCATTCCGCCATAACTTGATGAGGTGATATCAATCTTACAACCGTCAATGGTTAAATTACCGCCATCTGCCTGCAATCCATCAGAATCCGTTTTAATGATCAGCGAATCATTCTCAGTGCCTTGGATCGTATATTCACCAGAAGTAAGATAGACAGGTCTTTGCGTCGTAGATGTAATTGTGTTTTCCCCGATCAGGACAATTTTCAAGTCTCCATTATCTGCTCTGAGAACCGGTGTTCCCGGAGAGGCGGATGAATCTTGATTTATAGTCGCATTATTCAATGTAAGAGTGCTGTTTTGCACATCCAGAACGGCAGTTCCATTGCCGCACTGTACCGGCACACCGTCTTGCAATAGCTGCCCGTTGATTTTTACAGCTGCCGTATTCGCCGCGAAGAGCGCCGTCGGAAATACCGAGAATACGAGCGCGAGGCATAGGATGATAGATGCGATTTTCTTCATAGTCATTCCTCCGGTACAGAAAATTGAAATGTCGTTACAGCAAGTACATGCTGTTTTTGAAGCTTAAAAGCAACTGTACTTTAATTATACCTATAATTCGATATGCGGTCAACTTTAAAAGTGAAATATTCAAATATTTATACCTATTTTATCCTTTTGTATGCCGCATGTGTGTAGCTGAGCCCATTGTCGCAGCCCGAGCCGAGTATTTCTTTTGAATAAAGGCTTTTATCAAACTTTGGGAAGAAAACGTCCGCCCCGGGGAACTCGCCGTCTATCTCGGTAAGGATGATTTCATCCGCGTATCCGAGCGCCTCGGAGTAGACCCTCGCTCCGCCTATTATGTAAACGTCATTCTGTTCTCCCTCACAGGCTTTTAGAGCGTCCTCAAGGGATTTATATACCTGCGCTCCCTCGATTTTCAGTCCTTCCTGCCCGGATATCACGATATTGCGCCTCTTGGGAAGTGGTCTTCCTATCGACTCATAGGTCAGCCTGCCCATTATCACCGTCGAGCCAGAGGTCTGAGTCCTGAAAAACTTCATGTCCCCCGGAAGGCTCCACATAAGGGAGTTGTTTTTTCCTAATTCGTTGTTTTTTCCTATTGCCGCAATTATTTTAATCATGGCTGCCTCCTCACTGCGCTATCGGGAAAGCTATCTTTCCCATATGCCTGTAGCCTTCAAGCCGCACGTCTTTGCACTCGGCCGAGTTATCGAACTTAAAGAAGTCGGTGACCTCCGGGTTGAGCCAAAGCCTTGGGGCAGGCAGGTCGCCCTGCTCGTCAAACCGTCTTAGCTGCTCCCTGACGCCTTCAAGCTGGTTTACATACACATGAGCGTCCTTTATCGACCAGTCAAGAGTACCTGGCTTTAAACCAGTGACCCGCGCGAGCATGTAAAGAAGAACAGCGTACTGGGTGACATTAAACGGCAATCCGAGAGGAACGTCGCAGCTTCGCTGATGCACCCAGGCGCTCAGCCTGCCGTCGGTGACGTCCCACTCGCTGCTCCATACGCAGGAGGGAAGCACAGCCGTCTCAAGGTAGTCGTCCTGCCACAGCGACATCACCATGCGCCTGTCCGAGGGATTGTTCTTGAGCTTGTCTATGAGGCGCTGAGTAAGCTGGAATTTATTCACTATATAGCCGTAGGCGGTTCCTATTGTGTGCGCCCACTCTTTCCCGAAGCTCTTGTGAACCTCTTGTCTTGTAAGCCCGCCCTTGCCGTCGGGGAGAAGCTGAGTAGCGTTCCAGAAGCCTTGTTCATCTATCTCCCATTCGTCCCATATGTGAACGTTTCTATCTTTGAGCCATCTGACGTCGTTTGACTGCGCCTGGTATATCCAGAGCATTTCAAGCACTGCCTGACGAATGAACACCTGCTTGGTTGTAAGGATCGGGAACTCGAGCCCCAGATCCAAAGAAAAATGCCACGAGGGGATCTTGACCGAGTTGACGCCGGTTCTGTTTGCAACCTCGACGCCGTTGTTTATGATCTCGGTCAGAAGCTCGCAGTATTTTTTATCCCATATCGACATATATACCACATCCTTTAGGATTTAAGTATAACAGCTTTTCGGCATTTTTGCAACTACAAGCAGCACCGCGAGGGGGCAGGCTGTCAAAATTCGACGATTCGTGGGAGGGGGAGACTGTATAATCCTACGAATTTTTTAAAAGTTTTTCAACGACGCTTACATTTTCGGAAAAAATCTGATACAATAAATATGATAAATTATTTTATTTTTCATGTAAGGCATATTTAATGATCGACGCGGGAAAGGATTTGGTGAGAAAGTTGAATTTTAGCGTGGATGAATATGTTGTATACGGAAGCGAAGGAGTATGCAGGGTAGAGCAGATAGGTCACCCGAATATTGTGGGGCTTGACAGTACCAAGGAGTACTATACACTGATGCCGGTTTACAAAAGCGGCAGGATATACGCTCCCATAGATTCTCTTATCCCGATGCGCCCCGCTATGGACGCCGAGACCGCAAAAGAGCTTATAAGCGAGATGCCGCAGATGCCGTCAAGGCTGGACGTGCCGCCTGATTCAAAGGAGGCTGCCGCGTTCTATAAGAGCCTTGTGCGCACATACGAGTGCAGGAAGCTGATATCAATAGTGAAGCATGTGCAGAGAAAACAGCGTGAGCTCGCGTGCGTCAAGAAAAATGTCTCCGCGGTAGACATGAAATTTATGAAGATAGCAAGGGACATGATTTGCGGGGAGCTTGGCTTTGCTCTCGGAGTGTCTCCTAAGGATGTAAGGGAAAGACTCGAAAGCCGCTGTCGCGAGCGACTTGCAGATGCTATGGCAGCAGAGCCCGCCGGACATTAGCTCCGGCGGTTTTTTGATCTTTGTATTGACAAACGCGCTAAGCTGTAGTATAATGTACCGTGTTATCACAAATGAAGGTATAGCTCAGCTGGTAGAGCACCTGCTTGACGTGCAGGGGGTCATAGGTTCGAGTCCTATTATCTTCACCAGCATGACGCTGTATCCGGTTTGACGGGGTTCAGCGTCATTTTTTGTTGTTGCCCGACCGGATTAGCTTGGCGGCATTTAAGTCAATTTCCGCATGGCCAGAGCCGAATCGGGAACGCCCGGTTCGGTTGTTTTTTGACAAATTGTTTTCAAGGATAGATGGGGTTTTGCACGGGATTGACGCCTGATTATTTCCTGCGGACATTTCTTATTGGCAAAATATAAGGCTGCGCGCCATATTTCGGCGTGCAGCCTTTTTCGTATGCGTAAACGTATACGTAGTATATTCAGCGCATAAGCGCTGCGCTTGTGTGCTTAGTCCAGCTCCTTTACGCCGGTATACAGCTCGTAGTACCTTCCCTTTTGGGCAAGGAGGTCGTCGTGGTCGCCGCGCTCGATTATCTCGCCGTTTTCAAGCACCATAATGGCGTTGGCGTTGCGGACGGTGGAAAGACGGTGGGCAATAACGAAGGTTGTGCGGTTTTGCATCAGCCTATCCATTCCGTGCTCGATATGCCGTTCGGTTCTGGTGTCTACCGACGACGTCGCCTCGTCAAGGACGAGTATCGGAGCGTTTGACAGCGCGGCTCTCGCGATATTCAGAAGCTGTCTCTGACCCTGAGACAGGTTAGCGCCGTCGCTTTCAAGAACGGTGTCGTAGCCGTGCTCAAGGCGCATGATGAAGGAGTGCGCGCTTGCGGTTTTTGCCGCCGCTACTATTTCCTCGTCGGTGGCGTCCAGCCTGCCGTAGCGTATATTGTCCTTGACTGTTCCGGTGAACAGGTGGGTGTCCTGAAGCACCATTGCGATATTCCGGCGCAGGAACTCGCGCTTGTATTCCTTGATATTTCTGCCGTCGATAAGTATTTCGCCGTCGGAAATGTCATAGAAGCGGTTGAGCAGGTTTGTAACCGTGGTTTTGCCCGCGCCGGTAGAGCCGACGAACGCGATTTTCTGTCCCGGCTTTGCGTACAGACTGATATGCTTGAGAACTGTCTTGTCGGGGTTGTAGCCGAAGGTGACGTCTTTAAGCACTACGTCGCCTCTTATCGGGCAGTCGAGCGCGTTTTCAGAATCGGCGGTCTCGGGCTCCTTGTCCATTACCTCAAACACTCGCTCTGCGCCGGCGAGCGCCGCGAAGATGGTGGCTGTCTGCTGAGAGATGTTGTTTATAGGCATCGAGAACTGCTTGGAGTAGTTCGCGAACACCGTAAGAGCGCCTGTCGAGAGATGACCCAGCACCATGAGTATTCCTCCTACGCCGATCGTGACGCCATAGGATATCTGAGAGGTATTTCCCATGATAGGTCCCATTACCGAGCCCCAGAACTGCGCTCTGAGCTGCTTGTTCCTCATATCCTGATTGAGCAGCCTGAACTCCTCGATGCAGGTATCCTCGTGATTGAACACCTTTACTACCTTCTGACCGGTGACGGTCTCCTCGGTGTAGCCGTTTATAGCTCCGAGGGCAGCCTGCTGACCGCTGTAGTATTTTGAGGACACCTTGGCTATCGCACTTCCGCCGAAGGTGAATATCGGGATAAAGACCACAGTGACAAGAGTAAGCAGCCAGTTTGTTGTTATCATGAACACAAACGTGCCGATAAGCGATACCGTTCCGGATATGATCGAGGTGAGGGAGTTATTTATCATCATATCTATGTTATCGATATCGTTCGTAAAGCGGGACATGATCTCGCCGGTGGGGTTCGAGTCAAAATATCTTATAGGCAGCCGCTGAAGCTTTGAAAACAGGTCGTTTCTAAGGGACTCGATAGTTTTCTGGGATATCGAGAGCATAAGCCTTGCCTGAATGTATGAGGTGAGTATTCCAACAAGGTACACCAGCGCGAATATCGCTATTACCGTAAGGATATAGCTCATCATCTCGCTTCTTACGGCGGTGTTTACTGCTCCCGTGAAGCGGGATATTATGTTGTCCGCGAGTCTTTCTATGTTGCTCATCGGCTGTTCCTTGCCGGTCACGGCAAGGGTGAGCTTGTTGATTATCGGAGCAAGGAGGTAGGAGCCGCAGAGCGATGCGAGGGTGTTTGCGAGCATGCACAAAAGCACTACGAATATCCTGAGCTTGTATTTGGCGAGATAGCCTAAAATCCTTTTTATAGTTTTTCTTGCGTTTTTAAGGGAGCTTTTTCCGCCCATGCCGCCCATGCGTCCTCTCGGTCCGCCGGGTCCTCCGGGACCTCTTCTCTGAGCGGAGGCGGAGCTGTTATACTGCTTCTGAAGCGCGCTTAAATCTCTTGCCATCCGCTTTATGCCTCCTTTCTTTCAGCGTCGTTCTGGGAGTAATAGATCTCCTGGTACGCCTCGTTTGTCCGCATCAGCTCGTCGTGCTTGCCGATGCCGGTGATTTTGCCCTCGTTCATGACAACTATCATGTCGGCGTCCTTAACGGAGGAGATCCTCTGGGCTATGATTATCTTTGTAGAGCCGGCAAGCTCGTTTCTGAACGCTTCTCTTATCTGAGCCTCGGTGGCGGTGTCCACCGCGCTGGTGGAGTCGTCGAGTATCAGAACCTTTGGCTTTTTAAGGAGAGCTCTCGCTATGCAAAGGCGCTGCTTCTGACCTCCTGATACATTGGTACCGCCCTGATCTATTTCAGTCATGTAGCCGTCTTTGAAGGAGCTTACGAATTTATCCGCCTGAGCGCTCCGGGCGGCGCTTCTGATCTCTTCTTCCGTGGCGTTTTCGTCGCCCCAGCGCAGGTTTTCCTCTATCGTTCCCGAGAACAGGGTGTTGTTCTGGAGCACCATACCTATTCCCTCGCGCAGGTTATAAAGCGAGTAATCCTTTACGTTCACGCCGTCAACTAAAACCTCGCCGCAGTCGGGGTCGTAAAGTCGCGCGATCATGGATACGAGCGTGGTCTTTCCGCAGCCGGTGGAGCCGATGATTCCCACTATCGATTTTGCGGGGATTTTCAGGTTGATGTTGTCGAGCACGCTTTCGTCCGAGTTTTTATAGTATCTGAAGGTGACGTTTTTGAACTCTACCTCGCCGTTCCGGACGGTAAGCTCGGGCTGAGCGGCGTTTTCGTCCGAGATGTCGGGCTGCTCGTCAAGCACCTCGCGAATACGCTTGGCGGATGCCATCGCTCTTGAGGATATCATAAACAGAATGGACACCATCATGAGCGAGAAGAGTATCTGGGTGGAGTAGGTGACGAACATCGAGAGGTTTCCGACGTCCATGTTTCCGTCATAAACGAACTGACCGCCGAAATAGATGATGCACAGGACGGTGACATTCATTATGAGCGTGGTGACAGGGGACATGAATATCATAACGCTCATCGCGCGTATGCCGGCCTTTTTGAGTTCGCCGTTCGCGCCCGCAAACTTTTCTATCTCAAAATCCTCGCGCACGAAGCTCTTTACGACGCGGACATTTGTGACGTTTTCCTGCACTATCGAGTTGAGACGGTCAATTTTTTTCTGAACCAGTCCGAATCTGGAGAAGCCGACGAATATTATCGCTCCTACAGAGATGAGGAGCACCGGAACTGCCACCGCAAAGGTAACAGAAAGCTTCGGCTGAAGAGATATCGACATTATGAGCGCGGCTATAAGCATTCCGGGCGCTCTGAACGCCATTCGCAAAAGCATGTTGACAAAGTTCTGCATTTGGGTGACGTCGTTTGTAAGCCTTGTCACAAGTGAACCGGTGGAGAGCTTGTCTATGTTGGCGAATGAAAATCCTTGTACCTTTTCAAAGACGTCCTGTCTCAGATCTGCGGCGAAGTTTACTGAAGCCTTCGCTCCGAAATATGAGCCTCCTATTCCACCCGCCATCATCATCAAAGCACAACCGATGATTCCCAACATTACAAGCAGGCTTCTTGAAATGGTCAGATCGCCCGCCGTCTGGCTGTCGATAACGACTGCGAGCAGCTTGGGCATGATGACCTCTCCGACGACCTCGACGAGCATGCAGAGCGGTGTGATGATGAAGAAGGGAAAATAGGGTTTAATGTATTTATACCATGTCTTCAAATTTTATGCCTCCCTTGGGGTGTTATTGTAAAATATCCGTTTGATTTGCAGGAAGCAAATGACCTGAGCGATGTAGACTAATCACTGTCTTCGCAGACATCGCGACGCTCCGAGGAATGCTCCGGCTTTTCCCTGAGCGATTTATGCACACTCTGGAGATCTTGCGAGAGCTGGTTGAGCGCCTCGCATAGCCGGTCAAGCTTCTCCTCGGTAAAGCCTTTGAAGGTCTGTTCATCCACTTCGTCAAAAATTTTGGTGGTTTTTTCGATTATCTCCCTGCCCTTTTCGGTTATGGTGATATTGTTTACCCTTGAGTCGCTTGACGAGGAGCTTCTTTCTATGTAGCCCTGAGCCTCAAGCTTTTTAAGGGTGACTGTCACCGCTGCAGGTGATATTTCCATCGACTGCGCAAGCTCCTTCTGCGAGATATTTCCGATGTGGTTGATTGTGAGCAGCATGGTGTGCTGACTGCGATGAAGTCCGAGCGCGCTGACCTTGCTTTCGATAAGCGCGTGGTGGAGACGGTTGCACTTCAGAAACAGATGGATGCATTTTCTGTACTTTTCTTGTCGGCTGTTATTATCCAATATAACCATTCCCTCCGCAATAATTTAATAGTTAATAATTAACGAATTGATTATATTCTTGTGAATTCAGAATGTCAATATTATTTTTGGAGAAATTTTTCTTCATTTTATATCACACAGCTATCACAAAAAGCGTTAAATAGGGCTGAAAACGGCGAAAAGCTGATAATATGGTTGACATCGGGAGATAATTATTGTAAAATGTATGAGCTTGCGAGTAAGCTATACGGCAGCGGCTGCCGCCTTGGCGGCAGATGAGGAAAGTCCGAGCACCATAGAGCAGGGTAGCTGATAACATCAGCCGAGGGCGACCTTAGGGAAAGTGCAACAGAAATAAACCGCCGCGAAAGCGGTAAGGATGGAAAGGCGAGGTAAGAGCTCACCGAGGCGCGGGTGACCGCGCTGTCATGTAAACCCTATCCGGTGCAACACCGATTGGTTCAGCATGTCATAACGTCTGCTCGGCGGATATGCTGTTAAAGGTGGCTTGATCTTTGCGGCGACGCAAAGGGTAGATAGATTGCCGTACTCGACAGAACTCGGCTTACAGGCTTAGTCGCACAGCTCATGAGTTTTACGGGGGGAAAAGCTCCCGGGTATATAATTTGGAACGGAAGATGAGTATGTTAAAAATCAAATTTGCGATATGTGTCGCCGTGCTTATGGCGGTCAGCCTTGTATGCCTTTGCGGCTGCGGCTCAGAGCCGATAAATAACGAGCTCCCTGTCGAAAATGAAGTGGGGGTCGAAGGCTTTAACACCTCCTATGGGGTAAGCCTGCCCGGGTATTATGTCAGGGTGGTAAGCGATGTCAGCGAAGGGGACAAGGTGGTTCAGAGAAACTTCTATGTCTGCACTGACGAGGAGATGACAAAGGCGGTCGGAACACTTACCGCTTCCTACGGAGAAAACGAGGAGCTTACCGGCTATGAGGCTGTTATTGGAGTGATTGCGGTGGAAAAGCTGGTAACCTACAGCGTAGTGGATGGTGTCAGCAGCTTTTATTCTGAAATCAATTTCAGTGCCGAGGGTATCACCGAAAGCTCGAGCTGGAAGAATATAGTTATTGACTCGGATGCAGGCGAGACCGCCACATACATTGGAACTCAGAGCTACTATTCGGACGGAAGCGAGCATGTGTACAGAGAGGAAAAGTATGTCTCGGCAGACGTCGGCGAGTATCTTGAGAGCGTCACCGAGAGGGAGTACGACGAATCGGGAAAGATGATATCCGAGAATATCACAAACTATGATAAGGACGGAAACGAGCTGTGATAATATCGCGCCGCCTGTAAAAAACGGATGTAATTATTGATGAAAGCGCACTCTTTGCCGGGTGCGTTTTTCTTTTTTCCCTTTAATTGGGCGGAAAAGGACAATTTTTTATTTATTTAACTGTCTGATACTCAAAAACAGGTTGACAAACCCCCGCGATTATGATAACTTTAGCTTAATGGGAAACTAAATAGGTATCTCTTAGAGGTCTTCCAGGTGAGTATTTTATTTGACCGCAGCCCCAAAATGTTTTTTAGGAGTCGGTCAACTGCCGAGCGCGGCAAAGTCGCGCTGTTGATAAATGATGAACAGTGAAAGGTGTTTCATCGTTGAGCGTTATGCTCAGTTTTTAAGTTGGTCACTATAAACCGGCGTATATTCGCCCTAACTTGTAAAACGGTCAATAAGAGTAGTAAAAGCGAAATATTTGCTATATAGACTCTGGATATCCATGCGGTTGTGTCCATGTACAGATGCTTAAAGTAAGGCTCTGAAAAGCGGACGTTGAAAAGCGTCCGGCGCTGTTCGAGTGCAGAGCTTTCTGAATGTCGGTTTTTGTCGTTTGTAAGCCGCCGGCATTTTGGGACATGCTTTTATATTTTGAGGATTAAGTGACGAAAAACAGGTTAGACGCTTGCTTTTCGTCTTTTTTTGTGACCGGATTGGCATTTTTTATCATTTTTAAGGAGATATGAGATGGGAAATCAGTACAGGGCGCCGATATATGATGCACTCGAGGAGTTCAGAAAAAACAGGGTCGTTCCCTTTGATGTGCCCGGACACAAGAGAGGAAGAGGAAACCCGGAGCTTGTAAAGCTTTTGGGAAAGCAGTGCGTGGAGCTTGACGTCAACTCAATGAAGCCGCTTGATAACCTTTGTCACCCTGTGTCGGTCATAAAGGAAGCGGAGGAGCTTGCCGCCGAGGCGTTCGGCGCGGCGTACGCGTTTTTAATGGTGGGAGGCACTACCTCTGCGGTTCAGTCCATGGTTCTGACTGCGAGCAAAAAGGGAGAGAAGATAATACTCCCAAGAAACGTACACAGGAGCGTCATCAACGCGCTGGTCGTAAACGGAGCGACGCCCATCTATGTCAACCCTGATGTGGATAAAAAGCTCGGCATAGCCCTTGGGATGAAGATATCTCAGGTTGAAAAAGCGATAGAGGAGAACCCTGACGCCGTCGCAATACTGGTGAATAACCCTACTTATTACGGCATATGCTCAAACCTTAAAAAAATTGTGGAGCTTGCGCACGCCCATAACATGATGGTGCTTGTCGACGAGGCACACGGAACGCATTTTTATTTCGGCGAGGACATGCCCATAAGTGCTATGGCGGCCGGAGCGGATATGGCGAGCGTGAGCATGCACAAGTCGGGAGGAAGCCTGACGCAGAGCTCGTTTCTTCTCACGGGACCCGGCGTAAGCCCGGGATATGTAAGGCAGGTAATAAACCTGACGCAGACGACGAGCGCGTCCTATCTTTTGCTTGCCAGCCTTGATATATCCCGCAGAAACCTTGCTATAAGGGGCAAGGAGGCGTTTGCCGAGGTAGAGAGGATAGCGGACTACGCGAGAACCGAGATAAACAAGATAGGCGGCTATTACGCCTATGGCGAGGAGCTTATAAACGGGGACAGCGTCTATGATTTTGATACCACCAAGCTGACGGTTTACACCCTCGACATAGGGCTCGCGGGGATAGAGGTATATGATCTTCTTCGTGACGAGTACGACATACAGGTGGAGCTGGGCGACATCGGAAACATACTCGCGTACATTTCCATAGGCGACAGGATGAGGGAAACGGAAAGGCTTGTCAGCGCGCTCCACGACATACGCCGCAGGTATCAGCGCGACAAGACCGGTCTTTTGGACAGAGAGTATATTTCCCCGCAGGTGGTAATGACTCCTCAGGAGGCGTTTTACTCGGCCAAGGAGGAGATGATACCGATAGAGCAGACGGAGGACAGGATCTGCACCGAGTTTGTTATGTGCTATCCGCCTGGAATACCGATACTTGCCCCCGGCGAGAGGATAACAAGAGAGATAATCGACTACATCCTTTATGCCAAGGAAAAGGGCTGTTCCATTACCGGACCTGAGGACGAAAAGGTGGAAAGGCTCAACGTAATCAGGGAGAGGCTTTGAAAGGGAGCGTTTAGATGGAATTTTGGTTTTCTGAAATGCACACGCCGAGAGTGAAGCTCTCGGTTCAGGTAGACAGGCAGCTGTACAGCGAGGAAAATGAATATATACGCCTTGATATATTTGAATCACCGGAGTTTGGAAGGTTTCTGACGGTTGACGGCTATATCATCACTACCGAAAGAGACGAGTTTATATATCACGAAATGATGACTCATGTTCCGATGGCTGTGCACCCCGACCCGAGGAAGATACTTGTCTTCGGAGCGGGAGACGGAGGCGTGGTGCGTGAGCTTTTAAAGTATCCTGACGTTGAGCAGATAGACATGGTCGAGGTGAACGAGGGCGTAGTAGAGGCGTGCATGAAGTACCTGCCATTCAGCGCAAGCGGGCTTACAGACCCAAAGGTCACCATATATTCTGACAATTCGCTGAGGTTTATAAGGCATATAGAGAACGAGTACGATGTTATAATAGTCGACTCCGCCGGATTTTACGGACCGGGAGAGAGCCTTCTTTCGAGGGAATTTTACGGAAGCTGCTACAAGGCGCTCAAGGACGACGGCATAATGGTAAACCAGCACCAGAGCCCGTTTTATGACGAGGACAGGCTGGAGACCCAGAAGGCTCACAAGCGCATAGTCGAGAGCTTTCCTATAAGCAGGGTCTATCAGGCGCATATACCATCCTATCCGTCCGGCTACTGGCTGTTCGGCTTCGCGTCAAAAGGCTACCATCCGGTAAAGGATCTCAGGGCGAAGAAGTGGAAGTCATTAAACATAGAAACCCGCTACTATACTCTCAACCTGCACAGAGGCTGCTTTGCGCTGCCAGCCTATGTGGAGAGAATGCTTGAGGATGTTGAGAACATTCCGGACTGATTATTGAAAGAGGGATAATATGCTTGAGAAAAATATAGAAACATTTATAGCCTGCAACTGCGAATATGAGGACTCGGATATCGTGCTTTTCGGAGCGCCGTTTGATTCCACGACCTCTTTCCGCCCCGGAACAAGATTCGCAAGCCACGCGATAAGAAGCGAGTCATACGGGCTTGAAACATACAGTCCCTATCAGGACAAAGACCTTGCAGACTGCAAGGTGTTCGACAGCGGAGACATAGAGCTATGCATGGGCTCGAGCGAAATAGCGCTGGAGCAGATATCCGACAGAGCGGCGCGCATACTTCTTGACGGCAAGCTGCCGATTATGATAGGCGGAGAGCACCTTGTAACGCTCGGAATGTTCCGCGAGGTATACAAGAAGCACCCCGACGTGCAGATAATACACTTTGACGCGCACGCCGACCTGAGGCAGGAGTATCTCGGGGCGGAGCTTTCCCACGCCTGCGTGATAAAAAGATGTCATGACCTCGTCGGCGACGGAAGGATACATCAGTTCGGCATACGCTCGGGAGACAGGAGCGAGTTTGTGTGGTCGTCAAACGGTCATACCGATATGCACAGGTTTGGCTTTGACGGACTTGAGGAGACTGTCAGCGCGCTTGGCGACACGCCGGTGTACTTTACCATCGACCTTGACATACTCGACCCGTCGGTGTTCCCGGGAACCGGAACTCCGGAGGCGGGAGGCGTCGGCTTTATGGAGCTGCTTAACGCGATCATGACGGTTTGCGGCTCGGCAAATGTGGTGGCATGCGACGTAAACGAGCTCAGTCCTCATTACGATCAGAGCGGCGCTTCCACTGCGGTTGCCTGCAAGGTCGTAAGAGAGCTTATACTTGCTCTGCAAAAATAAATCTGAAAGGGAGAAGGCTTTATGGGAAAATTATTGGTAATAGGCTGCGGCGGAGTTGCGAGTGTTGCCATTCAGAAGTGCGCCGCGAATTACGAGGTGTTTGACGAGATAATGATAGCGAGCCGCACGGTATCCAAGTGCGATGCTCTCAAGAAAAAGCTTGAGGACGAAAAAAGGACAAAGGCGAAAATATCCACGGCGCGTGTCGATGCTGATAATACAGAAGAGCTTATAAAGCTTATCAGCGGCTTCAAGCCAGAGGTGGTTCTGAACCTCGCGCTGCCGTATCAGGATCTTACTATAATGGACGCCTGCCTCAGGGCGGGAGTAAACTATGTGGACACCGCCAACTACGAGGCGGAGAACACCTCCGACCCGGAGTGGCGGAGCGTCTACGAGAAGAGATGCCGCGAGGAGGGCTTTACCGCCTATTTCGACTACTCGTGGCAGTGGGCGTATCAGGACAAATTTAAGGACGCGGGTCTGACGGCCTTACTGGGAAGCGGCTTTGATCCAGGCGTCACGAGCGTGTTCTCAGCGTACGCTTTGAAGCATTATTTTGATGAGATCCATTATATAGATATACTTGACTGCAACGGCGGCGACCACGGATATCCGTTTGCCACCAATTTCAACCCCGAAATAAACCTGCGTGAGGTCTCGGCAAACGGCTCATACTGGGAAAACGGACACTGGGTCGAGACAAAGCCGATGGAGATAAAGCGTGAGTACGATTTTGACGGCGTCGGCAAAAAGGACATGTACCTTCTGCACCATGAGGAGATAGAGTCGCTTGCAAAGAACATTCCCGGAGTTAAAAGGATCCGCTTCTTCATGACCTTCGGTCAGAGCTATTTAACGCACATGAAGTGCCTTGAAAACGTAGGAATGCTCGGCACCGAGCCGGTTATGTACGAGGGCAGGGAGATAGTACCGATACAGTTTTTGAAGGCGCTTTTGCCTGATCCGGCGTCGCTCGGTCCGCGCACGGTAGGAAAGACGAACATCGGCTGCATCTTTACCGGAGTTAAGGATGGAAAAGAAAAGTCAATATACATCTACAACATCTGCGATCATCAGGAGTGCTATAAGGAGGTAGGATCTCAGGCCATATCCTATACCACCGGCGTGCCTGCTATGATAGGCGCGATGCTCGTGATGAACGGCGAGTGGAGAAAGCCGGGCGTTTACAATCTTGAGGAGTTTGATCCCGATCCGTTTATGGACGCGCTCAACAAGTGGGGGCTCCCGTGGGTGGTGGATGAAAACCCGACGCTGGTGGAGTAAGCGATGTTTACTGATGAGGTCAGAACTCCCTGCTACGTTATAGACGAGGACAGGTTAGAGAAAAATCTCAGGGTGCTCAGGGGCGTCATGGACAGAACCGGCTGCAAAATTCTTCTCGCCCAGAAGGCGTTCAGCAGCTATGCCGTCTATCCCCTTATCGCAGAATACCTCTGCGGCGCGGCAGCGAGCGGAATATATGAGGCAAGGCTGTGCCGCGATAAGATGCCCGGCAAGGAAAACCACATTTTTTCTCCCGCGTTCAGGGAGGAGGATATGGAAGAGATTTTAAGCATCTGCGACCATATCGTTTTTAACTCCGTCAGACAGCTTGAGCTTTACGGAAAGAGGGCAAGGTCCGCCGGCTTGCAGGTGGGACTCAGGATAAATCCGGAAAAATCAACGCAGGAGGGTCACGCGATATACGATCCGTGCGCGCCCGGAAGCAGACTCGGCACCACCTTAAAAGAGCTTGAGAAGGGCTTGACAGAAAAGCCGGAGCTTTTAGAGCTGCTTGACGGGCTGCACTTTCACACGCTTTGTGAGCAGAATTCAGACGCGCTTGAGCTGACGCTCGAGGCTGTGGAAGATAAATTCGGAAAATATCTGCCCGGGATGAAATGGATAAACTTCGGCGGCGGGCATCACATTACCCGCAGGGATTATGATATACCGAGGCTGGAAAGGTGTATACTTCACATGAAGAACGCCTACGGCTTGGAGGTATATCTCGAGCCGGGGGAGGCGATTGCGCTTAACGCCGGATACCTTGTCACTACCGTGCTTGAGCTTCAGAAAAAGGACAGAATGATAGCTATCCTCGACACCTCGGCAGCCTGCCATATGCCGGACGTCATCGAGATGCCGTACCGTCCGCCGCTCCGGGAAAGCGGCGAGCCGGGTGAAAAGGCATACACCTACACTTTCGGAGGACCGACCTGTTTAGCCGGAGATATCATCGGAACTTATTCCTTTGACCGCGAGCTTAAAGAGGGTGACAGGCTGGTGTTTGAGGACATGGCGATATACTCAATGGTCAAAAACAACACCTTTAACGGTATGCCGCTGCCCGACATCTATATAAAGCGGGGAGACACATGCAGACTTTGGAAACGCTTTGGCTATGAGGATTTTATTGCAAGGCTATGATGCCGAAAATAAAGAGGCGCCGCAAAATAATATACACCTCCAAAAGCTAGATACTTTTGGAGGTGTATATTATTTTAGCTGTAGCCATTTTTTCAGGCATTTGCGTGATGCTACGCTCTGGCGACGCCGGTTTTTCTGGCGGCTTCGATGACCGCCTCGGAGACTACCCGGGCTATCTTCTTGTCGAGGGCTGAAGCGATTATGTTTTCCGCGGAAAGCTCGTTTTCGGGTATCAGCGATGCGAGCGCGAATGAAGCGGCAACCTTCATTTCTTCGTTTATGCACTTGGCGCGGCAGTCAAGCGCGCCTCTGAATATGCCGGGGAACGCAAGCACGTTGTTTATCTGATTAGGGAAGTCCGAGCGCCCGGTGCCTACGACAGCTGCTCCTGCCTCAAGCGCGAGATCTGGCATGATTTCCGGAGTCGGGTTTGCCATGGCAAATACGATAGCTCCCTTTGCCATTGACGCCACCATCTCCTTTGTGACTATATTAGGCGCGCTCACGCCTATGAACACGTCCGCTCCGCGCATTGCGTCTGCAAGGCTTCCGCGCAGGCATTCCTCGTTGGTGATCTGAGCCATTTCCATGTGCGCGGGGTTGAGGCTTTCGTCGTCTCTTGAGAGCGTTCCGAAGCGGTCTACCATTATAAGGTGCTTGAGCCCAAGGCTGAGAAGATGCCTTCCTATCGCGATTCCAGCCGAGCCCGCGCCGTTTATAACCACCCTGACATCGGGGATATTCTTTTTTACGACCTTAAGCGCATTTATGAGCGCTGCGGCTACAACTATTGCTGTGCCGTGCTGATCGTCGTGGAACACCGGTATGTCGCATATCTCCTTGAGCTTTTTCTCAACCTCAAAGCAGCGGGGCGCGCTTATGTCCTCAAGGTTTATTCCGCCGAATGAGCCGGACATCAGGTAAATCGTGCGCACCAGCTCATCCACATCCTTTGTTTTAAGGCAGATAGGAAAAGCGTCCACTCCGGCAAACTCCTTAAACAGAGCACACTTGCCTTCCATTACCGGCATGCCTGCCTCGGGACCTATGTCGCCAAGGCCGAGTATTGCGGTTCCGTCGGTTATGACTGCTACAAGGTTGGAGCGCCTTGTGAGCTCCCACGATTTATTTATGTCGTCGCGTATGGCAAGGCACGGCTCCGCTACTCCGGGAGTATAAGCAAGCGAAAGATCCTCTCTTGTCTCAACCTTTACGCGGGATACTACCTCTATCTTGCCCTTCCATTCGTAATGCTTCTTAAGTGATTCTTCGCGTATATTCATTTTACAGCTTCCTTTCGACTTTATCATCGTTTATATTGCGGTATCACACCATCTCTTCCGGGTGGAAGTATTTATCGAAGTCGCTCTCGGAAAGATAGCCCATAGCTATGCAGGCTTCCTTAAGCGAGAGGTTCTCATCGTGAGCCTTGTGTACTACCTTTGCTGCGTTTTCGTAGCCTATGTAGGGAGTGAGGGCTGTTACGAGCATCAGCGAGCGGTGAAGGTTTTCATTCATCTTTTCCTTTATTGGCTTTATTCCTCTGACGCAGTTTTTCTCAAATGATATGCAGACGTCTGCAAGCAGCTTCAGCGACTGAAGATAGTTGTATATGCAGACCGGCATGAACACGTTAAGCTCGAAGTTTCCCTGAGACGCGGATATTCCTACCGCGACGTCGTTGCCCATCACCTGAACGGCGACCATTGTCACAGCCTCGCACTGGGTTGGGTTCACCTTGCCGGGCATTATTGAGGAGCCGGGCTCGTTTTCGGGGATAGTTATTTCACCGAGACCGCACCTGGGACCGCTCGCAAGCCAGCGGACGTCGTTTGCTATCTTCATAAGGTCGCAGGCAAGCGCCTTGAGAGCGCCGTGCGCGAATACCAGCTCGTCCTTTGAGGTGAGAGCGTGGAACTTGTTTTCCGCCGTATAAAAGTCTGTCCCGGTAATGCGGCTTACCTCTTCGGCAACTGCCGAGTCGAAGCCATCCGGCGCGTTTAAGCCCGTTCCTACCGCCGTAGCTCCCAGCGCAAGCTTTTTCAGGGGCTGCATTGACAGACGTATCATTTCGGAATCTCTCTCAAGAGACGACCGCCAGCCGCTTATCTCCTGACTGAAGGTAATAGGCGTGGCGTCCTCAAGGTGGGTTCTGCCGCTCTTGACTATGCCGCTGTTCTCATGTTCAAGACGAATAAGCGTATCTATAAGCGTTTTGACAGCGGGCAGGAGTGTGTGCTCGGTTTCAAGCACCGCCGCGATGTGCATTGCTGTCGGGAAGGTGTCGTTTGACGACTGGGACATATTCACGTCGTCGTTTGGATGAAGGAGCTTTTTTCCCGCAAGCTCGTTGCCGCGGTTGGCTATCACCTCGTTGACGTTCATGTTGCTCTGCGTTCCGCTGCCGGTCTGCCACACGGCAAGAGGGAAGTGCTCGGAAAGCGAGCCGTTTATGACCTCGTTTGCCGCTTCACTTATGTACCGGCATTTTTCTTCGGTCATTCTTTTCGGAACCAGCTTAAGATTTGTCCTTGCCGCCGCGAGCTTCAGTATTCCGAAGGCATGTATGATTTCTTGCGGCATCTTTTCTATCCCTATTTTAAAGTTTTCAAAGCTCCTTTGCGTTTGCGCTCCCCAGTATCTGTCCGCGGGGACCGAGACCTCTCCGAGCGAGTCGTGCTCTATGCGATATTCCATATAATGTGCGCTCACTGCCTTTCCTGATAAAATTATTCGCATAATTATACCACGTCCGCGCCTTTTTTTCAAGGATAAATCTATAGGGTATGACGTGAAAAAGCTTTCCGGCAGTATTGCAAAACCGGGCGCATGTGTGGTAGAATAGGCTCGGAGCGAAGGCTTAAATATTATGATATTGACTTCGGAGGGAAAATGGAATATTACGTTGAATTAAAGCTTAGGGGCGACGCTCACCCAGACGGCTTCGCGAACGGCATGTCGCTGTGCAGGAGCCAGTCGTCGAGATCGCTTGAAAAGGTGTCCGAAACGGACGCGGAAACCGTGTATAAAAACCCGCTCAACCACACAGTTGTGATGAATAAGACCCGCGTAGGCGACGCGGTCGCTCTGACCACGACTTTTACTAACACCGGCGACAGCGAGGCTGTCCTTGAGATGCTTTCCTCATTTGCCGTAAGAGGAATAAAAGCGGACAAAATACACCGCCTGCAATCGTTCTGGAGCGCCGAGGGCAAGCTCAGGACTGAGACTGTGGAGGAGCTTCACCTTGAGCCGTCATGGAACCGCTGCGCCACAAGGATAGAAAAGTTCGGAAATATCGGTTCTATGCCGGTCAGAAAATACTTTCCGTTTATTGCTCTTGAGGACTCGGAAAGCGGCAAATTTGTCGCGGTTCAGCTCTATATACCATACTCATGGCAGATAGAGATATTCTGCAAGGAGGACGACAGCCTCTCAATAGCTGGAGGAATCGCGGACAGGGACTTCGGACATTGGTTCAAGAGGCTTGCTCCCGGCGAAAGCTTCACTACTCCCAAGGCGGTAATAGCCGAGGGCGACTCGCTGTATGATGTCTGCGACAAGCTTGTCAAGGCTCAGTGCCCTAAAATAGCCACGATTGACGAGAATATGGGCATAGCCTTCAACGAGTACTGCACCACATGGGGAAACCCCTCATTTGAGAACATGAAGAGGATATGCGACAGGCTCAAGGGCAAGGGAGTACAGTACCTTGTGATGGATTCAGGCTGGTACGGTCACGGCGACGGCTGGTGGCGGAGTATAGGCGATTGGGAGGTCAACGAGGAAAAGTTTCCGGGTGGGCTCAGGGCGACTGCTGATTATATCAGAAGCTGCGGCATGATACCCGGAATATGGTTCGAGTTTGAATCGGTCGGCATGGGCTCAAAGTATTATGAGAGCGAGCACCTTCTCAAAAAGGACGGCTGCTTTATAACCGTCGGTGAGAGGCGCTTTTGGGATATGGAAGACCCATGGGTGATCGACTACCTCACCGAAAGGGTGATAAAGCTTCTCAAGGACAACGGCTTCGGCTATGTGAAGGTGGATTACAACGATACCATAGGCATAGGCTGCGATGGGGCGGAGAGCCTTGGCGAGGGTCTTAGGAGGAGAGTAGAGGCAACCCACCGCTTCTTTGAGAAGATAAGAGAGGAAATACCGGGTATAGTCATAGAGAACTGCTCAAGCGGAGGACACCGTTCGGAGCCCTCGATGATGGAGCTTTGCTCTCAGGGAAGCTTCTCAGACGCACATGAGACTGCCGCGATACCGATAATAGCCGCCAACATGCACAGAGTGATGCTCTCCTCACAGAGCCAGATATGGGCTGTAATGCGTCCCGGCGACAGCTCGGACAGGATTCACTACTCGATTTGCAACACCTTCCTCGGCAGGATGTGTCTCAGCGGCGATATATACGGTCTTGCCGATTGGCAGTGGGCGCTTATTGACGATGGCATGGTGTTCTACCGCAGGGCGGCGGATGTAATCAAGCACGGCAGGACGGTCAGGATCGAGAGCTCTCCGAAAAGCTACAACAATCCTACCGGCGAGCAGGTGGTCGTGAGAGAATATGACGGCGTAACGCTTGTAGTGGCGCACAGGTTCGCAAATTCTAAGCCTGTGGATTTGAGCTTCCTTAACGGCAGGAAGCTTCTGTGCGAGTACGGCGAGCTTGAGCGCGATTTCAGCGCGAAGGCATGGCTGCTCGGATAAAATTTTGATTGCGGATCGCACACCTGAAATTCCGTCTGCTGACAAAGTTCAGCCGGCGGAATTTGTTTTTAATGTTGTTATATTAGCCTGATTTAACATCTATATGGGAAATGTGTAATAAATTATTGTTGCAGCGGCTTCGCACATGTATTACAATGATGCGTGACGGCGAAAAAGGATCATTTGCCCTGATGTGCCGTGGAACATTGCCAAAGGAGCGAGAACATATATGAAAAGACTAAACTATTTTCTTAACAATGATTGGCTGTATATGCCGAAAAACCTTGAAAACGGAGAGCTTACCGCTCTTGACGAGTCGGCTTTTGAGAAGGTGCAGCTTCCTCACGCCAATATAATCCTCAAAAGGCACAAGGGGGAGGATTTCCTCACAGATATAGGCTTGTATCGGTTTGTTTCGTGGTACAGGAAGCACTTCAGGCTTACGCGTGAGCAGAGTATGGGCAGAGTGAGCGTGGAGTTCGAGGGAGTGGCGACTGTTGCGGCGGTTTATGTAAACGGCAAGCTTGCCGGGGAGCACAAGGGAGGCTATACCGGCTTCGAGCTGGATATCACCGAGCTTTTAAACCCTGCCGGCGAGGACAACCTGATCGCTGTCAGGGTCGATTCCCGCAGACGCCCGGATGTTCCTCCGGAGGGCGGCAACGTAGATTATTGCGTCTTTGGAGGAATTGTCAGGAACGTGAGGCTGCATATCTATGACAGCCTGAATATAAGCGATATATTCGTCACCACGCCCACAATAAGCTCCGGCTGTTCGGATGCTCACATAGCCGCCACAGTCTCTAACCAAAGCGCGACGGACAGAACAGTGAGTCTTGTTGCCAAGGTAAAAGACAGTGACGGAAATATTTGCAGCTCGGCTTCCGAGGATATAACGGTGGAAGCGGGGAAGAGCGCGGAGAAAACGGTTGTCTGCCCCGGCTTTGAGGGAGCAAGACTCTGGGACACAGATTCTCCGAACCTGTACTCGGCTGAGCTGACGATATATGAGAACGGCGTTGAGATTGACAGCAGGGTAGAAAGCTTCGGCTACAGGTATTACAGCTTCTCTGAAAGCGAGAACGAATCGAAATTTTACCTAAACGGCAGAAAGCTTGTCATAATGGGAATAAACAGGCATGAGCAGTGGCCGTGGATAGGAAGAGCGGTCAATGATAACCTTCAGGCTGCTGACGCGGACCTCATAAAAAAGACCGGGATAAACACGGTAAGGTGCTCTCATTACCCTCAGAGCAAGGCGTTTTTGCGCCGTTGTGATGAGGTAGGTCTTCTTGTTTTTGAGGAAGCTCCCGGCTGGCAGCATGTCGGAGACGAGGCGTGGCAGGATATATATCTTGAGAATGTCAAAGAGATGATACTCCGCGACAGAAACCACCCCTCTATAATAACATGGGGCGTCAGGGTAAACGAATCTTTTGACAATCACGAGCTGTACGAGCGTTCAAATAAGCTTGCCCGTTCGCTTGACTCTTCAAGACCTACTCACGGGGTCAGGATGGCGGAGACATACCAAAGCAGCGAATATCAGGAGGACATATTCTGCGCCAACTACTCATATCCGGAAAAGCCGAGGTTTACTCCGTTTGTCATCACTGAGCATTCGTGGGACTGGACGAGCGGAGACGGCTTCCCGTGGGCAACCGACTCCAAGGCAGTCGAATTTATCCGCAGCTTTGCCGAGCCGATGAACTACTACTATTCCAATCCGTTATGCGCGGGAGGAATAGGCTGGAGCATGTTCGATTACAATAACGAGGTAAACTACACAAGAACCGGTCATGTCTTCTATAGCGGACTGTATGACATTTTCCGCTTTGAAAAGCCGGTCGCAAATCTCTATAAGGCTCAGGTGCCCGCGTCTGAGCATCCTATGGTGTACATTGCGAACTACTGGACCGAGGATTCTCCCCTCGATATCACAATTCTCACAAACTGCGACGAGGTGGAGCTGTATGTAAACGGAAAGCTTGCCGGCAAGGCTCTTCCCGAGCAGTACCTAAGCCTTCCTCATCCGGTGTTCGTTGCGAAGGGCGTTGAGTTTGAGAGCGGGGAGCTCAGGGCGGTCGGATATCTCGATGGCAAAAAAGCTGCGGAGTATGTTCGCAAGACCCCCGGAAGCCCGGCTTCACTTGTGCTCACGCCGGAGCGCCTGTCTATTGAAGCGGACGGCTCGGACTTTACCATAGTAAGAGCGGAGCTTGTCGACAGGGACGGAACGGTATTGCCTTATGCTTCGGCGGAGCTCGAGCTCAGCTTGGCGGGCTGCGGAAAAATCATTTCTGACGAGAGGGTTATGCTCGAGGGCGGACGCGCCGGCTTTATCGTTCAGTCAGAATACAACAAGACCGGCGCCATAACAGTAACCGCTAAAATAACGGGCGGCGTATACGGTGAGAGCGTTGCTCCCGGACGCGCCGAGATATCGGCGGTAGAGCCTAAGTCAGGCTACCGTTTGGCTGGATCTATGCCCGACGAAAAGGGCAAGGTCGCACCGGCTGAGGTGGTAAGCCTTGACATAGACGACAGCGTGACCAGCGGAAATATAAATCATTTCAGCTACAGTGGAAGCTGGAGAAGCGGCGGCGAAAAGGGCTGCTACCTCGGCGGCAATCATTTTACCGACTGCGCGGGTGCTTGCTGCACTCTTAAGTTTGTCGGAGATGGAGCGAAGATTTACTCAAGCTACGCTCCCAACCACGGCATATGCGCAATCAGCCTTGACGGCGGTGAGGAAACGACGGTAGACTGCTACTCAGAGTCGAGGCAGGACGGAAGATTGCTCTATTCGGTAAGCGGGCTTGCCAAGGGAACGCATAAAGTAAAAATTCGCGTGACCGGCGAGAAGTGCGAAAAGAGCGAGGGTACGAACATAAATATTGACAGAGCGGTAATAGAAGCCTAAGAAGCCTGACAAAAACGCCCGCTTGCCATTGTGGCAGGCGGGCATAAGTATGCACATACGGTATAAAGCCCCTACTGAGCCGTTGCGAATGTGTACGTCTTAGCTTTTTCATCTTTGGTCAGGCGAGCGACTGCTCGTCATACCAACAGCCGTTCGTCATACGAGCTGCTGGTCGTTTATTATCAGCCTGAACCTAAGACCAAGCTTTTGGGCTGCCTTGCGGCACATTATCATTCGCTCGAGGAAGATCTCGAAGTAGTCCATTATGGAGACCATATCGGCGTCTACCGAAAGCTCGAGAGTTATCTCAGCGCGCTTTTCATCTATTCTCAGGCTCGTTTCCGTTACCGAGTAGTTTACTCGGTCGTGGGCGTCAAAGGTGGATGGATCGGTGTTTCTTACTCTGCTTCTTCTTACGTCAGACTTGTCGGCTATTATAAGCGCGGCGGCAAGCGGGCTTACGGGCACTCCCGTTCCCTCGTCGTGATTGCCTATGGCGGTTGTGATCATCGCCGTTTCTTCCGCCTCAAAGCCCATCTTGTCGAGTATTCTGAACGCCATTACCGCTCCGCTCTGGCTGTGGTCGACTCGGTTGACAAGGTTCCCTATGTCATGCAAAAACGCCGATATCTTCGAAAGCTCTATCAGTCTGTCCGGGTATCCCATGGTCTTGAGGATGTATTCGCATCTTTCAGCCACAGTCGTGACATGGGCGAAGCTGTGCTCTGTGTACCCCAAAGCCTTGAGCGACGCGTCCGCCTGGGATATATATGTCCTGATCGAGTGGTCTTTTCTTATCTGTTCGTAGGTCATTTTTACTGCCTTTCGTTATTTTTAGTGTTGCGCTGTCAGGCGCGGCATGCTTATATTTTCTCGAGCCTCCTGCGCCTGTTGACTTGCCGGCTCAACTATTGACTTGTGTCAGCTTGTACATTTACATTGTACATACCATATTATATCCAGCGAGCTGCCCCTGTCAATCAGTTCTGCTTTTTATTTTGACGCTCGGGAGAGCGTTTAAAACTTTTATGCAAAACGACAGTTTAAAAAAGATTGACAAGACGGCTTGGTAATGCTATAATGTCGTAAAGTATAAAAGCGATGACGAAGATCGGTCTATAGTCGGGCTGTTATCCAGAGAGCCGGAGCGTGGTGAAAGCCGGCAACAGACTCTATTGACCTCTCACTTCCGAGCCGGTTGCCTGAACGGCGGATGTTGTCCGCGCATTAGGGCTTCCCGTTACACTGCGTTAAAGTAGAGGGATTGTTTGATCCCGTAAAGGGGCAGCTTATCGCTGCAATTTGAGTGGTACCGCGAGTGCAGTATTTCAGTCGGCTCTGCCGGCACAGCCGTCGTTGGCTGTTCGCTTGCTTGCCTGCAACAGGTTGGGCATGGCGATGTGATTTTGATGTTGATGCACCCGTCTCAAAGCAAAACAGGGCTTTGGGACGGGGCTTTGTTTTATACAGGAAATCGTCCCGCACCAATTACGAATGTGAGGAGATTTTTACTATGATGGATGCGACCAAGTACAAGGTGGGTTATTACCCGGCGCCCGGAGAGCACTTCAAATGGGTGAAAAAGGACAGGATAGAGAAGCCGCCGGTATGGTGCAGCGTAGATATGAGAGACGGCAACCAGAGCCTTGTAATACCCATGAATCTTGAGGAAAAGCTTGAGTTTTACAAGCTGCTGCTTGAGGTGGGCTTCAAGGAGATAGAAGTCGGCTTCCCCGCGGCGAGCGAGACTGAGTACGAGTTTTTGCGCACCCTTATCGACAACGGAATGATCCCGTCTGACGTGACGGTTCAGGTGCTGACTCAGTGCCGCGAGCATATTATACGCAAGACCTTCGAGGCTTGCAAGGGCGCTCCGTCGGCGATAATCCACTTCTACAACTCGGTAAGCGTCGTGCAGCGCGAGCAGGTGTTCCGCAAGTCAAAGGAAGAGATAAAGAAAATAGCCGTTGACGGCGCGAAGCTTGTCAAGAAGCTCGCCTCGGAGTATGAGGGCAACTTCCGCTTCGAATATTCCCCCGAGAGCTTTACGGGCACAGAGCCGGAGTATGCTCTTGAGGTCTGCAACGCCGTACTTGACGTTTTGGAGCCGTCTCCGACAAACAACGTGATAATAAACCTCCCTGTAACGGTAGAGATGAGTTTGCCTCATATATACGCCTCGCAGGTTGAATATATCAGCGAGAACCTCAAGTACCGCGAGTATGTCACCCTTTCGCTCCATCCGCATAACGACAGAGGAACAGGTGTCGCGGACACGGAGCTTGCGCTTTTGGCAGGAGCGGACAGGGTAGAGGGAACTCTCTTCGGAAACGGCGAGCGCACGGGCAACGTGGACATAATCACGCTTGCAATGAATATGTACTCTCACGGAATAGACCCGGGACTCAACCTTTCAGATATGCCGCATCTTGTCGACGTGTATGAAAAGTGCACCAGGATGCATGTATACGAGCGTTCTCCGTATGCAGGAGCGCTTGTGTTCGCGGCGTTCTCGGGAAGCCATCAGGACGCGATAGCCAAGGGTATGAAGTACCGCGAGGAAAAGCAGCTTCACCAGTGGAACGTGCCGTATATTCCTATCGACCCGCACGATATAAACAGAACCTACGATGCTGACGTTATCAGGGTGAACTCCCAGAGCGGCAAGGGAGGAATAGGATATCTTCTGGAGCAGGCGTACGGCTACAGCCTCCCGCCCAAGATGAGAGAGGACTTAAGCTATCTTTGCAAGTCTATTTCCGACCATGAGCACAAGGAACTCAAGGCGGACGAGGTATACGATATATTCAGGACTCACTACCTCCAGCTCGACAACGACATCGAGATAGCCGACATGAGCTTCACCCGAAGCGGAGATACGGTCAACACCTCGATAGAGTTTGTGTCCGGAGGAAAGAAGGAGACCGTGGAGGCGAGCGGAAACGGTTCGCTTGACGCCGTGAGCAACGCGCTCAAGAAGTACACCGGCAGCAGCTATACTCTTTTGGATTATACCGAGCACAGCATGCAGGAAAAGGGTTCGGGAAGCGTGGCTGCGGCTTACATCGGATTAAGAAGTCCGAGCGGGAACATGAGCTGGGGCGCGGGAACGGACACAGATATCATTCACGCCAGCGCTCAGGCGCTTCTCAACGCGTTCCAGAACATGAACAACAGATAAATTTCCCGCTTACTTTTGCGGCAGAGATACAAGAAGGAGAATAAGCCATGGGAATGACAATGACTCAGAAGATCCTCGCCTATCACGCCGGTCTTGACAGCGTGACGGCAGGTCAGCTCATAAACGCCAAGCTGGATATAGTTTTGGGCAACGATATAACCACGCCGGTAGCGGTCAACGAATTTAAAAAGAACGGGTTTGACAGCGTATTCGATAAAGACAGGATAGCCATAGTCCTTGACCACTTTGTCCCAAACAAGGACATCAAGGCGGCTGAGCAGTCAAAGCAGTGCCGTGAGTTTGCGGGCTGCCACGCTATAAGCCACTTCTATGACGTGGGAAAGATGGGCATAGAGCACGCGCTTTTACCTGAGCAGGGAGTAGTCACCGCCGGAGACTGTATAATAGGAGCGGACAGCCACACCTGCACCTATGGAGCTTTGGGAGCGTTTTCAACCGGTGTGGGAAGCACCGACATGGCAGCCGGAATGGCTACCGGAATGGCGTGGTTCAAGGTGCCGTCCGCCATCAGGTTTGATCTTAAGGGCAGGCTCCCCGAAAATTGCAGCGGCAAGGACGTCATACTCACGATAATCGGCATGATAGGAGTAGACGGCGCGCTGTATAAGAGCATGGAATTTACCGGCGAAGGCGTAGCGTCGCTGTCGATGGATTCAAGGCTATGCATATGCAACATGGCGATAGAGGCCGGGGCAAAGAACGGCATATTCCCTGTGGACGACGTTGCGCTGGAGTATATGAAGGGACGCTGCGAGCGCGAACCCAAGATTTTTGAGGCTGATCCTGACGCAGAGTACGAGAAGGTAATCGAAATAGATCTTTCGGGGATCGTTCCCACTGTGAGCTGCCCGCACCTTCCGGAGAACACAAGACCGGCGAGCGAGCTTAATGATATAAAAATAGATCAGGTCGTGATAGGAAGCTGCACCAACGGCAGGATGGAGGACATGGAGGCGGCGTACAGGGTGCTCGCAGGCAATAAGGTCGCCGACGGCGTCCGCTGCATCATCATACCGGCCACCATGGCTATTTACAGAGAATGCGTCCAGCGCGGATACGTCACGGCGTTTATAGACGCGGGAGCGGTCGTGTCAACACCTACCTGCGGTCCATGCCTCGGAGGCTACATGGGAATACTCGCCGCCGGCGAGAGATGTATAGCCACGACAAACCGCAATTTTGTCGGCAGAATGGGACATGTTGACAGCGAGGTATACTTGGCGTCACCCGCGACAGCTGCGGCGAGCGCGCTGACAGGCTATATCACCGAGTATAAGGGCTGACAGGAAGGAGACTGTTTATGAACACTGAGGGCAAGGTTTTTAAATACGGAGATAACGTCGATACCGACGTTATCATTCCCGCGAGATATCTGAATACCTCGAACGCGAATGAGCTTGCGGCTCACTGCATGGAGGATATAGACAGGGAATTTGTCAATAATGTAAAGCCGGGCGACGTGATAGTGGCAGGCTGGAACTTTGGCTGCGGCTCTTCAAGAGAGCACGCCCCGCTGGTAATAAAGACCTGCAAAACAGGCTGCGTCATTGCAAAGAGCTTTGCAAGAATATTCTACCGCAACGCGATAAACATCGGAATGCCGATACTTGAGTGCCCCAAGGCGTGCGATGAGATTTCGGCAGGCGACAGGGTGTCGATAGATTTTGACAGCGGAGTGATCACCGACATTACCACCGGAAAAACGTATCAGGCTCAGCCCTTCCCGCCGTTTATTCAGAACATAATCAAGGCGGGCGGACTTTTGGCCTCTATAAGAAACAAGTAAAAGCGGGACGCCCCCGAGAACATATGGGAGGGAAAATCAAAGCTATGGATAAAAAAATCGCACTCATACGAGGAGACGGAATCGGACCTGAGATAGTCGCTCAGGCTAAGAAGGTCCTTGACGGCGTGGCAGGGCTTTATAATCACAAATTCAGCTATGACGACGTTGACATGGGCGGTGTAGCGATAGACAAGTGGCAAGACCCGCTTCCTGAGGAGATGCTGAAAAAATGCCTTGAGTCGGACAGCGTGCTTTTAGGCGCGGTCGGCGGGAACAAGTGGAACTCCATGCCTGGGGACAAGCGCCCGGAGAGAGGGCTTTTAAGGCTCAGGGCGGGCATGGGAGTTTACAGCAACAACCGTCCGGCGAAGATATGGCCGCAGCTTGCGAGCGCGTCCCCGCTTCGCCCCTCGATAGTGGAAAAAGGGATAGACTTTATCATAGTCAGAGAGCTTATCGGAGGAATTTACTTCGGAGCGCACAGGACTGAAGAGGAGTACGGTCAGAAAAAGGCAACGGATATACTTTCCTACACCGAAAGCGAGATAGAAAGAATAGGCAGAATAGGCTTCGAGACCGCGAGAAAGCGCCGCAAAAAGCTTTGCTCGGTGGAAAAGAGCAATGTGCTTGATTCGAGCAGGCTCTGGAAGGCGGTCATGCACAGGTTAGCGCCGGAATATCCGGACGTAGAGCTTTCGGACATGCTGGTGGACAACTGCGCCATGCAGATAGTTAAGGATCCGTCCCAGTTTGATGTGATAGTGACCGAAAATATGTTCGGAGACATTCTTTCCGACGAGGCGTCGATGATAACCGGCTCGATAGGAATGATACCCTCCTCAAGCCTCGGCTCGACAAGCTGCGGGCTTTATGAGCCTATCCACGGCTCAGCCCCGGACATAGCCGGAATGGATATAGCCAACCCGATAGGAACGATACTTTCCGCCGCGATGATGCTCAGATTCAGCTTTGATATGCCGGTGGAGGCTGATTGTATAGAAAGAGCGGTTTCGGATGTACTGGATATGGGCTGCCGCACGGCGGACATAATGCCGGCTGATCCGGACGAGGCGGCTAAGTGCCGAAAGGTAGGCTGCTCAGAGATGGGAGATCTGATCCTCGAAAATCTCAGAAAGGACTAAATTATGCAGTTATCAGGAGCAGATATAGTTGTAAGGACTTTGATCGAGCAGGGCTGCAAGGTTGTGTTCGGATACCCGGGCGGACAGATCATAGACGTCTACGACTCGCTGTATAAGTACCGCGACGAAATAGAGCATGTGCTCACTGCCCACGAGCAGGGCGCGGTTCACGCAGCGGACGGCTACTCGCGAGCCTCGGGTCGCCCCGGAGTGGTTATGGCCACCTCCGGCCCCGGCGCCACAAACCTTGTCACAGGAATAGCCACTGCGTATCTCGACTCGATACCGCTTATCGCGATAACAGGAAACGTGCCCACCACCCAGATAGGCTACGACAGCTTTCAGGAGATAGATATAACCGGTATCACGCTTCCCATAACCAAGCACAACTACTTTGTGAGCGATGTTGCCGAGCTTGCGGATACCATTAGGGAGGCGTTTGAGCTTGCTGTTTCGGGCAGACCCGGACCTGTGCTGATAGATATACCAAAGGATGTGCAGACTGCAAAGTGCGAATATACGCCGAAGCCTCCCGTACAGAGGGAGGAGCCGCAAGCCGCAAAGGAGATAAGAATAGAGGAAGCCGCGCAGGTGATCAACTCCTGCGAGAGACCGTATATCTACTTCGGCGGAGGACTCATATCGAGCGGAGCGCAGAGCGAGATGCTCCAGCTCGCCGAGAAGCTTGACGCCCCGATAGGCTGCTCGCTGATGGGTATTTCCGCGATCCCTACCGACAATCCGAGATTTTTGGGCATGGAGGGAATGCACGGTCACTATGCTTCATCGCTTGCTATGCACAATTCCGGCTGCATAATTGCCCTCGGAGCGAGGTTCAACGACAGAGCCACCGGTAAGCGCTCAAAGTTCGCCGTAAACACCAAGATAGTTCACATAGACGTTGATGGATCTGAGCTTTCAAAGACCACCAACGATGTCGTGGGATTGCGCGGCGACGTAAAGAAGACTTTGCAAAAGCTGCTTCCGCTCATAAAAGAGGTCAAAAACCCGGAGTGGCAGGAGAAAATCGCCAAGCTCAGGGCACTGGAGAAGGAAAATGAGGATGTCAGAGATGGAATGACACCCAAAAACGCCTTGGTTTTGCTCAATAAGTACATCGGTGAGAACACGCCGGTTGCCACCGATGTAGGACAGCATCAGATGTGGGCTGCCCAGACCCTTCGCTTCAGAAAGAGCCGCAGGTTCATTTCGAGCGGAGGACTTGGAACGATGGGCTTTGGAATGGGAGCTGCTATCGGCGCGGCGTACGCCACAGGAGAGAAGCCGGTTCTCGTAACCGGAGACGGCAGCTTCGGCATGAACCTCAACGAGCTCGCAACAGCCGTTACCTACAAGGTGCCGATGGTGATACTTCTCTTTGACAACGGCGTTTTGGGAATGGTAAGGCAGTGGCAGACGCTCTTCTACGACAAGCATTACTCGAATACCGTTCTTGACAGAAAGACCGATTATGTCGCCTTGGCCGAGGCGTTCGGCGCGAGAGCGGAGAGGGTGGATACCCTTGAGGGGCTGGATAAGGCGCTGTCAAACGCCTTTGCCTCAGATATGCCGTACCTGATCGACTGCAGAATAGATAAGGACGAGTTTGTAATGCCGATGCTTCCTCCCGGAGGCTCGATGGACGATATGATAGTAAAGGTGGGAAACTGATATGCAAAGATACACGGTCGCGGTGCTTGTAAGAAACCAGTTCGGCGTGCTGAACAGGGTAACAAGCATGTTCAGGCGCAGGCAGTTCAATATTTCCGCCCTTACTGTCAGCGAAACCGAGTCGGCAGAGCTCTCAAGAATAACAGTTTTGTTCGAGGGAGACGAGGTCAACAAGCAGCAGCTTGTCAACCAGCTTTATAAGCTTCCCGACGTCCGCTCAATAAAGGAGCTGAATAATGACGATTCGGTGAGCGTGGAGCTTCTTCTGATAAAGATGGCGAACAGCGCGGAAACCCGCGACGAGATATTGGCGGCGGCGCAGGGCTTTGACGCAAGGACTGTAGACTACTCGAAGGAATCGATGATATTCCAGCTCACCGCCGACACAAGAAGGATAGACGACTTTGTAAACCTGATGAAGGATTACAATATACTCGAGATATGCCGCACCGGAATAGTAGCTCTGGAAAGAGGCAGCTCGACAATTCGCAAGGTTACAAATTATTAAATCTAATAAAAAGGAGTAAATCATCATGGCAAGGATTTTTTATCAGCAGGATTGTGATCTTCAGAAGCTGGCCGGCAAGACGGTAGCTATTATCGGCTACGGCTCTCAGGGACATGCTCACGCTCTCAACCTCAAGGACAGCGGCGTAAACGTGGTCGTAGGTCTTTACGAGGGCAGCAAGAGCTGGGCAAAGGCGGAGGCTCAGGGTCTTAAGGTCATGACCTCAGCCGAGGCGGCAAAAATTGCGGACATAATCATGATCCTCATCAACGACGAGAAGCAGGCTAAGCTTTACAAGGAGTCGATAGAGCCCAACCTCACCGAGGGTAAGACCCTTGCATTTGCTCACGGCTTCAACATCCACTTCGGCTGCATCAAGCCTCCGAAGAATGTAAACGTAATCATGATCGCTCCTAAGGGACCCGGACACACGGTAAGAAGCGAATACCTTGCCGGAAAGGGCGTTCCTTGCCTCATCGCGGTTGAGCAGGACGCTACGGGAGATGCGTGGGATATCGGACTTGCGTATGCTTTGGGCATAGGCGGAGCGAGAGCGGGAGTTTTGGAGACCACCTTCCGCACCGAGACCGAGACAGACCTCTTCGGCGAGCAGGCTGTACTTTGCGGAGGCGTGTGCGCGCTCATGCAGGCGGGCTTCGAGACGCTTGTCGAGGCTGGTTATGACCCGAGAAACGCTTACTTTGAGTGCATCCATGAGATGAAGCTCATTGTTGACCTCATTTACCAGAGCGGCTTCAAGGGAATGAGATACTCCATTTCCAACACAGCCGAGTACGGCGACTACATCACCGGTCCCAAGATAATCACCGAGGAGACCAAGAAGACCATGAAGAAGATCCTCAAGGATATTCAGGACGGTACATTCGCTAAGGACTTCCTTTTGGATATGTCCGATGCGGGAGGACAGGTTCACTTCAATGCAATGCGCAAGATTGCGTCGGAGCATCCTTCAGAGATAGTCGGCGAGGAAATCCGCAAGCTTTACAGCTGGAACGGCGAGGACAAGCTCATCAACAACTGATAAATGCTTTTCCGCGGCAAGCACCCGTGAGCCAAACTGCCCGGGCGCGTTGCCGCGGTCGGCGTATCTACATGTTTTTGAAAGGAAAGAGAAATTCATGAAAAGCGACGCTATAAAGTGCGGAGCCCAGAATGCTCCTCACAGGGCGCTGTACCACGCTCTCGGTCTGACCGAGGAGGAGATACAAAGACCGTTTATAGGAATAGTCAGCTCGTATAACGAGATAGTGCCGGGACACATGAACCTTGATAAGATAGTCGAGGCGGTAAGGCTCGGCGTGGCTATGGCTGGCGGAACTCCGATAGTTTTTCCTGCGATAGCGGTGTGCGACGGCATTGCCATGGGTCACACCGGAATGAAGTACAGCCTTGTCACAAGAGACCTTATCGCAGACTCCACCGAGGCGATGGCGATGGCTCACGGCTTTGACGGACTTGTGATGGTGCCGAACTGCGACAAAAACGTGCCCGGACTGCTCATGGCGGCTGCGAGGCTGAATATCCCCACGGTGTTTGTGAGCGGCGGACCTATGCTTGCCGGACATATAGACGGCGGCAGAGCGAGCTTCTCGACTATATCCGAGGCGGTGGGAAGATATAACGCCGGCGCCATAACCGAGGAAAAGCTCAAAGAATACGAGTGCAAGACCTGCCCGACCTGCGGCTCCTGCTCGGGAATGTATACGGCGAACTCGATGAACTGCCTTACTGAGGCTTTAGGCATGGGACTTAAGGGCAACGGAACCATACCCGCGGTTTATTCTGAGCGCATTAAGCTCGCCAAGCACGCCGGAATGGCTGTTATGGAGCTTGTCAGAAGAAATATACGCCCGCGCGACATAATGACCAAGGAGGCGTTCATTAACGCGCTCACTGTGGATATGGCGCTCGGCTGCTCGACGAACAGCATGCTCCACCTGCCCGCCATAGCCCACGAGTGCGGTATTGACATAAGCCTTGACAAAGCAAACGATATAAGCGCGAAGACTCCTAACCTTTGCCACCTTGCGCCTGCCGGAAAGACGTATGTGGAGGACTTGAACGAAGCAGGGGGAGTGTACGCAGTAATGAACGAGCTCAGCAAGAAGGGTCTTATAAATCTTGACTGCATGACGGTGTCTACGCATACCGTAGGCGAGAACATAAAGGATTGCGTAAATCTCAACCATGACGTAATAAGACCGATTGACGACCCTTACAGCGAGACGGGCGGAATAGCGGTGCTCAGAGGCAACCTTGCCCCCGAGGGCTGCGTTGTCAAGCGCTCCGCGGTGCTGCCTGAAATGCTTGTGCATGAGGGACCCGCCAGAGTGTTCGACTGCGAGGAGGACGCCCAGGCAGCCATTAACGCCGGCAGTATAAAGCCGGGAGACGTTGTGGTGATACGCTATGAGGGACCCAAGGGAGGTCCCGGCATGAGAGAGATGCTCAATCCCACCTCGGCGATAATGGGAATGGGTCTTGGAAACAGCGTTGCGCTGATAACAGACGGACGCTTCAGCGGCGCGACAAGAGGCGCCTGCGTAGGTCATATTACTCCCGAGGCTGCGTCCGGAGGTCCCATCGGCGTTATCAAAGAGGGAGATATCATAAGAATAGACATTCCGGGCAACACCATTTCGCTTATGATAAGCGACGAGGAGCTCGCCGAGAGAATGAAGAACTTCGTCCCCAAGACCAAGGAGCTCACGGGATACCTGAAGCGTTACGCGAAGCTTGTGTCGGGCGGAGCCTACGGAGCTATACTTGATTGATATGACTAAATCCGAACTGATCTATATCAGAACTGAGCTTATGTCACTTTCCGTCTTTCGCGGGATAACTAAGGACACGGTGGTATCCGCGCTCAACAGCTATTTCGGCTCGTTGGAGTCGGATGACACGGTAAGCTCGGTTTCTGAGTACGCTGAGTTTGTCAGCAGACTGTACGACGCGAACGGGGGAGACCTTACCGCCCACATAGAGGAGCTGTGCTATGACAGCGAGAACATATATGTGCGCACGATAGGCGAGAAAAAAGAGCCGAAGAGCTGGATAACCGACTGCGTCCGCGAGGAGCTTTCGGTATTGGGCAGGGTGGCGTCCCTGACCCGCGACGAGCTTACCGAACCGCTTCGCTGGAGCGGATTTTTGCCTGATTTTCACTCTGAGAGTATAGATCTTGCGAAGAAGTACTTTTACAGGGTGGAGAACATCGGCAAGTACGGCTACGGCAAGTACGCCCACAACAGGATGTTCTATATCGACGAGTCGGGAGAGATAATACCGGTCAAAAATCCGGACAAGATAAGCCTTGACGAGCTGGTGGACTATGAGATACAGCGCAACCAGATAATAGAAAACACCAAGGCTCTTTTGTCAGGAAAGCCCGCCGCCAATATCCTTCTCACCGGAGACGCCGGAACCGGAAAAAGCTCTACCGTCAAGGCTGTAGCGAACGCGTTCTATCCCGAGGGTCTCAGGATCATAGAGGTGAGAAAGGAGCAGCTAAGGGTCATCCCGAAGATACTCGACGAGCTTGCCCTCAACCCTTTAAAATTCATTCTCTTCATAGACGATCTGTCGTTTTTGAGCGATGACGATGACTTCAACGGTCTCAAGGCTGTTTTGGAGGGCTCGGTTTCCGCAAGATCGTCCAATGTTGCCGTTTACGCCACCAGCAACCGCAGGCATATCATCCGCGAGCGCTTCTCTGACAGGGAGGGCGACGATATCCACCGCAACGACGCTATGCAGGAGATGATATCTCTTTCCGACAGGTTCGGGCTGCACATTTCCTTCAACAAGCCGGATAAGAATACCTACCTCGACATAGTCGCGAAGCTCGCTGAGCAGTACGGCGCGGGAAGCTTTGACGATGAGATGGCGGCATCGGCGGAAAGATTTGCCCTTGAGCGCGGAGGACGCTCCGCAAGGCTTGCAAGGCAGTTTATTGACAGCCTGCTCTCAAAAAAATAATATGGTCTATAGCCGCATATCCGCTCCGATAAGCTTTTCGGAGCGGATTTTGATTTATATTCGTAAAAGCCACCTCATTTTGTCAGACTGTCTGTATAGGACGCGGTATGCGGCGTATTATCGGTGTGCAGCTCATTTTGCCTCGAAGAATAATCACGTTAAGGCGGAAATCGGGCTTGGCTGAGGTTTTCTTTTGAGTTTTAGGTTTTGCCCTTGCTAATTTAAATTTTATTTGCTATACTCATATGGATGACAGAATGTGACACACCTTGACATAAGCGGGGAAGTGATTGAGATTAGACAAAGGATCGCCGTGATAGCGGTATGCGCGGTAGCGATTGTTATTGCGCTGACCGTCGGCTTGGGTATGGGTTTAGGCAAGGAACTGAATATCGAAAGGGAATCTGACTTTGAGACGGGAAATAGCACCGCTTCTGCCTTAGACCCATCGGTCGATACCGGTAGTGTGACCGCACCGTCCTCTCAGACTACCTCGGATACTACCCAGCCGCAGGTCACGACACCCAAGGCTTCTGAGACCGAGGCTGTAACTCAGCCCACAGCCGTCGAGACCGCAACGCAGCCGTCAGGCGCGGAGCCTGATTTACCTGACCCGCAGCCTCCGACTGACGCAACGGCGAGGATATGCCTGGGCGGAGACACCTCAATAGATACCGAGTTCGCGGACGCGGCGTATAAGTGGGGGATAAACTACCCATGGAAAGAGGTAATCGAGATATTTAGCTCTGCCGATATATCGGTAGTGAACCTTGAAACATGCGTGAGTAATCGCGGAGAGTCGGAAAAGCGTGAGGGCTATGGCTTCAGGACGCCGCCTGATATGCTTGAGGGCTTTGTAAACGCAGGGATAGACCTTGTTAATCTTGCTAACAATCATACCAGGGACTTTGGCTACGACGCTCTTTTGGATACGTTTACCCACCTCGGAGAATACGGCATAGGCTATTTCGGAGCTGGAAATGACATAACCGAAGCACAGGGGCTTGTGATAAAAGAGGTAAACGGCATAAAAATTGGCTTTACCGGCTGCAATTATGTATGGCTTGCTGACGACTGTGCCGCTGACGTAGACCATGCTGGAGTGAATATGGTCTATGGAATAAGCGATGAGCGTACTCAGGCGTACCTTGCCAAAGTCAGGGAGTATGACTCGCAGTGCGACGTGCTGATAACCTTCATGCACTGCGGAACTGAGGAAGTGTTTGATGTCAACTCCTATCAGGAGAGACTTTCAAGGGCGCTTATTGACAACGGCGCGGATATCGTCGTAGGCGCGCACCCGCACACTCTTCAGCCTATAGAGTTTTACAACGGCAAGCCCATTTTCTACAGCATCGGCAACCTTATCTTCTGGCACATTGACGACGACCTTGACGGGCTGACCTGCATATTTGATATCACGGTGGACAAAAACGGCTTTTCCTCTCTGAAAGTCTACCCGCTGTTCATAAAAAATTACAAGGTCTATCTTTTGGATAAAGAGGAGGACTCGCAGAGATATTATCAGATAATCGAGCTGATGAACAGCCTGTGCAACCCATACGGCATAGCCTTTGACGACGACGGCAACATGACAGAGTATGTCCCGCAGCCTGAGCCGGAGGGTACAGCTATGGATGAGCCGGCTGTAACCACAGTATCGCAGGGGGAATCCGGGCAGGAATAAACGTGGGTCAAGCGATATCGGTATATAGGTATATAGGTGAATATTAAAATAAATCAAGAAAGGCATGGTACAAAAATGCAGCATCAGATGGTGATGATTATTGACTTTGGCGGTCAGTACAATCAGCTTATTGCCAGACGGGTAAGAGAATGCAACGTCTATTGCGAGGTCATACCCTACCGCAAGGCAACCATAGAATCCATCAAGGAGAAAAATCCTGTGGGAATTATTTTCACAGGCGGTCCGAACAGCGTATATCTCGATAACTCGCCAAGCATAAGCAAAGAGGTCTTTGAGCTTGGAATACCTGTCCTTGGGATTTGCTACGGCGCCCAGCTGATGGCGTATCTCCTTGGAGGAAAGGCGTCTACCGCTCCGACAAGCGAGTATGGTAAGACTGATACGGAGTTTGATTGCAGCTCGGTGCTCTTTGACGATCTTCCCGCAAGAGCCGTTACATGGATGAGCCATACCGACTATATATCGCAGCTGCCGGAGGGCTTCAGGGTCACTGCACACACAACTGTATGTCCTGTTGCCGCCATGGAGAACGCAGAAAGAAAGCTTTATGCTGTTCAGTTCCATCCGGAGGTAAACCACACCGAAAACGGCAGCAGGATGCTTCGCAGCTTCCTGTACGGCGTTTGCGGCTGCACTGGGGACTGGACAATGGAAAATTACGCTCAGACCTCGATAGCGAGGATAAGAGAAAAGGTGGGAGACGGCAGGGTGCTTCTGGCTCTTTCCGGAGGAGTGGACTCGTCGGTCTGCGCCGCGCTTTTATCCAAGGCGATAGGCAGTCAGCTCACATGTATATTCGTTGATCATGGGTTTATGCGCAAGAACGAGGGAGACGAGGTCGAAGAGGCGTTTAAGGACTGGAACGTCAATTTTGTAAGGGTAAACGCCAAGGATCTGTTCATGTCCAAGCTCAGCGGTGTGTCAGCACCTGAGACCAAGCGCAAGATTATCGGCGAGGAGTTCATAAGGGTATTTGAGGCGGAGGCTAAGAAGATAGGCAAGGTCGACTTTTTGGCTCAGGGCACTATCTATCCGGATATCATTGAGTCAGGCGTAGGCGATGCAGCGGTTATAAAGAGTCACCACAATGTAGGCGGACTGCCGGACCATGTTGATTTCAAGGAGATCATAGAGCCGCTCAGGCTTCTTTTTAAGGATGAAGTAAGAGCGCTCGGCACTACTCTCGGACTTTCGGATAAGCTTGTATGGCGCCAGCCGTTCCCGGGGCCGGGACTTGCCATAAGAATAATCGGAGAGATCACAGACGAGCGTCTTGAGATACTCAAGGACGCCGACTGGGTATTCAGGGACGAGCTTGCAAAGTGCGGACTTGACAGGCAGATAAGCCAGTACTTTGCGGTGCTCACTACGATGAGGTCTGTCGGAGTAATGGGTGACGGAAGAACGTATGATTATACCCTTGCTCTTAGAGCGGTTACAACAACAGACTTTATGACCGCCGATTTTGCAAGAATACCATATGACGTTCTGGAACGCTGCGCGGTGAGGATAGTAAACGAGGTCAAGCACATCAACCGCATCGTCTATGACATCACCACCAAGCCCCCGGCAACTATTGAGTGGGAGTGATTTCACGCCCTCGAAAAAGCCCGTAAATAAAGGCTTTTCGCCGCTTTGAATGTCCTTTGTGGCAACAAAATGGCAACATTATTTGAATTATTGTAAAAGTAAAGAGCTAACTGATTTTTTAGTAAGTCAGTTAGCTCTTTTTGTTTTGTTCTTTTATGCATTATCCGTTTTTGTGTTTATCACTTTTTCCTGCGGATATGTATAACGCCAATTATCGTATTCCTCTTTGGTGATTTCTCCGTTTTTGAGTTTCTCGGCTTGCTCCTGCCAAGCGGAGAACATCTCAAACATAGATATGTAATTTGTTCCCATTCCC
>CASDRM010000011.1 GCA_949283135.1 uncultured Ruminococcus sp.
AGATAATACTCCCGCTGCCCCTTTTCAATAGCCGCGCTGACCTTTGCCTGTATGTCGTTCTCTATGGCGAGAATGTGCGATTCCTTGGTCAGAATAGCGGAAAGTATGACAAGCTTTTCGCTCAGGGTCGACGCCTCGAGAACCTGCTGTCTGTCCGGAGTGCCCATTATTACGTTGAACGCTATCGTCTCATACAGGGCGTCCGGGGTGTTTGCCCGCATTACCGAGTTCTTAAACTCCTCCGGCATTCTCGGGACGACCTTTGAATACTCCTCAAACGTATCCTTGAGCACCCTGCAAACCGCTGCGAGCTCCTCATCGCTGGCAGTATCCGGAGCGAAGGTCTTTAGCGGGCGGACGGTTACATGAATAGCTGAACCGGAGCTGTCAAAGGATACAAGCTTCGCCTTGTACATTCCCTCGACCATCACCCTTGATGTGCCGTCGTTGCTGTTTACAATCTGCTTAATCTCACAGACCGTTCCTATGTCATAGACGTCAGACCTGACAGGGTCCGCGACCGTAGAATCCTTCTGAGCAGTCAAAAAGACCATTCTGTCCGCCTCAAGCGCTTCCTTTAAAGCGGTCAAAGACTTCGGACGCTTGACGTCAAATTTTATCACCATGTGCGGATGGACGATAACGTCCCTTGTCGCCACACACGGAAGATTCCTGTTTATCTTAGAAGGCATATATATCTCCTTTACCTTTTATGCGCATAGTTTGCTTCAATAAAGCCTCCATGGACGCTGTAGCCATGAAGTTTAGGGCTATTATAGCAGACTCTTTATTCTTTTGCAATAGTCGGAGAACCGGTAAATTCAGCTCATTTTATATCCGCAATTAGGCTGACGGAGGTTTACATCCGAAGAAAAATGTGCTATACTATGAGTAATTATTGCTCAGCATAATTAAGCAACTATTTTCCGAAAGGATCAAGGTAATATAGATGGATCAGTCAAACCTAAGGAACTTTTGTATAATCGCGCACATCGACCACGGAAAGTCGACTCTTGCGGATAGAATACTCGAGCTGACAAAGACCGTCGCCCTGCGCGACATGTCCGAACAGCTTCTTGACAACATGGACATCGAACGCGAGCGCGGCATAACCATAAAGGCAAGAGCGGTAAGGCTAAACTACCACTCAAAAAGCGGGCAGGACTATGTATTCAACCTGATTGACACTCCCGGTCACGTTGACTTCAACTATGAGGTCTCAAGATCGCTTGCAGCCTGCGAGGGAGCAATACTCATAGTAGATGCGTCGCAGGGCATAGAGGCGCAGACGCTTGCCAACACCTACCTCGCTATCGAGCACGATCTCGAGGTGCTTCCGGTAATAAATAAAATTGACCTGCCGAGTGCGAATCCCGAAGCCGCCATTGAGGAGATCGAAAACGTAATCGGTCTGCCTGCGCAGGACGCGCCGAGGATATCAGCCAAGCTCGGTATAAACATCGAAGAGGTTCTTGAAAGAGTTATAACTGATATTCCCGCGCCAAAAGGCGACCCCGAAAAGCCGCTCAAATGTCTCGTTTTCGACAGCTACTACGACTCCTACAAGGGAGTGATTATATATGTAAGAGTTATGGACGGTACGCTTAAGACGGGCGATACCATCAGGCTTATGGCTACAGGCGCAGAGTTCCAGACAGTTGAAATAGGCTATATGGGCGCGACGGAGCTTATTCCCTCAGGCGAGCTTAAAGCCGGCGAGGTAGGCTATATAACGGCTTCGATAAAAAGCATCAAGGATACAAAGGTCGGAGACACCGTCACAAACGCCGCAAATCCATGCGACGAAGCCCTCCCCGGCTACAGAAATGTCAACCCGATGGTCTACTCCGGAATTTATCCGGCAGACGGAGCAAAATACGGAGATCTTCGTGACGCCCTTGAGAAGCTTCAGCTCAACGATGCCTCACTGAGCTTTGAACCCGAGACCTCTGTGGCGCTCGGCTTTGGATTCAGATGCGGATTTCTGGGACTTTTGCATATGGAAATCATTCAGGAAAGGCTTGAGCGCGAGTACAACCTCGACCTTGTCACAACCGCTCCGTCGGTAATTTACCGTGTGACCATGAACTCGGGAGAGGTAAAATATATCGACAACCCGACAAACTATCCGGACCCCTCGTTGATAAAGCTCGCGGAGGAGCCGATAATCAACGCCCACATATTCTCCCCGAGCGAGTTCGTCGGCAACATCATGGAGCTTTGCCAGGAGCGCAGGGGCGTGTTCAAGGACATGAAATACATCGACAGCACGAGAGTTGATATACACTATGAGATGCCGCTTAACGAGGTAATTTACGACTTCTTTGATACGCTAAAATCACGAACAAGAGGCTACGCCTCATACGACTATGAGATGGCAGGATATGCTCCAAGCAATCTTGTCAAGCTTGACCTTCTTCTCAACGGTGAAATAGTTGACGCGCTGTCGTTTATAGTCCATGCGGATAGAGCGTATTCAAGAGGCAGGAAGCTGTGTGAAAATCTCAAGGAAAACATCCCTCGTCAGCTCTTTGAAGTGCCGATACAGGCTGCGATAGGCGGAAAGATCATTGCCAGAGAAACAGTCAAGGCGTACCGCAAGGACGTGCTTGCCAAGTGCTACGGCGGAGACATCACCAGAAAGAAGAAGCTCCTTGAAAAGCAGAAGGAAGGCAAAAAGAGAATGAGAAAGCTCGGAACCGTGGAAGTTCCGCAGGAGGCGTTCATGAGCGTCCTCAAATTAGACTCATAAGATTACAAAAAGGTTAAATTTATGCCGTTATCCCCTTTTATTATTGATTTCAAGGCTTTTAGGGTATATAATCTGCCTTGCACAATAGGAAAATTTCGGCTTGAAAGGAGCTTGATAGATGCGTAAATCACTTCTGTCCAACAAGTACGTCAAATTCGGAATATCCTGCTTCAACCTGCTATATCTTATACTGATTTTCGCACTTGCGATGTGGACATTCTTATACAAGCTTGTATTTACCAGCCAGACCGGCTTTTATGTGTTCTATATAATCCTGAGCGTCATCTTTGCAACACTTATGCTGCTCACGAAAAACCAGATCATGACAAGAATAGTCGCGCTGAGCATACCTCTGCCGATATTTTTCCTGACGCTCTTCAACATAGACACACCGATAATGTTTATACCTCCTCTTGTAGTTGCCATTGTTATGTTCTTCGCCTGCGGAGCGGGAGACACGGCAAAGGTGCTCCTGGGTTCGCTCTACCTTTTGATGTTTGTGGTTGGAATGGTCGGATATACGATTATCAGCACACTGTTCGGAGGCTCGGCAGTCGAGACAAGGCTTGACGCTAATCTGACAGACACTGAGATAACGTCAATTTACAACATGGAGAAGATAGACCAGCTCAACCAGAACAGCGTATCTCCGGACGGAAAGTTCCGCTATTACATCCTCGACGTTCAGGACAACGACCGTGGAAAAGTGATAATAGTAGTCGAGCCAAACGATTTGGACAAACACTATAAATTTTTCGACTTGATAGAGGCGGGCTACAGCTCAAGAATAGCCAAGTACCCCACCAGGGGAGCTACTCCGGACATAGAGTGGGTGCTAAACGAGGACTACGACCCGAACGATGAGGGCAGCGCGCAGTATAAGCTCAGGTATCGCTTCGGCGAGGCGGCAGAATGGAAGACTTCTACCATCAACATACCGAGTCGAAAGAACTATCTTAGATTCCTGAACGTGAACTGACGTATAAAATACTTGAGCCGCAGGCGGTTGCCGCGGCTCTTTTTTTCATGCCGGCAAGGTTAGGCTGTCATGCACAGCCGGCGGGCAGCATTATTTAAAAAGCAAAGGCTTTTTCAGCTCCAAAGCAAAAAAGCGGAGGAGATCAGTGTCTCCCCCGCCATTTATATTTAGCTATTTACTGCCGTCCGCCTCAAAGTATCAGCGTCTCAGAACCGTCAAGACCGCTCAGTATCTCAGTCTTATCTCCCGAAACTATTCCGATTGTTACCGGCATCTGGATTTTAACTCCGTCTATCAGGATGTTTACGGCGTAGCCGTCTCCAAACTCAAATACAGCGTTCGATGGCACTATCAAAGCGTCGTCACGCCTGAGTGTAGTAAACGTCACCTGAATCGTTCCGAAGCTCTCAAACTCCACGGTTTCGTCATCCGGCTTGATAATATAGTTGGTTATCGTTCTGCCGCCGTTGTTTCCGAAGCCGAAAATTTGGTCTGTGACCACGTCAACTACCTGACCGGTGGTGCTTGCTATCGCGCCCTGAGAAATATCCACCTTTGCGCCGAAGCCGATATTCTGAAGGCTTCCGTTATAGTCGCTGGCAGAGAGGCGAACTCTGGTAGAGTCTTCTATAGTGCATATTGTCGCGTTCTGCGGGACATATGCTCCGGGGCGGTAGTTTGCGGCATAGGTGATCTTGCCATCGTAAGGCGCCCTGAGAACCAAGAAGTCCTTTCTGGCTATAAGGTCGTCGTACTTTGCCTGCTCAATATCGAGGTCTATTTTAGCAAACTCGATTTCCTCATCAGTGCCGCTCTCCAAAAGAATCTCGTAGGTGTTCTTTGCGGAGTTAAGCTTGATTTCCTGAACGGTGATCTCCTCGTCAAGCTCCTCAGAGCTCAAAGTGGCGATTATGTCTCCCTCCTTGACCGTCATATCGGAATGAAGGTCAAACTGCTCGAGTGTTCCTCCCGTCATTGTAAAAGCAATGTCGGTGTAGTATGGGGTGGTATAGGACGCGTCAAGCACTACCTGCTCCAAAATAGTTCCCTTGTATGGATAGGCTGTGTTATAGTTGACCGTATTTCCCTGGCGGATGGGTATGTATATGTTAACACCTACATCGCTGTTCTTGCCGCACGCGGTAAAAAGCGTAAAACACAGCATCAGCACCGCCAAAAATACAGAAATGCGCTTCATAATGTTCCTCCGTAAAATGCACTTATAGTAATAAATATGGTACTATAATGATACCATAAAAAACCGAATATAACAATAGTCATTTGCATAAAAACCTGCTGCGGATTTTGTGCAAAATCTCTAAATCCCTGTCCAGCTATGCCGGCGTAATTGTCTGACACAGCATTTTGCGCAAAATTACTCCGCCTCACCGGACGCAGCAAGATACATCTCGAGTATTACTCCGTTTGACACAAGCGCCCCTTTGTCGGTCAGCCATAGCCTTGTGCCGTCAGATTCGGCAAGACCGGCGTCAATAAACTTTTCCGCCCTTTTTGACGCGGCGTCTGCGTCCCCCCCGAGGCTTCTAAGCTCACTATAGCTCAGACCGTCTATAAGCCTCAGAGACAGCATCACATACTCCTCAAGCTGATCGACGCTTCCCTCATCAAGCTCTGCCTGCATTGGTGAAGATATAAAGCTGTCAAGCTCACTCGGAGCATAGAACCTCCTGCCATCCATAAAAGAGTGGGCAGACGGACCTATTCCGAGGTAGTCCTCACGCAGCCAGTATTTCATATTGTGCCTTGAACGCATTCCGGGTCTGCAAAAGTTTGATATTTCATACCTTTCAAAGCCGAGAGCCCTTAGCTCACGGCATACGGCAAGATACATGTCACAGGACAGATCATCGTCTGCGGCCAAGGCTTTGATTTTACCGCAGTCATACGGCGTTCCCTCTTCAATTTTTAAAAGGTAGCAGGATATGTGTTCCGCGCCGAGAGAGGCTATTTTCTTAGCAGAGTCTATGACCGACTCAAGCGTCTGCCCGGGTGTTCCTATCATCAGGTCGCAGGAAATATTGGTTATCCCCGCCTGCCTCGCCGCTATTACTGCTTCCCGCGCATCAGAAAAATTATGCAGCCTCCCCAACAGCTTAAGCTCCTCGTCGTATGCCGACTGAACGCCGATCGAGACTCGGTTTACCCCGGCTCGAGCGTATCCCTCCATACTACTTAAATCCACCGTGCACGGGTTTGCCTCGAGAGTTATTTCGGCATCAGGCGACAGTCTAAAGGA
>CASDRM010000012.1 GCA_949283135.1 uncultured Ruminococcus sp.
CGATACTCCCGAAAAGGTATTTGTCAAGGCAAGAGAGCTTGACAAGATGGGTCTGACGGTACCGCAGATAACAAGAGTGTTTGACAGGCTTAAGCAGAGCGGAATAGAGTTTTCAGACGAGGTGTATTCTGTCGAGTACGCCAAAAAGCTTGTTTTAAGGCTATTAGAGGACAGGAGAGTGTAACAGTTGATTAAGGACATTACCCTTGGTCAGTATTTCCCGGGCAAATCGGTGATTCACCGGCTTGACCCGAGGATAAAGCTTTTGCTGACGTTGATATATATTGTAATGCTCTTTGCCGCGTCGGGCTTTTTGGGCTTGGGCGTGGGAATAGTATTTTTGACCGCTGCATTTTTATTTTCGGGAATACCGATAAAGATGATGGCGAAAAGCGTCAAGCCCATAATCCCGATAATAATTTTCACCGGCATATTAAACCTGTTCTTTGTTTCGTCAGGGGAGGTTTTGTTCAGCTACGGCTTTATAAAGATCACCTATGACGGATTCAGAACAATGGTGTTTATGGCAGTTAGAATAGTGTTTTTAATTTGCGGGACATCGCTTTTGACATATACCACCTCTCCGATAGCTCTCACAGATGCCATAGAGAGGATATTATCCCCTCTGCGCGCGATTAAGTTCCCGTCGCATGAGATCGCTATGATGATGACGATAGCGCTCAGGTTTATACCTACGCTTATCGAGGAGACGGACAAAATAATGTCAGCGCAGAAGGCAAGGGGAGCGGATCTTGAGTCCGGCACGCTTGTAAGGCGCGCGAAGGCTCTTGTGCCTATACTGATACCTCTGTTTATCTCGGCGTTCAGAAGAGCGGAGGAGCTTGCTCTTGCGATGGAGTGCCGCTGCTATCATGGCGGAGAGGGCAGGACGAGGATGAAGCAGCTTAAGACAACGTGGCGAGATTATGTTGCGGTGATTATTTCGCTGATATTCTTTGCCGGCGTGATATTATTGAACATTTTCCTGCCGATATGAGAAATTTTATGGTTACCATGTCCTTCAGAGGGACAAACTATCATGGGTTTCAGAGGCAGGAGTCAGACCTCAAAACGATCCAGGGGACAGTCGAGGAGGGAATATATCGCCTTTTGGGCGAGAACGTCCAGATAAACGGCTGCTCAAGAACTGACGCCGGAGTTCACGCCAACGAGTATGTTTTTTCGGTGATGCTTGAGAGCACCATAAACGAAAGGGGCATAATTTTCGGGCTTAACGGGGTTCTGCCGAAGGATATCTCAATAACCGGCTGCAAGGTAGTGAGAGATGATTTTCACGCGAGGTACGACTGCCGCGGCAAGGAGTATATATATCTTATCCACAATTCAGAGATACGCTCTCCATTTTATGAGGATACCATTTATCGAAGCTGGTATCCGATAGATGAAAATAAGCTTAACATTGCCTGTAAGGACTATATCGGAACGCATGATTTCAAGTCGTTTTGCTCGACAGATACGGATAAGAATGAAACAGTGAGGACTATTTTTGATTTTGATGTTACCAGAAGCGGCGATATAGTAAGGTTCAGGGTCACCGGGGACGGCTTCTTATACAATATGGTCAGGATAATGGTGGGAACGCTGCTGTTTATAAACGACGGAAAGCTTGAGCTTCATTCAATACCTGAAATAATTTCTGCGTGCGACAGGACGAAAGCAGGTAAAACCGTTCCGCCGCACGGGCTGTATCTCAATAAGGTGTTCTACTGATTTTAGTTGACAACAGGATGTAAAAAAGGGGGGAAAGACCATGGCGGATGAAAAGAGCTTTGAAAACGATGTGCGGAAGCTCAGAAAAAGACGGAAGCGCAAGCGGTTTGTGAAGAATCTGCTTCTTATATTGGCTGTGCTGGTTTTCGCCTCCGGAGTATATTTTTCGAAAGGACTGTGGCTTCCTTACTTTGAGGGAATACTTGAAAGAGGCTTTGCGGACGACGGAGACGCCGCGGCAGAGAATTTTCCAATAGATATTTCCAACCGCACTAATGTGCGCATAGGCGGCATGGATAACTGCTGGGTCATGTTCTCAGATACATCGCTCAGCGTGCGCGACAATAACGGAAGAGAGCTTCACTCTGTTTACCTTCCATATTCGTCGCCCGTGGTTGAGACCTCGTCGCGCCGTACCTTGGTTTATGATATGGGAGGCTATAATCTGTGCGTGGTAAGCAGAACAGGCGAGGTATTTTCAAAAAGACTTGAAAATCAGATACTATTTGCTGTAGTCGGTGAGCATGGGAATATCGCGGTTGTCACTTCTACGGATAAATACGCGTCGTATCTCACAATATATGACAAAAACGGCACGGAGATCTTTCATTGGGCTGATGGGAATCTGATAACCGCCATTGCTCTTGATGACTCCGGAGACGGATGTATAGTTTCAAGCTCTTATGTACTTGGAGGTCGCTTTAAGTCGGTAGTATCAGAGCTTGATTTTTCCATGACTGAAATTGTCGGCAAAACAATACCGGTGAATACGCTTTGTCTCGACATTGAGTATACGCGTGACAACGGATTTTGGCTCATAGGTGACAGTGCGCTTTACAGATACGGCGAGGATTTTTCGCTTAGTTATACTTATGAGTACATTTATGACCTTACTAAGTATGCCGTAAGCGGGGATGTTTGCGGAATGGTATTTAATCCTGCCGGAACAAACTCGATTTATCTGACGCTTTTTGACGCGGAGCTTGAACAGCCTACTGAAATAACATATAACGAGAAGATACATAGCATCGAGGCGTACGACGGAAAAATATACTTTAACACCTCGACAAGGCTCAATTCGGTAGACAGCTTGGGAATGTTGGTCGGGACTTCACCTCTTGACGCCGAGTATGAGAGCTTTGTGGTCAACGGAGACAAGGCGTTTCTTCTTGGCTATCGCAGTATAAATAAAGCGGAGCTTACCACACATGATTAGAGATTAGAAAGGAAGGCTTATGGAACAGAGCTTGTGTTGGTTTTTCGATGCTGTAGCGGTGGGAATTATACTGATTTTTGTGTATGTGGGCGCAAAAAAAGGCTTTGTTAGAAACATTGCCTACACCGTTTTAATTATTGCATCCTTTCTGGCAAGCTGGTTTGCCGCGGAGGCATTGGCGCCGTTCGTGTATGACACATTTGTTAAAGAAGAAATCACACAGCTTCTTTATGAGAGGGCAGACTCCATACGTCCCGCCGAGATTATATCCCAGACTGTTTCGGACGGGGATTACGGTGTGGAAATGTCAGAGTCAGAGATATCGCAGATAATGAGCGGCAGTTCCGACTTTTTTGCCGGTCTTGCCACAGAAATGAGAAAAAACGGTTCGCCTGAGAGTGAGAAGGACATTGCCTCAGGAGTGAGGGACGCCGCCACACCGAGACTGCTTGATTCGCTGTTCAGCGGAGCGTCTGATTCGATTTATATCCGTCAGGCATTAGACACTATTTCACAGGCTGGCGAAAAAGTTGAGCAGGTCATTTCCTCTTTGGTATCAGGCTCGGCTCAGAGGGCTGCCGAGACGGTTGAAAGAGAGCTTGTCGCTCCAACAGTAAAGTGGATTCTCAAGGCAATCATTTTTATAATTTGTTTATTCATACTAAGGCTTATAATCAAGCCCTTGTCTGAGACGCTTACAGTTGTGAATAAAATTCCTGTAGTTGGTTCCGTCAATGTGCTGATGGGTGCGGCTCTGGGAATAGTCGAGGGGGCGGTATTTGTATATGTGTGCGCGGTGGCGGTAAAGGCAATAATCAAACTCTCAAGTAATTCGCTTATTTTCTTTAACACAGATACCGTTAACAGTACCCGGCTGTTTATCCATTTCTATAATTTTGACATACTAAGCTTATTTTGAAATATTTAGCTGACTGTCATATAGATTTCACTTTTGTGTATATAATCAATGTGATTAAGTTATATAAATTCGATTTAATCCAGATTGACATAGACAATTCCAAAAGAAAAGGGTGATTTATTCATGCTTTGCTCAAGATGCAAAAAAAGACCGGCGGCGGTGTTTATCACCACCATGAACGGCAATGAAAAAAAGAATGAGGGGCTATGCCTTTTGTGCGCTCGTCAGCTGGGAATTTCGCAGGTTGACGATTATATGAAGCAGATGGGTATTTCCGACGAGGATCTCGAGGCTTTTTCGGAGTCTTTGGCGGGCGACGCAGACGGCGACTCGTTTGAGATGGGCGGTTCGGGAACGATGCCGAACTTTATATCAAACTTTCTCGGGAAAATGGGCTCTGATCCCAGAAATCAGGAGCCTGACTCTAAAAAGACCAAGCAGCCAAAGGACTCTAAGTCTGCGGACAAGGAGCTTAAGTTCCTCGGCACATACTGTACAAACCTTACCCAAAGGGCTGCCGAGGGAAAGCTTGATAAGATAATCGGGCGTGACAGAGAGATAGGAAGGGTATTGCAGATACTGTCAAGGCGTCAGAAGAACAATCCCTGCCTGATTGGTGAGCCCGGCGTCGGAAAAACTGCAATCGCTGAGGGCATTGCCCAGAAAATCGTTGCCGGAGATGTGCCTTTTGTTCTCAAAAATAAGCAGCTATACCTTCTTGACCTGACTGCGCTTGTTGCCGGAACTCAGTTCAGAGGACAGTTTGAGAGCCGTATCAAGGGACTTTTGCAGGAGGTCAAGAGAGAGGGAAATGTAATCCTGTTCATTGACGAGGTACACAATCTTGTCGGAACTGGCGACAGTGAAGGCACGATGAATGCCGCCAATATACTTAAGCCCGCACTGTCAAGAGGAGAGGTTCAGGTTATAGGCGCAACCACCTTCAGCGAATACAGAAAGTATATAGAAAAGGACAGCGCTCTTGAAAGAAGATTTCAGCCGGTAACCGTCACCGAGCCTACAGTAGATGATACTGTGAAGGTGCTGTTTGGAATCAGAAAGTACTATGAGGATTACCATCATGTCAAGATTTCCGATTCTGCTCTGAGAATGTGTGCGGTGCTTTCCGAAAGGTATATAAACGACAGGTTCCTGCCTGATAAGGCAATCGACCTTTTGGACGAGGCGTGCGCAGGCGCGAGCATAAGAAGTCCTGAGATCTCAAGGTCGCTTGAGCTCAAGTC
>CASDRM010000013.1 GCA_949283135.1 uncultured Ruminococcus sp.
AACCTACGAAAAGTATAGTCGACTCATGACGCCAAAGATTGTGCTTAAGGTGATGGCGTATTCTTCCCGCCTCGCACATTCCGCTTGCCGACAATATGACCTTAGGAGACGGATCGGCGTTAATAGCCTTTGACTCCTCGCTGGTGACCGAAAGGTACAGTCCCGGGAAGAAAATCGGGTTGACGCCGCTGTTTACCAGCGCAAGCGTTTCTTTATCAAAATAGCTCTTAAGTTTTGGATTGATATAAATTGCCGTAGCGTCTACCGCCAGCGGGCTGTCTACCCATACGCTGAAATCATTATGCCTTTTAAGTATATTATTTTCCTTGATATATCTGAACAGGTACAAAAGCTCCTGAGTTCTTCCGACCGCAAAGGAGGGAATGACGACATTGCCTCCCTTGTCAAAGGTAGACTCTATTATCTCGCTGAGCTGACCGACATAGTCCGGTCTCGGACCGTGAAGCCTTGTGCCGTATGTCGACTCGATCACTACATAATCCGCCCTTGGGGGCGTCTGCGGATCACGCAGCAGCGGGCGGCTGATGTTTCCTATGTCACCCGAAAACAGAATTGACCTTGTTTTGCCGTCTTCCGTCACAGTGATTTCTATGCAGGAGCTTCCAAGTAAATGCCCCGCATCAATAAATCTAATTTTTATTCCGTCAAAAATCTCGCAATATTCGTCATACCTCTTGGGCTCAAAAAGTTCAAGAGACTTTTCCGCGTCCTTGGAGGTATAAAGCGGGTCTACATGCTCCCTGCCGGAACGCTCGTTCTTTCTATTCTGCCATTCCGCATCCGACTCCTGGATATGCGCGGAATCCATAAGCATTATGCGGCAAAGCTCATATGTCGCCTCGGTAGAATATATCGGAGCGCCGAAGCCGTTCGCAACCAAAAACGGTATCCTGCCCGAATGGTCTATATGAGCGTGCGTGAGAAGCAGCGCGTCGATCTCGCCATACGCATAGGGTATTTCGGCATTTTCGTAAACATTTCCTCCCTGCTCCATGCCGCAGTCGACCAGTATCTTTTTTCCGCATGCCTCCAAGAGCGTACAGGAGCCTGTTACCTCATGAGCAGCGCCAATAAAATATATATTCATATCCATCCTCCTTTTCGGACAGCATGGCAAACTTACGATGATAATTTGCCTGTGATTATATTATCCTTCCAAAGCCGTTATTTGTCAATAAAATTATCGAAAATTTCATTAAAAATACAAATATATTTATGCAGTTTTATTCTGGCATGCGGTACAAGTATATACCAAACAAGCACAAAAATACGCCTTTGTCCGAAAACTCCGGGCAAAGGCGTATATAACGCTGCAAAATGAAAAAGAGCAAGCTCCCAGGCTCGCTCCGAAAGTGGCGCGTCTTGCGGGACTCGAACCTGCGGCCTACTGCTTAGAAGGCAGTTGCTCTATCCAGCTGAGCTAAAGACGCAAAAATGGAGCGGGTGATGGGAATCGAACCCACGCGACCAGCTTGGAAGGCTGGGATTCTACCATTGAACTACACCCGCATACCCGCCTCATCTCAGGCGGCTTCATTAGTATATCACCCGTTTGCGAAATTGTCAAGAGATTTTTTTATTTTTCCACAGGATTTAATTTGACCACTTTTACCGCATCGTTTTATCAGCGCAAATACACGCGCTAATTTTAGATGTTTATATTGATTTAGCGCTGAGGCTGTGGTAAAATTACTTCCGCTGCTTGCTGCTTTCAAATATGACATATATAAAAGGATTGTGCGATATGATTTTCGGAAAGTATATCAACAAATATTACATAAAATACGCGCCTATACTGCTGTTGGGCGTTCTCGCGCTGATAGCTGTCGACTATTTGCAGCTTCTTGTGCCGGAGATTTACCGTACGGTTGTCAACGGAGTGAACGATGGAGCGGTCACCGACGCCTCCGGGGCGGTCAGTACTTTTGACCTCGACTTTCTTCTCGATAAGATCTGCCTGCCTCTTATCGGCATCATTGTCAGCATAGTCTGCGGAAGATTCATGTGGAGAATATGCTTTTTCGGCTCCGGCATTAGAGTTGAAACAGATATAAGAGGTCAGATGTTCGATCACTGCAAGGAGCTTTCTCAGCAGTACTACCAGCTCAACAAGGTCGGAAACCTGATGTCGCTTTTCACAAACGATCTTGAAACCGTTCAGAACTGCTTCAGCTCTGGAATACTGATGTTCTGCGACGCCCTGTTTTTGGGAATACTCGCTGTTGCCAAGATGATGAACATGAACATCGTACTCGCGCTTCTTTCAATGATACCGATGGCAATCCTTCTGATAGTCGGACTGATTATAGGCAAATTCATGACCCTCAAATGGGAAAAGCGCCAGGAGGCGTTCTCTCTTTTGTCCGACTTCTCGCAGGAGAGCTTTGCCGGAATCGCCGTCATCAAGGCGTTTGTTAAAGAGGGTAAGGAGCTCGCAGCGTTTAAAAAGCTCAACAAAGAAAACGAGGTCACAAATGTAGAGTACACGAAGCTCTCCGTCGCGCTCAACGTATTTGTGACCCTATTAGTCGAGTCGGTAATATGCGTTATCCTCGGATACGGCGGATATCTTGTGTACAAGGGTATATTCAACGCCGGTCAGCTGGTTGAGTTTATAGGCTACTTCACCGCGATAGTATGGCCTGTCATGGCTATATCAGAGCTTATCAATATGCACTCCCAGGGCAAGGCGTCCCTGCTGAGAATAACGGAGCTGCTTGACGCGCCGATAGAGGTCAAAGACTCTGACAGCGTTACCGACATTCCGCAAATCAAGGGAGATATAGAATTTAAAAACCTGACCTTCCGCTATCCCTCAGGCGAGTATGACGCCCTGAGCAATGTCTCCTTCCAAATAAAGGCAGGCGAGAATGTCGGCATAATCGGAAGAACCGGCTCAGGAAAAACTACGGTAGTCGACCTTATCTTAAGGACCTACAATGTTCCCGACGGTACCGTCTTTATAGACGGCAGGGACATAAACAGCATACCGATAAAGACAGTCAGAAGATTCTGTGCGTATGTACCGCAGGATAATTTTCTCTTCAGCGACACCATAGAGCGCAACATCAGCTTTGCATCCGATGGCAAAACTCCGCAGGACGCGGTGAGAGCGGCAAAATATGCTGCCGTGGATGATAATATCGTTGAGTTCGCGCACGGCTATCAAACCGTCCTCGGAGAGCGGGGCGTCACCGTTTCCGGAGGGCAGAAGCAAAGAATATCCATTGCGCGAGCGCTTATGAAGGACGCGGCTATCCTCATCCTCGACGACTCCGTCTCGGCGGTAGACGTGAAGACCGAAAAGGAAATACTCGCTAACCTTAAGACAGTGCGCTCCGGCAAAACGACAATCCTTATCGCTCACAGAGTGACCACCGTCGAGAACATGGACAAAATAATATTCATAGACGATGGCAGGGTCATAGACGTCGGAACCCACGACCAGCTATACGAGCGCTGCAAGGATTACAGACTGACCGTAGACCTGCAAAGACTTGAAATCAAAAAGGAGGGCGCCGTAAATGCGTGAATACTTTCCCCTCATCGCTGTCGGAGCGGTGATAGGCGTTTTGTCCGTGATATCAATACTTGCCTACGCCTCCATCAAGGATAAAAAGAATACCATAGGCTTTGACAGAAATATGCCCGACTCTGAAATAACCGCGAGGCTGCTAAAATACGCCAAGCCGTACGCGGGACAATTTGTTCTGGTGCTCTTTGTAATGCTGGTGTCGGTTGCTTACGACATTGTCTCCCCTCTCATCATAGGCGACATCGAGGAAATGATAAAGGATGACTTTGAACTGAGCAGTCTTTACAGCAAAGTCGTCCTCTATGCAAGCATATTGGCAGTCTCCCTTGTCTGCACATACGTTCAGGCTATAATCCTTCAGAAAACAGGTCAGAAGATCCTCTCGAACATCAGGCTCGACCTTTTCAGCCATATAGAAAGCCTCTCCCACGCTCAGCTCAACAGCATACCGGTCGGCAAGCTGGTCACAAGGGTCACAAACGACACCAACGCTATATCGCTCATGTTCACGAACATACTTGTGAATCTCGCGAAAAACTTCTTCATTATAATCGGAGTGCTCTGCGCGATGATGGCGGTCAACTACGCCCTGACGCTCATGGTGCTATGCTTCGTGCCGTTCATAATCCTCTTTACGGTAATTTTCAGAAAGTTCTCAAGAAAGGCTTACCGCAAGGTCAAGGACGGCACAACAGATATCAACACCTTTGTCTCGGAAAACCTCTCCGGCATGAAAATCATTCAGATTTTCAACCGTGAGGACAGAAAGATGAGCGAGTTTCAGGAAAGAAACCAGAGACTCAGAAAGGCAAAGACAGAACAGATATTTGTATTCGGAATATTCAGACCTCTTGTTTACATGCTGAATATATCCTCGATTCTATGCCTGCTTTACCTCGGCGGCAAAGGGTATATAAACGATTCGGAGTTTTTGGGTCAGACTATCACCAGCGGAACCATAGTCACCTTCTATATGTACATATCCAAGTTCTATACCCCTATACAGTCTCTCGCGGAGCAGTTCAACTGGCTTCAGTCCGCATATGCCTCAGCAGAAAAGATTTTTACGGTTATGGATATGAAGCCGCAGATTGTAGACGACGATGACGCCATTGACATGAAGACCTGCCGCGGCGACATAGAATTCAAGCATGTCTGGTTTGCGTATAACGAGGGCGAGTGGATACTAAGGGATGTCTCATTCAAGGTAAACGCCGGAGAAACTGTCGCGTTCGTGGGAGCTACCGGCTCGGGCAAGACCACCATTTTGTCGCTCATCTGCCGCAACTATGACATCCAAAAGGGTCAGATACTTATCGACGGCATAGACATCAGAAAGATAAAAATATCCAGCCTAAGGCGACACTTCGGGCAGATGCTCCAGGATGTGTTCCTGTTCTCCGGAACGATAAGGAGCAACATAGTGTTAAGAGATACCGATATCACCGACGAGGAGATAAACAGAGCCTGCAAATATGTGAACGCCGACAAAATAATAAACAAGATGAGCAACGGTCTTGACGAGGAGGTCAGAGAAAGAGGTAACAACTTCTCCTCCGGACAGCGCCAGCTTATATCTTTCGCGAGGACGATAGTCCACAAGCCCGAGGTAATGATACTCGACGAGGCGACCGCCAACATCGACACCGAGACAGAGCTTTTGATACAGGACTCGCTTGACAGGATGATGAACATCGGCACTCTGCTGATAGTCGCGCACAGGCTTTCCACCATCAAGAAGGCAGACAAGATCATCTATCTGTCAAACGGAGAAATAATAGAACAAGGCAGCCATGAGGAACTTCTGAAGCTCAAGGGCAGATACTATGACCTGTATACCCTTCAGTTTGACACCGAGCAGCTTAGGCTCAGGCAAAATAGTAATTGACGGCTTGGCAGATTTATGATACAATAAGTAGAAAATTTATATCTGAAAACTACTTAAGCAAGGAGAAAACAAAATGGACAACGAAAAAATATTCTCTGAAACCGAGGATACTCCATTAAAGCAGTTTCTATCGGGCAACCGTATATATACCATGCTTGCAGCCGCTATCATCTGCGCCATCGTATTTATTCCTACGCTCGCGAATATTATAGGTATTTACAATAATGTAAAAAGATCAGAAAATGTGATGGATATTTCCGAAGTCAACCTTGCCTCCGATCTTGACGGACAGTATATTACCGGAAGCGCGTATAAGTTCCTTGCCAGACTCGGCTACATCGCTGAATCCGAGGAGGCTGCTACGGATTTTTACTATATCATGTTCATTGACACCCCAGCCGGAGAACAGGTCGCGACACTTGTAAAGGCTGACAAGAGAGGCGACGAAGATGTGCAGCTCGTAATAGACGCTTATCTCTCCTACGCTAAGGATCCCGACGCAGGATATCTGGGAAATGTGCTTGAGATTTCCGGCAAGTTCCAGAAAATGACCCGCCAGGAGCAGGAGTTATTTGAAGAGGGCATCAGCCGCACGGCTATTAACTCCACTGTGCTCGGAGACTATACCCTGAAATTCGAGCCTCTGCCCACTCCCTCGGACACTGTTCCATACTGGTTCTTTGCAGTGCCGTTCGGCGCGGGACTGGTAGTCAGCGTCATACTCTTCATCTACGGGCTAAGACTGGAGGACAAGCGCGCAAAGGCAAATGCAAGTCCGTATCCTTACCAGAACAGAAAAAATAAAAAAAGAAAGTAGTCG
>CASDRM010000014.1 GCA_949283135.1 uncultured Ruminococcus sp.
CTTGAGGAGGCAATCGCATCCTACAAGAAGATCACAGACGTGACCGAGGCGTCATACCGCATCAGGGACGACATACTTCCCAAGATGGATGCGCTAAGAGCGCCCTGCGACGAGGCGGAGACCCTCACCGCGGAAAAATACTGGCCCTTCCCGACCTACGACAAGCTGTTGTTCGGGGTGTAATAAATAAAGGGGAAAGAAAGGAATGATTCACTATGCAATTTGACTTAGTCGATACGCTATGGGTGTTCCTGTGTGCAATACTGGTGTTCTTTATGAACCTGGGCTTTGCAACAGTCGAAGCGGGATTTGCCCGTTCCAAAAACACAGTCAACATCCTGTCAAAGAACTTTATCGTCTTTGCAGTTTCATCTCTCGGCTTCATGCTTTTGGGCTGGGGTCTGATGTTCGGAGGAGACAACCCGATATTAGGAACGGAAAACCTGTGGATTTTGGGCGGAACAGACCTGTCTGTTTATGACGACACCCTCACATCAAGCGTTCCGTTCTGGGGCAAATTCTTCTTCCAGCTTGTTTTCTGCGGAACGGCTGCCACGATAGTTTCCGGAGCCGTTGCGGAAAGAGTAAAGTACATATCATTTATCATTTTCTCGTTCGTGCTGACACTTCTCATCTATCCCATAGTCGGTCACTGGATATGGGGCGGAGGATGGCTTGCTGACCTTGGATTCCAGGACTTCGCCGGTGATACCGCCGTCCACTCCGTAGGAGGTTGGGCTGCACTCGCAGGAGCGATGCTCTTAGGTCCTCGTATAGGCAAGTATGATAAGAACAAACGTCCGCGCGCTATTCCCGGTCACAGCATGTCGCTTGCCGTCATAGGTTTGTTCGTATTGTGGCTCGGCTGGTTCGGATTCAACCCTGGCTCGACAATGAGCTTCCAGAACCCGTCTGACGTAATGCACATACTCATGACGACCAACAGCTCTGCTATCGCCGCCGTAATGACGTCAACCATAACGGCGTGGATATTCATAGGCAAGCCTGACCTCGGCATGACGATAAACGGATGCCTTGCAGGTCTTGTAGGAGTAACCGCAAGCTGTGCATATGTAACCGTAGGCGCATCGCTCCTGATAGGCGCAATCGCCGGAATAATCGTTGTCTTTGCCGTAATGTTCTTTGACCGCATAGGCATAGACGACCCCGTGGGCGCTACATCAGTTCACCTTTGCTGCGGAGTGTTCGGAACAATATGCGTAGGACTCTTCGCAAAGGAAGGCGTTACATCCCTCTCCACTAAAAACGGACTGTTCTACGGCGGAGGATTCGGACTCTTGGGAGTACAGCTGCTTGGCATAGTTGCTGTCGGAGCATTCGTGTTTGCAGCTTCAATGCTCGTTTGGTTCGTCCTTAAGAAGACCGTCGGCATACGCGTTCCCGCCGAAGAGGAAATCGCCGGACTGGATATCGGAGAGCATGGCAACCGCGCTTATCCCGACTTTGCACCTGCCGTTGACAGCGTTGACTACAGCGCCGTTGATACTCTTGCAGTCGCCGCACCTGCGACCGCCGAGGCAACTGCCACTGTAGAAGAGGCTGTTCCGGTAGCTCATGAGACGGTTAAGAAGGTAGTCGAGCATGCCGATGGCGCACCTAAGTTCACAAAGATCGAAATCATCTGCAAGGAGTCCCGCTTTGAGGCGCTCAAGAACGCAATGAGCGGACTCGGAATCACTGGAATGACTGTTACCCACGTCTTAGGCTGCGGCCAGCAAAAGGGCAAGCCCGAGTACTACCGCGGCGCAGAGGTTGAGGCAACGCTCCTTCCTAAGATTCAGCTCGATATCGTTGTGAGCAAGGTACCTGTCAGAACGGTAATAGAGACGGCTAAGAAGGTATTGTACACCGGTCATATCGGAGACGGAAAGATCTTTGTATACGATGTCGAAAACGTCGTAAAGGTCAGAACCGGCGAAGAAGGCTACGCCGCTCTTCAGGATGTAGAGTAAGCTCATCCGAAAAACATCATGTGCAGTCGGTGCAGGCGTTTTCAGGGCGCCTGCACCGATTGGGATACGGAGATAATTATGTGTTCTATAATGGGATATCTGAAGAGTGGCGTAGACCTTAAGCTCTTCAAGTCAGGCTTTGACAGAACAATATCGAGAGGTCCTGACGACTCGAGGACAGTTGACACAGGCTGCGGTATACTCGGGTTTCACAGGCTTGCGATAATGGATTTGACATCTAAGGGAATGCAGCCGTTTGAGTATAACGGAAGCTATCTTGTATGCAACGGCGAAATATACAACTTTAAAGAGCTTGAGGGCAAAATGCGGGCTAAAGGTTATGAATTTTCCACCGGTTCCGATTGCGAGGTACTTTTGCCGATGTACCGCGAATACGGTGAGAAAATGTTTGAACAGCTCGACGCGGAATTTGCTCTGATCATATATGACGGAGAAAACCGCGAGTTTATCGCCGCCAGAGACCCTATAGGCATACGTCCGCTTTACTACGGCTATGACAGTGAAAATGCGATGGTGATGGCAAGCGAACCTAAAAACCTTGAGGGGCTTGTCGATAAGATCATGCCTTTTCCGCCCGGACATTATTTCAAGGGCGGAAGGTTTGTAAAGTACTGCGATTTGTCTGAGGTTAAGAGCGTAGTGCATGATGACCTTGAAACAGTGTGCGCAAACATCCGCGAAAAGCTTGTAAAAGGCGTGGAGAAGAGACTGGTTGCGGATGCAAAGGTGGGCTTTTTGCTTTCCGGCGGACTTGATTCCTCACTTGTATGCGCAATAGCTCAAAGGGAGTCCGCAAAGCCTATACGCACCTTCGCAATAGGCATGAGCGGGGATGCAATAGACCTCAAGTACGCTAAGGAGGTTGCCGATTACATAGGAAGCGACCACACCGAGGTTATAATGACCAAAGAAGATGTTCTGTCATCGTTGGACGAGGTTATAAAGATTCTCGGCACGTTTGATATAACCACGATACGCGCCAGCATGGGAATGTATCTTTTGTGCAAGTGGATACATGAAAACACCGATATACGCGTACTTCTGACAGGCGAAATTTCCGACGAGCTTTTCGGCTATAAGTATACCGATTTCGCGCCTTCAGCCGAGGAGTTCCAAAAAGAATCCGAAAAGCGGATAAGAGAGCTTAACATGTATGATGTCCTTCGCGCGGACAGGTGCATATCGGTAAACTCTCTCGAGGCAAGAGTGCCGTTTGGAGATATAGATTTTGTAAGGTATGTAATGGCTGTAGACCCTGAGAAGAAGATGAATGTGTATAACAAGGGCAAGTATCTTTTGAGGCACGCGTTTGAGGGCGACTATCTCCCTAAGGATATATTGTGGCGCGAAAAAGCTGCGTTTTCTGACGCTGTGGGACACTCCATGGTAGACTATCTTAAGGAGTACGCGCAGAGCCTTTATACCGATGATGAGTACGAGCAAAAGCGCAGCAAGTATTCTTACTGCACACCGTTTACCAAGGAGTCGCTTTTATATCGTGAGATATTCGAAAAGTATTATCCCTCACAGGCACAGATGATCGTAGGATTCTGGATGCCGAACAAGAACTGGAAGGGCTGCGACGTCAACGACCCGTCTGCAAGAGTCCTTTCAAACTACGGCGCGAGCGGTCAGTAGCTGCCGTGTGCGTTGAGCCGCTCCGAGTTTTGTTTTCAGATACCTTCGTACAGCATATAATATACGCAAAAGAAAGCGCTCCCTTGAGGATTAACCACAGGGGAGCGCTTTGCTGTATTCATTTTTCAGACTATCTACCACGCAGTTCCGGTTTTCCAATCAGACTGTGAGGCAGAGGTTGTGATATCATCTGCTGCGCTTGTTTCAGGCAAGGTAGTGACCTCAGGGGCGGAAGTGGTAGCCTCAGGCGCGGTTGTTACCTCGCCGGCGGAAGATTCTTCCTGCCTTTCCTCGAAGCTTGTGAAAGTAATCTTCATGCCGCTGTCGCCTAAGTCGAGCGTGAGAGGAGTGCCGTTTTTGTCAAGCGTCATGGAATATGTCATTCCATCTGCCTCGCCGGAGGCAAAGTCGGTGGTCTCTCCTGAGACGACATCCAGACTCAGCGGAGCGAGCCGGTCAAATGACTTTATAGCCAGAGAAACTACAGAGCCCACCGGGAACTTTGATGTGTCAAAGGTGAAGTGGAGTCCCTTGAAGGATATCTCCGTGTCGTCGCCGTTTACCGAGAAAACAAGTCCTTTTACAGCCTCCGGAGCAGTCAGCTCCACTTCCCACCAGCCGTCGGACAGTCTTGACATCGCCGTCTCGTATACCATTCCGTCAAACTCAATTTGCGCGGTGCAGTCAAAGCATTTGGGAAGCGTTCTCTGGTCGGTGGCGCCCGGCGCGCAGCCGCAAAGGGTTACAGCCGTCAGGCAGGACAATGCTGCGAGCGCAGCCGTGAATAATCTTTTTAATTTCAATCTGCTCAAGCCCTTTCAAATTTCTTGAAAAGCTTAGGAAGACAGTTGATTATGTCGCTTGCGAGCATGCCGGTTTTTGAAAGCTCCCGGGACGCCGCCTCGCAGCCGAGTCCGAGCATAGCGCAGCCGAGTATAGCGCTGCTTTGAGCCGTGAGACCCTGCGCGGCAAAGGAGGAAATAAGCCCTGCTAACAGGTCTCCGCTTCCGCCCTTTGACAGTCCGTCGTTTCCGAACCAAAGCACACAGTCACCGCTGTTGGATGCAATAATTGTGGCACAGGATTTTGAGACGACGGTCACGCCGTATTTTTCTGACAGCTCCTTTGACAGCCTGTATCTGTTGTTCACAGTCTCGTCAAGGCTTACCCCTGCAAGTCGGCCGAGCTCTGCCGGATGCGGTGTAAGAATAACCTCTGTCCTTGCTTTTCTGAGTAATTCTATGCGGCGGCAGACAAGGTTTATTCCGTCGGCGTCAATAATTATAGGACATCCGGCGTTTTCCAATACTGCTTCAAGCATCATGAGACTGCCATCGTTGGTACCAAGCCCGCAGCCTATGAGCACTGCTGAAGCAGATTTGACGGAGCGTACAAGCTCGGACAGGGTGTCGTCATCAGGATAAATAAAGCCGTGCTTGTCGGCGGGGCAGGGAAACAGTGTTGCCTCCTTGGCGTTTACCGCAAGAGCATGGCATGACAGCGGCGTAGAAAAAACTTTTACAAGTCCCACGCCTGAGCGCAGGGCTGCAAGGCTTGATATCTGAGCTGCTCCCGGGAATCTTTCGGAGCCGGTGACGCATATAAGCTTGCCGAAGGTTCCCTTGTGGGCGTTTATCGGTCTGCGTCTGACAAGGGACATAGCCTGCCGCTCTGTGATTATATTCAGCTCACCGCCGTCCGGCTTGGCTACGCTGCTTATATGGACATTCTTCTCTGACGCCTCTATTTCAGCGTTTCTGAGAGCCTCAAATGATATTTTCTCACAGTTTTCCATTTACATATCGTCCTTGTACGCTATTACTATTGCGGTGGCGGTAGTCTCAGTGTGAGTTATGCTTACTGTAAAGCTGAGTCCCTGCGCGAGATGTTTTGCCGAGCCTATGAGCTTAAGGTACGGCGCGCCGCTTTCGTCCCGAAGGGCGCACACGTCTTTTAGCGAAAATCCTACTACTCCTGTGCCTATTGCCTTTGAAAAGGCTTCCTTGACCGCAAAGTTCGCGGCTATCGTTTCTGCGCGCATGTTTCTTTTCCTAAATAGGCAAAGCTCCTCCTCGGAGTACACTCGCTCCAGAAAGCCCGGGCGCTGTATGCTTTTCTCAATTCTCGCGATTTCAACGCTGTCTATTCCTACTCTCATTTTGAAAGCCTCGGCAGGTAAGGGGAGATCATTTCAATAGTTCTTTCATCGGGGGTGAACTGCAAAAGTGTTCTGCCGTATTTTTCGTCCTTGTACTCTATGGTGTAGACATCTCCCTCGCCGGTCGCGCTGATAACGGTCACTCCGCTTAATTCCTTTTTACCAGAGTAAAAGCCGTCGGCACCTCTTAAGCTGAATGAGCAAAGCGTTTTTCTTTTCCTTCGGTCGATGATTTTGTCTACCGAGAGCTCCGAGCCTGCTATGCAGTATTCATACTCGATATTTATCATGCCCGAAATGGTGTAGCCTCCCCATAGGATTATTCCTGCGAGCAAAAGACCCATTATCATAAAGAGTCCGCCCATGAAGCTAAAGACCAATATGACCGCAGCCATCGCAAGAAAAAGCGATAAAGCCAGTATCCCGTACTGCTTTATCTTGTCGCTTTGCTCAGTCGGTTTTTTTACAAGCTGTTCTCTGACTGTTTCCATGGTACATAATCCTTTCCGTCAAATTATTCCGCCGTTTACAGATACTATCTGTCCGGTTATGAACGAGGCGTTCTCGCCTGATAAAAACGCTATCGTCCTGCCTACGTCCTCAGGCGTTCCGATTCTGAGAAGTGGAGTCTCGTCGCAGAGCTGACGCATGTCCTCCTCGCTCAGCTCGCTGTTCATCTGAGTTCTGATGACGCCCGGGGAAACGCAGTTGACCCTTATACCGCTCGGACCGAGCTCCTTCGCAAGAGCCTTTGTCAAGCCTATGACACCGGCCTTGCAGGCTGAGTACACCGACTCGCAGGATGCTCCGACCTCTCCCCACATTGAGGCGACATTTATTATAACTCCGGACTTTTTATGAATCATGTTCGGTATGGCTCGCTTTGAGCAGTAAATAGGACCGAGGAGGTTTACGTCTGTCATATGTTTTATTTCCTCGTTTGTCATGTCCTGAAGCAGGCCTATGTGAGCTATACCTGCGTTGTTGATAAGTACATCCACGCTGCCAAGCTGGCGCTCTACCTCGCAAAAGAGCCTCTCCACATCGCCCGGGTCAGATATGTCCGCCTGAAAGCATTTTCCGTATCCGCCAAGAGCGAGTATATCGTCAAGCACGTCTTTTGCGTCCTTTTCATGGGATATATAGTTTATCGCGACAGTAAAGCCGAGCCTTGCCAATTCCTTTGACGCAGCGGCTCCTATTCCTCTTGAGCCGCCTGTAATAAGCGCTACCTTGTTCATAGAGAGTTCCAGCCTTCAGTTCTAATTTTTATACCGAATATGGTATATTATCACATCGTAGGTGTCAAATCCGTTGTACCAGTAGGAAAAAGAGTAGACATTGTCCGGTATTGGCGTCGGCATGTCAAATACGCTCAGACCATTTGGCACTGCAACCTCAACCTCGGTCAAACCCGTCTGCATCTGAGAGAGTAGATGCTCGTATACCGAGTCCTCGTCCTCAAAGTATAGTCCGTTGTTTTTGTAGTAGTTCAGGTCATCGATGTCGGCGGCAGGGGAGACTGAGTGATCCCAAGTGTGAGCTATTTCCATCAGGCCGTCGGTAACGAGAAGGTACATGTGAGTGACCGGTCTGCCGTCATAGTCTGGCGTGTAGTCGTCCCATGTGCAGTCAACATGATACCACTGTTCACCGAGTTTGACCATGTTCCACGCGTGTTCCTCGTCGAGGGCTTCTCCTGAGATTGTTATGCATTCTACGCCAAGCATGTCCATAAGAAGCTGAAAGGTAGTGGTGTACCCCTTGCAGATAGCTTTGCCTTTTATCAGCGTCCCGTAGGGCGTCTCAGAGTCAGGGTCGTGTACGCCGAAGAGCGACAGGGCATTTGTGTCGTAGGTCGCGTTGTAGACTATGTAGTCGTGCGCGTTAAGGACTATGTCGTAGTCGTCAAAATCCTCAGAGTAAAATTCGGAAATAGCACTGAGCGCGGCGTCGTAAATCTCCTGATTGTACTCTGTGAGTGAGCTTGTGTCGCCGGTTTTGTACGCGTTAACTATTGCGTCCGGATGGTATTCCTCGGGAAGCTCAAGCGTATTTCCGACTGCTTCATTTGGCAAATCGGAATCAGAGCCTGACAATGCGCCGGACGGCTCATCATTGGGTATATCATCTGTGCGCCTGTCGTTATCAGAGCAGCCGCAGGCTGATAAAAGGAGCACAAGCGCAGCAAATATTGCAGCAATTCGCATTTAAAATACCTCTGTTAAGAATACAAGCCGATCCCAATAGGTCTATTGTAGACCCAAAAGGTCGGCTTGATTTCGTAGCTACTTAATTGTTATTCCGGTGTAATAGTGGTGAAGGATCTGGTCGAAGCTGTAGCCGCCGATCTCCGCGTACAGGTCTGCGCCAACCTGAGACATTCCTACGCCGTGACCGTAGCCGTAGGTGACGAAGGTAAACACTCCGTCAGAGTAGCTTACGGTAAAGCAGGTGGAACGTATGCTCAGAATATAAGTCCTGAAGACATATGCAGTGAGCTCTCTTTCCTTGCCGGACACCTCTGCAGTCGTATGACCGTCGATGGCGATTTTGTCCACATAGTTGCCGTCGGCATACGACAGAATCTGGATCCAGTTCTCATAGTTATCCGAAAGCCTGATGTCGGTTTTAGACTCTATCTTTTTCCTGACCTCATCGACAGTGTAGGTCGTGACTCTTCCGTAGTTCTTGGTGTCAAGGTGATCGTAGTCGTTTACTACTGAAACAAGGTACGGTCTTTTTCCTCCCCAGACATTTTCACTCGAGCAGGTCACACCGGCGGTGGACGCGGAGTAAGAGGCGAGAATATATTCGCCGTCATAGAACATCGCGAGTCCGTCTATTGCCTCGACGCAGTCAATAATCATCTGCGGAGGGTCAGCCTTGGTGCGGACAGAGGCGTATTCACCCTTTTGCTCGTAGTGCTTGATGTAAGTGTAGGTCGCTATCGCCTGAGCCTTAATTGCCTCATGGTGCATGGATGTGCCGACCTCGTTGTAGGTCACAGCGCAAACAATGTCAAAAGCGTTGTCTGTCACATATCTGCCCTTTGTTTTGTCGTAGACAGTCACTACATCGTCATGGTAGCTGTTTACGCTTTGAAGCTGATCGTCAGGGAAGTAGCCCGGGGTTTGGCTTCCTGATGTAATTCCGTTATCGCCCCAAACATCGTTTTCCCACGCGTCATTTCCGTTTTGATTGCCGTTGAGATTTCCATTGAGACTGTTATAGTAATCCTGAATGATGCTCTGGATATACTCCTCGTCAAGGAAGTCAAAGTCGTCAGGCTCGTCTTCATCAACTATGACAGGGTCCTCTTCATCGTCATCTATCACTATGCTTTCATCGTCGTCAACGGTGGTTACAGTTGTCTTCTCGTCAAGAACAACCTCTTCATCGGGAAGAGTAGTTGTTGTAGTCGCGGTAGTTTCCGGAACGGTGGTTGTAGTTGCGGTAGTTTCGGCTTTTTTCGTTGTGGTAGTGACCTCCGTCTCCGTGTTCGGAGCGGTGGTTACCTCCTCGGTTGTAGTCCCGGTATCGGGAAGCTCCACTATCGTTGTTACCGGAGCGAACAGACCGTTATCCTCATTATTTTCGCGCTTGACGATTTCTTCAAGCATAGGGTTAGCCTGGTAGTATACCGGCGCTGATATGTCTTCGGTAACTTCCTCATTGTGAACAGACGCCTCGTCAGAGGGGCTGGACAGCATCTGGGCAGATGCTGAGTTATTGCTGAATGTTATGTCGTTAAGAACCGATTTTCTTGCCAGAATGCTTATAAAGCAGAGGGCAACCGAGTAAACGAGAACAAAGCTCAAGATGATTATCATTCTCTTTAGGGTAAATCGCTTTTTCAAACAGTCAGCTCCTTTCTGTCAGATAATTGCCTGAATTTTGCAGTCTTAATCAAGTATTGAAGGATTGTGCCTGTTGCGATTTTTCACATAGGTGTCCGCGTAGCCGGATATATCCTCGCCGTCTCGGACCCTTCTCGCAACGACAACGAATCTCGAATCATCAAAATCATATGCACAGGTGGAGAGAGTCAGAAACTCATCGCCATACTCGCACTCGATATCGCTCAGGTAATAGGAGCGGTACATTATATTGTCGTAGAAGTAATTATAGTCCTCTTCGGTATCAAAATTGCGGCACTTGAAGTACTCGAAGAGGGGCTCGTCGTCCTGCCACTCGTATATTCCTATAAGGAAGCAGGCGACGACTACATACTGGTTTTCCTCCCAGCGTGTGTCGAAGTTGATTATGTAATTTTCCTTAACGAAGTCGACGCCGTCTCTATAGTCGAGCAGATGCCTGAAGTATGTGCCGTCAGCCATGCTGTGACCGTAAAGCGTGATGTTATCGGCGTTGTCGGTGGCTGTTATCGGGACCTTGTAGTCCGCGTATATCGAGCCTGACTTTGAATACTCGCCGTCAAAGTCGATGTCTATATATTTAGAGTTGTCATCCGCCTGCATGACCGGGTAGTCTATGTACATTTCACCGCGAGAGTTTGTCAGAGTGGGGATCGATATCCATCCGATAAAGTCGTTATTTTGCTCGTAGTACTCAAGATACTTTTCAAGAGGCTCGGGGTCGGGCTCTGACGGAAGGGTAGTTGTGACCGCTTCGGTAGTGACAGGAGGCACGGTTGTAGCTACGGTGTAGTCGGGAATGTTCCCCGTGGCCGACGGATCATCCTCAATCTGCTTCTGACAACCGCAAAGCATGCCTGCCGCTGCGAGAGCGGCAAACATGCTTGCGGCAGTTCTTCTGAAATACGCGTATTTAGACTTATTCATCGTTATTTTCAATTCCTTCCGATTCGGTGGTTGCGGTCTCTTCCTTGCCGTAGTACTGATAGTTAGGACCGTCGTCGTCCGGGATATCCATATCATACGCGATATAGAAAGCGGCCGGCTTTCTGACGTCGGGGTTAGAGTAGTAATTATATACGCTTGGATCTTCCCCCTCGCGGAGCTTTCTTGCTATGACGACAAATCTTGAATCCGCTATTTCGGTCGAACAGGTCGAGAGGGTGAGGTATTCATCGTTCTCGTTGCAGTCGATGTCGGTAATATAATAGTTGCGGTATAGGACATTCTGATACCAATAGTCAAAATCGGTGATGTCCTCAAAGTCAAATATAAGGTGATATCTGAATAGCGGGATGTTGTCCTGATCCTCTCTTATTCCTGTAAGGAAGCAGCCGATTATGATATAGTCGTTTTCCTCATAGAGGGTGCTGAAGGTTACAATCCTGTTTTCGCTTACCACAGAAGCGCGCTTCTTGTAGTCATGGAGATGGCTGAAGAAGGTTCCCGCGCCCATGTTGTGACCGTAGATTATCGTGTTCTGAGGACCGGAATCCTTGGTTATCTTGACATGATAGTCGGCGAAAAGCGCTCCGTACGACTTCTCGGTGCGCAAAAAGTCGTGGCTGAGATAGTAATCGTTGTCTGTTGTCTGCATGACCGGGTAATCAATGTAGTTTTCGCCATTGTCGTTTGCAAGACCGTCTATTGTAAGCCAGCCTATGATATCAGGGTTGATGTCATAAAGAGCCTTGAACCTGTCGAGCATTCCGGCAGGGTACTTTGAGTCCTCCTGGTTGACAGCCTGCTCCGGTTGCTCACCTGAGTCGTCAGTGGGAAGTATAACTCCGGCGCTATCGCCCTGATTGCCGTCCCCGGCTGGGGTGCTGACATTCGTATCTCCCGAGCTGTCGCCCGTGGAGGAATTGTGGTAAAGGCTGCTTAAATAGTCGTTGTCCTCCCACATTTCCGTAGAGCCGAATTTATATTCTATAGCGTTGTATGCAGAAAAGATAAGAACCGCAACGGCGGAAATATAGACCACCTTGCGAATTATTTCCTTTACATCGTCGCCCTTCCAAGGAATTATTTCCTTGAGTCTTCCGGTAAAAGAACGATCTCTTTTGACTGCGTCAGCCGGGCGAACCTCATTAAGCATTGACACTTATAAATCACCTCATGAAATAGAAAAACCGTTAGCGTATAGAGCAGTGAGAATAGTGTATGTTTAATCTTCTTAATTTTTCATATTGATGCAAGGCAAGCAATCCCCGCATATTTTCCCCCGTATCTCAGTCATCCAACACTGTTTCCAGTGAATATGCCGTAGCCGCAAGCCTTATCTGCTCCCTTGTCAGCTCACCGAGGCGGTAAAGCTCAAGGTTGCGGGTTATAAAGCGACTGTTTTTCAGTACTGATACATATACAGTTCCTACCGGCTGCTCGGCGGATCCGCCCCCCGGACCGGCTATGCCGGTTATGCCGACGGAAACCTGCGCGCCGGAAAGTCTTGCCGCTCCCTCAGCCATCAGCTCCGCTACCTCTCGGCTCACCACCCCGCGACACTTGATAACGCTCGGGTCAACGCCGAGGAGCTCGGACTTGATTCTTTCCGAGTAGGAGACTACACCGCACTCAAACACTGCCGAAGCACCCGGCGCGCTTGTGATTGCCTGAGCAAGCATTCCTCCGGTGCAGCTTTCGGCTGTGGCGAGCTTAAGTCCGCTCCTATTCAGATATTCTACAACATTTTGCGCTAATTTGTCAATATATAAAGAAAGCTCCTGCGGCGTAAGGGAGATATTTCCGCTCAAAACAGCGCTGTTTTTGGTATTCATCAGGCTTTCCCTCTAAAAATCATAGTCGGTGTACGCCTTAAAGGTCTTAAAGCTTATTCCGCTTACAGCTTTTTCTATCAGCGGTTCAAAGTCAAACATAGCCTGAGCTTTTTGAACCTCGTCGAGCGTGGGCTGAGTTTTAGGATGCTTTGGCGTAAATACCGTGCAGCAGTCCTCATACGGCTCTATGGAAATGTCAAATGTGCCTATCTTGTAGGATATATCCACTATCTCCTTTTTGTCAAGGCAGATGCAGGGACGGAAGACGGGTATTCGGCAGACGGCGTCGGTGGTGACAAGAGCCGACATTGTCTGAGACGCGACCTGACCGATGCTCTCACCGGTGACAAGAGCCTGGAAGCCGTAGCTTTCAGCCACTCTTTGAGCTATCTCCATCATAAGCCTGCGCATTATGAGGGTAAAAAGCTCCTCGGGGCAGTTGTCCCTTATTGCCTCTTGGATCTCGGTAAACGGGACTGTAAAGAGTGTGATCTGTCCGCAGTGCTCTGTCATTTTCGCAGCGAGCCTCTCTACCTTGATGAGCGCGCGCTCGGAGGTGTATGGCGGCGACTGAAAGTGTATCGCACTGATAATAACTCCTCTTTTCGCCATCATTGCTCCCGCGACGGGGGAGTCGATGCCTCCCGAGAGGAGCAAAAGCGCTCTTCCGGAGGTTCCTACCGGTATTCCGCCCGCGCCCTCAATCGGTGTGCCGTGTACATAAGCCGCTTCGTCTCTTATCTCGCATATGACGGTGAGCTCGGGATTTTTTACGTCCACCGAGATCCCCGGATAGCCCTCGAGAATCATTCCGCCGAGCTCAGACATTATCTGCATTGAGTCGAGTGGAAATCTCTTGTCCGCGCGCTTGGCGACCACCTTGAATGTTTTTGCCGACTGAAGCTCGTCGCCGAGGCATTCCCTTACGGTGGCGTATATGGCGTCAAGACTTTTTTCGGTCGCGAACGCTGGACAAATCTTCGCGATGCCGTATACCTTTTTCAACCTGTCTATAGTTTCGTCGTAGTCTATATCCTCGCTCATCGGCTCTACAAAGAGAGTAGACTGCCTTGAGTCAAGCCTAAACTCGCCGAGAGGCTTGAGCCTGCGGCGCGCATTTTTTATAAGATCCGCTTCAAAACGGGAGCGGTTAAGTCCCTTGAGGACTATCTCTCCGTATTTGCAAAGTATTACCTGTCTCATCTTTACCACTTTCTGATACTAAGTTTTATTTTATTCTCGCAAGAGTATTTATACCCTCATGCAGCGCTTTCGTTAGGCTGTCTACCTCGGCTTCGGTGTTCTGCGCAGAAAAGCTGATTCTTATCACGCTGTCTATCAGCCTTTCATCCACTCCAAACGCTCCGAGAACGCCGCTCTTTTTGCCCTTTGAGCAGGCTGAGCCGCTGGATACGAATATGTCCTTTGATTCGAGATAGTGCAAAAGCGTCTCGCTTTTGAACCCGGGTATCGATACGCTCAGGATGTAGGGGCTGGCTTCGCCGTGGGAGAGCACCACTCCGCCGAGCTGCGTGAGTCTGTCCTCGGCGAGGGCTTTTAAGCGGCTTACCTTTTCAAATCTCTCGTCTATGCTCGGAGTGAGCGCCTCTACCGCCTTTCCGAAGCCGTATATCATCGGGACAGCCTCCGTTCCGGAGCGAAGTCCGTTCTGCTGACCTCCACCGAGCATCATAGGTGAGAGCCTTATGCCGGATTTGATGTAGAGGGCGCCTATTCCCTTTGGAGCGTAAATCTTGTGCCCGCTCAGCGATATCGCGTCTGCTCCAAGCTTTTTCGCGGAAATTTTCAGCTTTTCAAACCCCTGTACGCAGTCGCAATGGGTATAGCACTCAGGGTGCAGCTTTTTTATTTTTTGGAAGGCCTGCGCGACCGGGAGAACATATCCTGTCTCATTGTTGACAAGCATACAGCTTATCAAGCAGGTGTTGTCGTCCACCGCGTCTATAAGCGACTCGGCGGTTATCTCGCCGTGGCTGTCGGGATACACGGTCACGACCTCATAGCCCAACTCTCTGAGCTTTTCAAACGGCATTGTGACCGACGGATGCTCTACAGCCGTTGTCACGACCCGCTTTTTGCGCCTGCCGTAGGTCTTTGCAAGCCCTAAGATGGCGGTGTTATTTGATTCGGTTGCTCCGGAGGTGAATATCACGCTTCCCGAGCTGTCTGAGAGAGCGGACAATATCTGCTTTTTTGAGAAGTTTACCAGCCTTTCCGCGTCTACTCCCATTTTGTGGAGGCTGGAGGGGTTGCCGTAAGCCTCGCTCATGGCGTATAAAACTCCGTCAGCCGCCTCTTTCATGACCTTTGTTGTAGCGGCGTTGTCAAAATATATCATTAGTGCATCTGCTTTCCGATAATAATTAGTTGGCGATAGTTAGGTCAGCCAAACCGCTCTAACAGTCTTCTGCCGGTAAAACAATTCATGTCAGTCGGTCATTGCGTTTTTCACAAATGTTTCACACTCATTTTTTTGCAAACAGACCTGTGTAAGAGCAGCTATCTTTGTATTATAGTACAATTTGCCGCAAAAATCAACCGTCGAGCTATACTCCTGCTTTTTGTCAAACGCAGACCGGTGAATTGCCGGCAGTTGATTATTTCATGCCCGTATGCTATCATCGTAAATATAATTGCTTGCGAGGAGTACAGTGAGAGAATGAACAGCGCGGGAATATATATCCACGTCCCGTTTTGTCTGAGAAAATGCCCGTATTGCGCGTTTTACTCGGTCAAATACAGTGCAGACACGGCGCAAATGTATAAGGACGCGGTAATCAGAAATATTGTGGACTACGGTGAAAGATACCGGGGCAGCCTGCCTGTAGATACCGTATACTTCGGTGGAGGAA
>CASDRM010000015.1 GCA_949283135.1 uncultured Ruminococcus sp.
GGTAATAAGCGGCTTTATGATACAGGGCGGAGACCCTCTCGGAACCGGCTTCGGCGGCTCCGACAAAAGGATTAAGGGCGAGTTTTTGGCTAACGGAGTAAACAACCGCATAAAGCATGTAAGAGGAGTTATCTCGATGGCGAGGTCTCAGAACCCCAATTCCGCGTCCAGCCAGTTCTTCATTATGCACGCCGACGCCCCTCACCTCGACGGACAGTACGCCGCGTTTGGCAAGGTAGTCGAGGGTATAGAGGTAGTCGATGAGATAGCCTCGGTGAAGACGGACTACAACGATATGCCAAAGATCCCTCAGGTAATAAAGAGCATTACCATAGACGACTGAGCGCCGCTTTATAAACTGATTTTATAAGCTGATAAAGGAGGGTTATTTTCGTGCGGGTAACGCTCAATGAGAACCCAAGGCTTGAGTACCTTCGTGAAAAGACCCTCAGGCTCACCTCATCGCCCGGCTGCTATATCATGAAAAACAAGTCGGGCAATATAATCTACATCGGCAAAGCTAAAAACCTGCGCAACCGCGTATCCACCTATTTCCACGACAACGACCACCTTCCAAAGGTCGCGAAAATGGTCTCCAACGTCTATGACTACGAGTTTATCGTAACCGGCTCGGAGTATGAGGCGCTGGTGCTCGAGGCTTCATTGATCAAACAGCACAAGCCCAAGTACAACATTCTTCTCAAGGATGACAAGGGGTACTCCTACATCAAAATCTCCGACGAGGAATACCCAAGAATAACCCGTGAGATGCAGAAAAAGGGACCCGGGACCTTCATAGGTCCTTATACCAGCGGTCTTACCTCCAGCCAGACGGTCGCGGAGGTAAACCGCGTGTTCATGCTTCCGACCTGCAAAAAGGTGTTTCCTCGGGACTTCAAAAAGACCCGTCCCTGCCTGAATTACCAGATAAAGCGGTGCATAGGGCTTTGCCGGGGCTGCATATCCAAAGAGGACTATGCCGCTATCATCAAAGACGCGGTGGATTACATCAAGAGCGGAAGCGAGATGTCCGTTGAGGCAATGACCGAGGAGATGAACCTGCTTTCCGAAAACCTCGAGTTTGAGAAGGCGGCGATGCTCCGCGACCGCATAGCGGCGATAAAGCGGGCTGCCGACACCCAGAAAATATTTGAGAAAAATCTTCCCGACACCGACATAATAGGCATGGCGAAAAACGGCGATCTTGCCTGCATAACGGTACTCATCTACCGGGGAGGTAAGCTGACCGACAAATCCGACTACATGCTCGGCGAAACCGGAGACGATATCAGTGCGCGTGAGGACTTTTTGGTGCAGTTCTACGATCGCTCGGTGAACATACCAAAAGACATATACATCGACGCCGAGCTTCAGGACAGCGAGAACATCCGCAGATACCTCAACGAAAAGTCAGGGCACGCGGTACACATAAGCGTCGCCAAAAAAGGCGAGATGCTCAGACTCACCGAAATGGCAAAGGAAAACGCCGCCGAGCAGCTCTCGATAAAAACCGGACGCACAAGCAGGGAAATAGCCACACTTGAGGAGCTTGCGAGCCTTTTGGGACTTTCAAAGACTCCCTGCTATATCGAATGCTACGACATATCAAACCTCGCCTCAAGCGACATGGTCGGCGGAATGGTGGTAATGGACAACGGCAGACCGGCTAAGAAGTACTATAAGAAATTCAACATAAAAAGCGTCGCCGAGCAAAACGACTACGCAAGCATGCGCGAGGTGCTAAGCCGCAGGTTTGGCGAATACCTCAGCCCGGAATGCCGTGACGAGGGCTTCAAGAGGCTTCCCGACCTGATATTCCTTGACGGCGGAAAGACCCATGTAGCCGCAGTTTATCCGCTGCTACTGGAAATGGGCATAAATGTGCCGCTGTTCGGACTGGTGAAGGACTCGAAGCACCGTACAAGGGCTGTTGTCGCCCCGGACGGAAGCGAGATATCCATAGTAAAGTCGAGGGCGGTGTTCTCGCTTCTTACAAGACTCCAGGACGAGGTTCACCGCTACACTATATCCTTCCAGATAAACAAGCGCTCAGCCCATGTCCAGGAGAGCGAGCTTACCAAAATCAGCGGCATAGGTCCTAAAAAGGCGAGCGCGCTGCTCTTGGCGTTCAAGACCAAGGAGGCAATGCGTCAGGCGACTATCGAGGCAATAGCCGCGGTGATGAAAATAAGCCCCGAGAAGGCGGAAGAGGTCAAATCAAGATTTATAGACCGGCTTCAGTAAAAAGCTGTTTACCGGTACGCTAAATCAAAAATTAACCTTTCAGCTGCGCTCTTACGGCCACATAAATATGGACAACCGACAAATTATACAGTATAATAGCCGCGTTACGGTTCGTTTGTACCGCATATACGGCTAAAGCACCTTAGGAGGCGGACATGCAAAAATCAATACCATCCTATCACGGAACACTAAGAAGTCATTCGCTCAGCGTCCCGGAGTGCGTATACCAGTGCAGCGGCATGCTGATATTCGGCAGAAGGATCAAGTCGCTTGTTTTCTCAACAGATGTCTGCATCATCAAGAACATCAACGCCGACGCTGTCATAGCGGTATACCCATTTACCCCTCAGCCGGTAATTTCTCAGGCGATAATATCCGTCTCCGATGTTCCGGTCTTTGTCGGAATAGGCGGAGGACTTACCGGCGGAGACAGAGCAGTCAGGCTGGCGGAGGTCGCTGAAAATCAGGGAGCATACGCGGTTGTAGTCAACGCACCGATAGACCCGGAAATAATCACAAGGATAAAATCAAAAATAGAACTGCCGGTGGTAGCCACGATAGTCTCGGACAAGCAGGATATAGACGAGAGAATAGCGGCGGGAGCGGACATACTCAACGTAGCAGCGTCTGTCAAAACTCCCGAGCTGGTCAAGCACATAAGAAGCAAGTATCCGGATATCCCGATAATCGCCACCGGAGGTCCTACCGAGGAATCTATACTGAGAACCATCGAGGCAGGAGCGAACTCAATAACCTATACTCCGCCGACAAACGGAGAGGTGTTCGCCGGAACGATGCAAAAATATCGCTCAAAATATGAGTGACCGGTCAAAGCGCCGGCTATGTCAAGGAAAGGAGTCCGGCCTTACGCCGGACAGGTAATCTGAAATGAGAGTCATAACAGGAAGTTTGCGAGGCAAAAAGCTTCAGACGCTCGCAGGACTGGATGTAAGACCTACTACCGACAAGGTCAAGGAGGCTATTTTTTCGATAGTGCACTTCGACCTCCCGGGCGCTAAGGTTTTGGATTTGTTCGCGGGAAGCGGACAGCTCGGAATAGAGGCTATCAGCAGAGGAGCAAGCAGCTGCGTATTTGTGGACAGGTCGAAGGACGCCGTAGCGGTCGTCAGAAAGAATGTCTCCGACTGCAAAATAGACGGGCTTGTCACTATTCAGAACTGCGACTCGCTCGACTACCTTCGGTCTTCAAAAAACAGCTTCGATATCGCCTTTTTAGACCCGCCGTATGAGCGAGGGCTTGTCGAAAAGGCGCTCGCCCTGCTCGAGCCTAAGATGAACTCCGGGGGAATAGTAGTCTGTGAGCATGAGAGCGAGCTTGAGCTTCCCGAAATAATAGGCAGGCTCAGAATACGCAGAAAATACAGCTACGGCAAAAAAATCGCGCTATCTGTATATCAGATCGAGGACGGAGGAAATACAAGTGAGTGAGAGAATAGCGGTCTGCCCGGGAAGCTTTGACCCGGTCACCTTAGGACATTTGGACATAATGAACCGAGCGTCCGCGCTTTTTGACAGGGTTATAGTTTTGGTATCGGTCAATCCTAAAAAAGTGCCGAGCTTTACCCCGGAGGAAAGAATAGACATGATCAAAAAGGTGACGGGACACCTTACAAACATCGAGATAACGACCTTTGACGGGCTTCTGGCAGATTTTGTCCGCAGTATAGGCGCTACCGCGATAGTAAAGGGACTCAGAGCCATGACCGACTTTGAGTATGAATTCCAGATGGCTTTGGCAAACAGAAAGCTCTACCCCGAAGCGGAAACGGTGTTTTTAGTCACGCGCTCGGAAAACATGTACCTGAGCTCAAGCGTTGTAAAGCAGATCGCCTCCTTCGGAGGAGATATAAGCGGGTTTGTCCCCCATGAAATAAAGGATTTTATTGCGCAAAGATTGTGCAACAAGCAATAATAAGAAATAAATTCAGCATTTTAATGCGGTAAGGAGCTATGGCTATGGAAACAATGACTATTGACGAGATTCTTGAAATGATGGACGATCTTCTTGACAAGGCTGTAAGCGTCCCCTTCTCAAACAAGAAAAGCATGGTAGACGCGGAACAGCTCAGGGAATATATCGACGGCATAAGATATAACCTCCCGCAGGAGATAAAAAGGGCTAAGGAAATGGTCGCAGACCGCTCGGTCATCATTACTGACGCCAACTCACAGGCGGAGCAGATCATAAAGAAGGCCGAGGAGCGCGCTAAGGTCCTTGTCTCTGAAGAAGAGGTTTACAAGCAGGCTAAGGCAGCCGCCGACGAGCTTGTGGCGCAGTCCCGAGCCATGGATGCAAGCATCAAGAAGGCTATGGTCGAAAAGCTGGACGGCATTCTCGCGGAGTCGGAAAAGTCGATCCTTAACGCCCTATCTCAGATAAAATCCATGCGAGAAGCAGTCAAGGCTGCCTCAAAGAAGACAAATAGCTGACGTGGCAGACGAAGCGCAATAAAATGTGCGTCTCACAAGCACAAGCGTTTTTCACAAGAAAACATCCCGTTCATGGGTTTATTTCGTCTGAGTCAACGATTGACTGGGCACAGCATAGATAATATAATAGTGGTACTGCAAAAAATACCGCTAAACATATATAAGGAGACTGTAGAAGTGGCAACAAAGGTGGTTAAGTTCGGCGGAAGCTCTCTTGCCGATGCCAATCAATTCATAAAAGTCGCGAATATCATCAAAGCGGACCCGTCGAGAAAATATGTAGTTCCCTCCGCACCCGGAAAGCGCAGCTCAAAGGACACTAAGGTTACAGACATGCTTTACGCATGCTATGACACCGCGGTAAGAGGCGGGGACTTTATCCCGATGTTCAACGAAATCAAAAAGAGATACACAGACATAATCGACGGTCTGGGCTTGGATATCTCCCTCGACTCCGAGTTTGAAACCATCAAGCACAGCTTTATGGCAAGAGCAGGCAGAGACTATGCGGCGTCAAGGGGAGAATATCTCAACGGAAAAATCCTTTCGAGCTATCTCGGCTTTGCGTTTGTGGACGCGGCTGAGGTAATATACTTTGGTGAAAACAGCAAGCTTGACCTTGAACAGACCTGCCGCGCCGTCAAGGAAAGGCTGGATAAGGTCGGAAACGCCGTAATACCTGGCTTTTACGGCTCCATGCCAAACGACACCGTCAAGACCTTCTCACGTGGAGGCTCTGACATAACCGGTTCGATTGTCGCCGCTGCCATGAACGCTGACCTGTATGAAAACTGGACCGACGTGTCAGGATTTTTGGTCTGCGACCCAAGAATAGTTCCGAACCCGGAGCCTATTCAGACGATCACCTACCATGAGCTGAGGGAGCTTGCGTATATGGGCGCCGGCGTGCTTCACGAAGAGGCGATCTTCCCTGTTAGAAAAGCGGGCATACCGATAAATATTAAAAATACAAACAAGCCTGACGACCCCGGCACTATGATTGTCGAGCAGGCGAGCTGCGACGACTGCAAATTCACAATTACAGGTATAGCCGGCCATCGAGGCTTTGCCGCCATAACCATTGAAAAGGACATGATGAACTCCGAGCTTGGCTTTGGCAGGAAGGTGCTTGAGGTATTTGAAAACCACGGCATATCTTTTGAGCATATGCCCTCAGGCATCGACACCATGAGTATAGTCGTTAGGTTAGACGAGCTCTCGGAGTGCGAGGAGGATGTAATCAAGTCGCTGAGGGACGCCGTCAGCCCGGATAAAATAGAGATAGACAGAGATATAGCTCTTATTGCGATAGTGGGCAGGGGCATGAAGTCACAGAGAGGAACTGCGGCGAGAATTTTCGCGGCTTTGGCTCATGCTAAGATAAACGTCAAGATGATCGATCAGGGTTCGAGCGAGCTGAATGTGATTGTAGGTATAGGCAACGAGTACTTTGAAGCGGCTATAAAAGCCATATACGAGATATTTGTCTCCGAACGGCTCTGATACTGCGTGCAGTTGCCAAAGGCAACGAATACTTTGAAGCGGCTATCAAGGCCATATACGAGATATTTGTCTCCGAACGGCTCTGATACTGCGTGCAGTTGCCAAAGGCAACGAATACTTTGAAGCGGCTATAAAAGCTATATACGCTATTTTTGTTTCGGAAAGGCTCTGACACTATGTGCAGTTGCCAAAGGCAACGAGTACTTTGAGGCTGATATCAAAGCCATCTGTGCGACATTTGTATAAGAAGATCCGACTACATCCGCCTGTTCTCAAAAGGAACGGGCGGTTTGTGCTATAATCAGGCGTCAAGCTTGCAAAAATCTCAAATATATGGTATACTAATATGGTTATCAAGTAAAACAGGGAGGGGAGAATTTGAAGAAGGCGGCATTTTTGCTAACCTCATTGATGATACTCGTGTGCCTTCTGAGCGGCTGCGACAACTCATCACATATCCCGGACAGCTCTTTGCCCTCCGACACATCCGCCTCTGCTTCAACAGAACCCTCTGAAGCGTCCCAGTCACAGCATTCCGGTGAGCTATACCCGGACGTCTCCGAGGACTCTATCCCATCCTCCCTTTACGGCAGCTACCTCACCATGTACTCCGGTGAGGACGAGCTTGAGTTCCCGTATATCCGGCTGTTTGACTCCTATGAGGATATAGAGGACTATTTCTACCCGAGTGAGAGGTATTTTCGCTTCGGCAAAAGATTTACGATGGCGTGTGCCTCCTTTAATGATGAATTTTTCACAGAAAACGATGTGATGATGCTCGTCATCAAAGAGGACAGCACTTATGTCAGCCATTCTCTCGACAATATATCGGAAGCTGACGGAAAAACAAATATAGCGATTACACGACACATAGACAGCGACGCCACCGAAAGCAACAGCGAAGCGGTATATCACCTGATTTTTACAGCTCCAAAAGGAGCTTTTTCCGGAATATCAGCCGACAACTTCAGTCTGACTATCAACGAGATCCCCGACGCCGAGAACTCACAGGCTCTTGACGCGGAACGCTTCAGGTATGTCTACCCGGAGTTCTGGCCTCAGGTCTACTCTGCTGACGCCACCTCGGATGACTCCGTACCCGTCATCGACTCGATTCAGTCCTATGACGAGCTGCTCGGATTCTATGATAGCTACAAGGATGACTTTGACCTTGACAATCAGTTCCTTAGGTATATCGGTCCTGTGTACGACGAGGCGATGTTTGACGACTACATTCTTCTGATAGCGGTTCTGCCATATGACGACAGACTTCCAAGACCCGTTGTCTCCGAGCTGTTTGTTTACAACAACCAGATTTACATTTCAATAGATAACCTTACCTACGATGTCCCACCGGAAGAGGAAATGTGGTATTTGACAGCCGTGGCTGTCTCGAAGAGGGATCTTGATGGCGTAAACCTGAAAGAATTTAATATCGGATAAAAAAGTGCTTGCATTTTTTCGTGTGATATGATATAATACACTTTACCAATGATAAATCCATAGTACTACTGTCTGAACTGCTGATGATGGGCTACTATGTGTATCATATTATCAGTTCAAAAGGAGGTAGAAATCAAAATGGCAAAGGAAGGAATCCATCCTAACTATGTTGAGTCAACCATCACCTGCGCTTGCGGAAACGTGATCCACACCAGATCAACCAAGGGCGATATGAGAGTCGATGTTTGCTCAAAGTGCCACCCGTTCTTCACCGGTAAGCAGAAGCTCGTTGACACCGGCGGACGCGTTGACCGCTTCAACAAGCGCTACGGAATCGGCAAGAAGTAAGAATGAGACTTTGAGAGAGGATAGAAGATACGGCGTGTGCCGTTTGTCTTCTGCCCTCTCTCTTTTTCGGCAAAGGAGGGCGGCTATGGAGTACAAATCCATCTACGGCGAAGCAAGCTACAGCTTCACAGAGCAAAAATCCGAGTTCATATCACACATCTGCCATGTCGAATCGGACGAGGATGCAATCGGCTACATAGACAAAATACGCTCCGAAAACCGAAAGGCAAGGCATAACTGCTACGCCTACGCCTTAAAAGAAGGGAGCATTCTGCGCTACTCGGACGATGGCGAGCCTCAGGGAACTGCCGGAGCACCGATAATGGATGTCATCCAGAAAAACGGGCTTACAGACGTGGTAATAGTGGTCACAAGGTATTTCGGAGGAATACTTCTTGGCAAGGGAGGGCTCACAAGAGCCTACTCGAGCGGAGCCTCGGGAGCTGTCTCAGCCGCCAAAATAATGAGACTTCTGCCGGCGTCGATAATAAAAATAACCTCCGACTACTCCTACTACGACAGAATAAGCTATTCCCTGCCCGAGTTTGAAGTCAAAATCACCGACACGGAATACTCGGACAAGGTCGCTATTACGCTTGCCATACGCGCGGAGCTTGCCGAAAAGCTTACGCAAAAGCTGTCAGACCTGACAAACGGCAGCGCAATTATAGATAAAATTGACGAAATCCTCTATGACTTTAGCGTCTGATTTATGCAAGTATATGAATCTTCTCTTTTTTCAAAAAATAAAGAGGAGATTTAGTTTTTATTTTGTATAAACTAATGATTAAATGTCAAAGGGAGTGGTTCACGATGGCACAGGTATTGTCCGGCAGCACCCCGAGAGAGTACGCGGAAAACGCCGAAAAGGTGCTTCTATGCGAGTACGCCTCCTTTTCCTCAGAATCAAGGGGAAGACAGCGCGAGGAAAAAAAGTGTCCCCTGCGAACCGATTACCAGCGCGACAGGGACAGAATCATCCACTGCAACGCCTTCGCGAGACTGAAGCGAAAAACTCAGGTATTTCTCAACCCCACCGGCGACCATTACCGAACAAGGCTTACCCACACCCTCGAGGTGGCGCAGATAGCGAGAACTATCTCAAGAGCATTAAGGCTCAACGAAGACCTCACAGAGGCGATAGCCTTGGGTCATGACCTTGGGCACACTCCTTTTGGGCATGCGGGAGAAATGGTTCTTAACGAGATATCCCCTAACGGCTTCAAGCATTATGAGCAGAGCCTGCGGGTGGTGGACTACATAGAAAAGGACGGCAAGGGTCTGAACCTCACCCATGAGGTAAGGGACGGAATACTCAAGCACACCGATGATATCGCCGAAACGAGAGAGGGATATATCGTCAGGCTCGCCGACGTCATCGCCTATATCAACCACGACATAGAGGACGCCATAAGGGCGGACATAATAAAGGACTCCGATCTTCCGGAGCATGTCGTAAAGGTTTTGGGCAAGACAAAGTCTCAAAGGATAACATCTCTTGTCAGCTCGCTTGTAAAAAACGGCGCGAAGGAGATAAAATACGACCCGGAGGTTGAAACCGCCAAGGAAGAGCTCAAGGACTTCATGTTCGACAATGTCTACCGCAACCAAAAGTGCAAGTCGGAGGAGTCAAAAGCCAAGATAATGATAGAAAAGCTTTACCGCTATTTCCTGGAGAACCCTAAAAAGCTTCCCGCCGACTACCTGAGGCTGGCTGACAGATTCGGCAAGGAAAGAGCTGTCTGCGACTATGTCGCCGGAATGACCGATATGTACTGCACAAATCTTTTTATAGATCTGTATGTTCCAAAGGGCTGGAACAAATACTGAAAACCGGGACATACTGTCCGCGTGCTGGCAAAACCATTTTACATTATGAAGAAAGGAGCTTTTCATGCCGCTGCCCGCCGATTTTATAGAAAGAATCAGAGACGCCAACCACATCGACGATATCATGCGGCAATATGTAACTCTCACTCGCTCAGGGCGGGAGTACAAGTGCCTCTGCCCCTTTCATTCTGAAAAGACGCCCTCCTGCGTAGTGTATACCGACACCGAAAGCTTCTACTGCTTCGGCTGCGGCGCGGGCGGGGACGTTATCACCTTTATAAAAAAAATCGAAAATCTTGACTACATAGAAGCCGTTCGCTTTCTCGCCCAAAAATCAGGCATACCGATGCCTGAGGACGGCTATAACGACAGGGCGGCGGCAAATAAAAAGCGCCTTTTGGAGATGAACCGCGAGGCCGCAAAGTTCTTCTATCAGAACCTGCGAACGCCGGAAGGCAAGGAGGGGCTTGACTATCTGATAAACAGAAGACACCTTACCCCCGACACCATCAAGAGCTTTGGTCTGGGCGTGGCGCCGAACCACTGGACTATGCTGACAAACCACCTTACGTCTCTCGGGTATTCAAAGGACGAGCTTGTCAAAGCGTCATTGGCAACCGAAAAGAACGGCAGGTGCTTTGACTTCTTTGTAAACCGCGTTATATTCCCGATATTCGACCTGAGAGGCAACGTGATTGCGTTTTCGGGCAGGACGCTTGACCCTGACCCAAAGGGCATGAAATACCTAAATTCGCGAGGCACGCAGGTCTATGAAAAAAGCAGGGTGCTGTTCTCGCTCAATTTTGCCAAAAACGCCTCGGTAAAATCAAGGCGGCTTATACTGTGTGAGGGAAACGTCGATGTTGTGACACTCCATCAGGCGGGCTTCACGGAGGCAGTAGCGACCTGCGGAACATCCATAACCGCCGAGCACGCCAGACTTATGAGCCAGTACTGCGACGAGGTCTGCATCTGCTATGACGCGGACGGCGCCGGACAAAAAGCTACCAACGCCGCCATGAAGCTTCTCACGGCAGCAGGACTCAAGGTCAGGGTGGTCAAGCTTTCGGGCGACGGCGTAAAGGATGTTGACGACTACATCAACAAGCTTGGTGCGGAGCGCTTCAAGCTGCTGCTCGACAGCTCGGAGGATTCAATGTCCTACAAGCTCAGAAAATGTAAGGATGAGCTGGACATGGATACCGATTACGGCAAGGTGGAATACCTGCGCAGGGCAGTCGCCGTTCTTGCCGGAATAGAAAGCAAGCTTGAGCGAGAGGTATACATAATGAAAGTGGCGTCCGAGCAGGGACTGCCGAAGGAAGCTGTCGCAGCCGAGGTGGCTTCATATATAAGAAAGCAGCAGCGCTCAGATGAGAAGAAGGAATGGAAGCAGATAGAATCGGGCATTCGCCCGCGTGACGATATCAACCCGGAGTCAAGGTCTCACCCGAAGGAGGCAAAAGCTGAGGAGGGCATAATCTTCTATATTCTCGCAAACCCCGAATTAATAAAGCAAATATCGCCAAGGCTCCCGCCCGAAAAATTTGTCACCGGGTTTCACAAAAAAGTGTATGAGGCGATGCTAAAGCAGAGCGACTCCGGACAAGGCGTGACACTATCCTCCATAGGAGGCGAATTTTCGGAGGAGGAAATGGGCAGAATATCCTATATTCTTGCCAAATGGAGAGAAATCTCCATAGACCCGCGCACTCTTGACGACTATATTTCAATTCTCACAAGCTCTTCTGAGCAGACTGTAGGCTCGCAGATGAGCGACGATGAGTTTTTGGCATATGTGAATAAACTTAGAAAAACAAAGTAGCATAATACATACTTTTGGAGGAAAAAATGAGCGAAAAGAAAATTACCCTTGAAAGCTTGATGGAACAGGGAAAAGTCACCGGAAAGCTTACCACAAAGGCGATTACCGACGTGCTTGAGGATACCGATTACGATGTAGAGCAGATAGACAGGTTTTATGAGAAGTGCTCTGCAAACGGAATTGAGATCATCGACGACATAGTTCCCGATACCGAGTCGTTTGACGACCTTGACGATCTTCAGGAAACCGTGGACGATATTGGTGAGTCGGACGACAGCTATGACGCCGCAATAGCCGATGGAATCGCGATAGACGACCCGGTGAAAATCTACCTCAAAGAAATAGGAAGAGTGCCGCTTTTATCCTCCGAGGAGGAAATAGAGCTCGCTCAAAGAATGCAGAACGGCGACAGCTCAGCCAAGAAAAGGCTTGCTGAGGCAAATCTGAGGCTGGTAGTCTCGATAGCAAAGCGCTACGGCGGCAGAGGCATGAGCTTCTTGGATCTTATACAGGAGGGAAACCTCGGACTTATAAAGGCAGTAGAAAAGTTTGACTACACCAAGGGCTTCAAGTTCTCGACATACGCGACATGGTGGATTCGTCAGTCGATAACAAGAGCCATAGCCGATCAGGCAAGAACGATAAGAATACCGGTTCACATGGTAGAGACCATAACCAAAGTCAAGAAAATTTCCAGCCAGCTTCTTCACCAGAACGGCAGAGATCCCACGGCTGAGGAGATCGCGGCAGAGCTTGAGATGCCGATCGAAAGAGTCCGTGAAATAATGAGAATTGCTCAGGATCCCGTCTCCCTCGAGACTCCTATCGGCGAAGAGGAGGACAGCCATCTCGGTGACTTCATCCCTGATGAGAACGCTCCGGAGCCCACCGAGGCAGCCTCTCAGGTGCTGCTCAAGGAACAGATAAATCAGGTTTTGGGCACTCTTACCGAGCGTGAGGAAAAGGTTCTCAGGCTTCGCTTCGGACTCGAGGACGGCAGGAGCCGCACCCTTGAGGAAGTAGGACAGATGTTCAATGTCACAAGAGAGCGTATCAGGCAGATAGAAGCAAAGGCTTTAAGAAAGCTGAGACACCCCAACCGCTCAAACAAGGTAAAGGACTTCCTTACCGATCTCTCACAGAACTGATATAACGACGCTAAATCAAAGCACGCGGGATTTGATAGTCCCGCGTGCTTTTTATGTGCGCTTTTTCCTAATTATTCCGAAAGCTTCTTTGAAACTTCGTCCACGAGGAAGCTGACCAGCTCGGTATCCTTATTCACCGGCACGCAGCCCTCGCTTACAAAGCTCATGCCGCAGCGGCTGTCCTTAGTGTACGCCTCCCAGCGCGGCATCGGAGTGCCGTCCGCGTCGGGACCGTTTGGATCGCCCGACTTGATAAAGTTGCACCAGTAGTTGCACATCTGACGAGCAAGGTCATAGTGCCTTCCGACAAACGGTCTTGAGCACTTGGCGAGCGTCTCAAACATGAACCACAGCTCGCTCGAGTGGAAGCTGCCCGGGTGGTCGTCCCCCGGAATATCCGGGTTAAATGTATAATAGTAGCAGTCAAAATCGTTGCCTATCTCCCTGTACTTAAGGAAGAGCGCCTTGCAGGTGCACTCTATTCCGCTGACGTCGCCATAGAAGCCCTCTCTTCCGGAATATACCTCGTCTATTGCCAAAAACCTCTTGGCATCCTCACCAAAGTACTCGGCTGCCTTCTTTTCAAGCTCCTCACGGCTGTCAGCGCGTATAACACTGCGAAACTCATCCACAGTATTTCCCGCCATTATCTGTATGTTTGCGCTTTTTCCCTGCGCGCAGAGCTTAATTGGGTCGCCGAACGCAAACTTGTCGTCGCGGTTTGTAAAGAATCTGGGGTTTGACGCCGCATACTCGCCGTACTTATCCCTTATAAAGAACGGGTCGAGCTTTCTCGCCTCCTCAAGAGTCCTCACTCCGAGATACTCGCAGAAAAACTTCTCTCCCCTCTTTTCCACCTCGGAAAGCGGAATTGGCTTGCCGAAATTGTCCTGCATATAGGGACTTCTTATCATTCCGCTCTGGACTATCGCCCTCTTTATCAAGCCGAAATTGTCAGGGCAGGTTATCTGCGACATTACGCTTCCGCCTCCCGCAGACTGTCCTCCGATGGTGATATTCTGCGGATCGCCTCCGAAAGCAGCGATATTTCTCACTACCCAGCGCAAGCCCGCCTGCTGGTCAAGACTGCCGAAATTAGTAGGAGCGTCTGGCTGCTCAGCGGTAAGCTGCGGGTGCGCGAGAAAACCGAATACACCGAGACGGTAATTTACAGTGACAACGATTATTCCCCGCCTTGCCATCCTTTCACCGTCAAACTCCATCTCAAGCGGATATCCCCATTGCAGACCTCCTCCGAAATACCATACAAATACCGGAAGCTTTTCGTCCGCCGACTTTGCCGGCGTCCAGACATTCAGATAAAGACAGTCCTCGGACATAGGCACGTTCGGGTCGACATGCCACTCCCTGTCATAAAGACCGTCGCCGAGTCCCGGGGTGTCCTGCATGGAAATCGGCTTAAACCGAGCGCAGTCCATCACCCCGTCCCAGCTTTGACATGGCTGGGGAGCTCTCCAGCGGTTTCTCCCTGTCGGCGGAGCGGCAAACGGTATTCCCTTGAACGCAGTTATCCTCGGGTCTGCCGCCGCTATGCCTCTGACCTTGCCGTTTTCGGTTATTGCTGTTCTAAGCATATATACTCCTCCTACTTAATTTTATACTATAAGCTCTGGCTATAAAATATGGCTTCCCGAAAACTAGGAAGCCATATTACTCGGTGATCCAACTCTTAAAATTAGGTATAAAGCTGCTTAAAGCTCCTTATGCCTTCTTCTTTTTGCCGAGCACTACAACTACAGCGATGATAGCGATAACTACCACTACAACCACGATAACGATGACCACAGCGCTTGATCCGCTCTCGGAATCGGTCGCGGGAGCACTTTCCTCAGCGTCATCGGCAGCAGGCGCTTCGTCATCAGCAGCGGGATCCTCAGCCTCGTTCTCTTCCTCCTCGGCCTTTTCAAGCTCCTTCTGAAGCTCAAGTACGGTCTCGCCGAGCTCATCGGCTTTATCAAGAAGTCCGTTTGCTATCTCCTCGGCGTTGAGGTGTCCTGTTGCGAGCGCGATAGCCGCGTTAGCAGCCTCAAGAGCATCCTCTACGGCAGCCTGCTTATCCTCAAGAGCAGCAGCCTCGTCATCTACTACAGCGGCAGCGGCGTCAACAGCGTCTACATACTGCTGGATCTCCTCGAGAACGGCAGCCTCTGCAGCCTCAGCCTCAGCCCTCATCTCCTCAAGAGCCTCGGTGGTAACGCCGTTGTAAGCGTTAAAGGTAACGGTTGTCGTCACAGACGAAAGGTTGTATATGTACTCGCTGATCTGCTTGGTGTCAAGTCCGAGCTGAGCCTTGATCTCAGGCATGAGGTCGAGCTCATAAGCTGCTCCGCTTATCCAGCCTGCCTCCTGCTTGGCCTGGAGCTTGTAGTTCTCGATGGTTCTTCCGGGAATTACAACATCCTCAAAGCCGTCAGACTTAAGGGTGATGTCTGTGAAAGTGAAAGTGTAGTATCCGCAGTAGCCGAGCTCACCCACGGTTCCGCTGGTAAGAGGCTCCTGAAGTATTCCGTTGTCGCTTATCTGAAGCACAAGCACCGGATCCTGAGTGAAGTTGTTGGTGTCGGTATCCTTCCACTCAATGAGGAACTTGGTGTTATCCCAGTTAGCCTCAACAGTCTGACCGAAGACGCCCTCAACAGGTTCACCAAGCTGAATCAGATTCCAGTTGATGTGATTCTGAGTAAACAGTCTTGTCATAAACGGTATCTGGCTGAGTCCGTTGTAGTCGTCCAGAGCGACAGGATAGAGGTTGTCGTCAGGCTGAACTACAGTGTTCACCGGCTCTTCAGTATCGCTAGCCGCCGGCTCCTCTTCCCCTTCTACTGCCTCATCGGTTGCCGCAGGCTCTTCCGCCGTCGTGGCATCGTCAGCCGCCTCAGCGGCAAACGCAACAGTTGTAAGCATCATGCAAAGAGCTGTTACAACTGCAAATATTCTCCATAACTTCTTCATTCTAATTTACCTCCAAAAATATTGGTGAACATATAATAGCACTTTTTTTAACAAGTTTCTATTAGCACATTACACAAAACTCGGATGTAATTTTATACAAATAAATTATTATAAATTATTATATCCTGTCAGAATATCTAAATCACAGTCCTAAAATGGCAATACGCAACAGCAAAAGTGACTTCATGCGGCGACCTGCCCAGTACAAATACTAAAAATTTTAAACAAGACGCCGCTGAAATCATTTATAATAAAATTTCTTTATACCAAACTGGTTGTATTACTTTTTCTTCTTCGCAGCAAGAACGGCTATAACCGCAACTACCGCGATAACTACAACTATTACTACAACTATTACGACAGTCGAGCTGCCCTGCTCACCCGCATCCGCAGCAGTCTGCGTGTCAGCCGAGCTGTCCTCGTCTGCTACAGGCTCTTCCTCATCAAGCTGCTCAGTCTCAGTCACCGCCTCCGCCTCCTCGAGCTCCGCTACAGTATCGTTAAGCTCGTTAGCAGTCTCAAGAAGGGCATTTGCGGTCTCGAGCAGGTCGGGATAACCCTCTGCTGCCGCTACGGCGTTGTTCGCAGCCTCAAGAGCGTCCTCGGCAGCAGTCTTCTTATCCTCAATAGAAGCAGCCTCGTCATTGACAACAGACTCCGCGTTGCTGACTGTTTCCGAATAGCCGTTTATCTCTTCAAGAACAGCAGCCTCGGCAGCCTCAGCCTCAGCCTTAAGCTCCTCAAGCATGTCGGCAGTAACGCCGTTGTAGGCGTCGAGGGTTACCGTCGTTGAGATTGAAGTGATGTTTGAAATGAACTCGCAGAGCTGTACGGTGTCAAGTCCAAGCGTCTGCTTGATGTAAGGAGAAAGGTTGTACTCATAAGCCCCGCCGCTTATCCAGCCGCCCTCGTTCTTAGGCACAAGCTTGTAATTCTCAACTGTGTCTCCGGGAATAACGACCGTCTCAAAGCCATCTGAATTGATGGTTATATCAGTAAAGGTAAAGGTGTAATAGCCGACATATCCCAGATCTCCCACTGCCGCATCGCTCGGAAGCCCCTCAGACAAAATCTCGTCGTCACTCATCTGAAGTACCAGATAGGGATCATGAGAGAAGCCGTTGGTATCCTCATCGAGCCACTCGATAAGACCCTTGATGTCAGTCCAGTTTGCCTCCACTGTCTGTCCGAGAGTTCCGGTAATAGGAGCGCCCAGCTCTACAAGCTTCCAGTTATAGTGGCTCTGAGTAAACACTCTTGTCATAAAGGGTATCTGGCTCAGACCATTGTAGTCGTCCAGAGCAACGGGATAAAGATTATCGTCAGGCTGAACTACATTGTTTACAGGCTGTTCCTCAGTCTCATCGACAGCAGGATCTGTCTCAGCATCGTCTTCTGAAGGAGCAGGTGTGGCTGTCTCGTCGGTTATAGTGTCCTCATGCTCGCCGGCAAGCGCAAGCGTCCACCAGCAGTCATTCTCAGACTGGCGGTTAGCTCTTGCATAAGCTCTGTCGCCTTCGGCGTTACCTTCTATGTAGCAGGTATACTGTCTCAAGCCGTCGGTGCAGACATTTATCTGAATGCACATCTCGAGCTGGTTGTTTCTTACATCGGTAAGCGGTATCTTAGCCTCTATAGCATATCCGGTATCGGTAACTACCGCAGCAGACTCTACATTCTCTCCGGAATCTTCATCAATAGTTCCGTCATAATGGTATCTTATCTGAGCCTTGGCGTTATCAACCATCCAGAAAAGCTCAACGGAGTCGCGGTCGTAAGCTATGCTTCCCGAATTGTCAAGATTGTCATCGTGAACATCGACAAATACGTATGCATATTCCGCGTCATTTATTACATACGCGGTCGCGTCCGAATAATCGTTCACCTGACCGTTGCCGTTGGTATCGCCCTGCTGAACAAATTCGAGTGCCTGAGCGTCGGCGTAAGCCTCGTCTTTTACACCGTCAATGACAGCGGTGCCTTCTACGGATTGAATAACAATATCCGCTGTGGCGGCGGAAACGCTAAATGTTACCGCAAGGCAAAGTGCCAATGCGACAACAAGTATACTAAGCAGCTTCTTCATTTCAAATTCCTCCAAATAAATTACTGTGCCATTATAATAACATTTTTTTAAATCTCTTTCTATTAGCACTTTATACAAATAACCAATGTTGATTTTATACAAATATTACGCATACCAAGTCACATATTTCTCATTATGCACAAATAATTCTCTGTATTAAAGTGATAATGACGAATTACGCTAAAGTATGCGAGGATTGTATGGAAATTATATAACCGCTGTTATGTTAGTATATGTATATTTGACTGCTGCAATTATTTTATGAGGCTCAAATTATGCTCAAAAAAACGCAGGCTCAGTAAAGAACCCGCGTTTTTCGTTTTGTCGGTTATTGATTTAAAAAGGCAAGCTTAATTTACGCTCTTTTTCTTTTTGCTGCCTGCTGCCGCGATTATAATTATTACAACAACCGCAACGGCTATGACTATTCCTATAATGACGCCGGAGCCGCCGTCCTCCTCGTCGGCTGAAGATGCGGCTTCATCCTGCTCATTTACAGGCTCGCCGGATTCACCGGACACACTGGGCTCCTGCGCATCTGAATCTTCCTGCTGCGTCTGCTGCTCCTGTTGCTCCTGCTGATCCTGCTGATCCCGCTCTTGCGCCTCCGCTTCAAGCTTTTCCACTTCCGAGGAAAGCTCCTCTACGATGGCTCTCATCTCAGTAAGCACCTCCATGCTTTGAGTATGATACTCTCTGACATAAGTTTCAGTATGTTCCAAAGCGGCGAAGGCGTTTTTTAGAGCCTCCTGTTTAGCTGTCAAATCTGAGGTCTCGTCTTCAATTACCGCCTTAGCCTCCATCACGCCGTCCATGTTGCGCTGAATAATGGCAAGTATGTTCTTATCCTCATCCTCGAGGACGGATAAGTACCAGTCGAGATCGTCCTTTGTCCTGCCGTTCCAGGCATCAAATGTAACAGTAGTGGTGACTCCGGTTACGTTTGTGAGATATTCGCAAAGACCCTCGGTATCCAGCCCGAGCTGTTCCTTTACCGGCTCGGTCAGGTCTATCTCAACGCTTGTTCCGGATGTCCAGCCATCCTCCTGCTTAACAGTGAACCTGATGCCGTCAAGGGTCCCTCCGGAAACAACTACATCATCATAGCCGTCCGCAGTTATCGTTATGTCTGAATAGGTAAACGTGTATGTTGCTGTTTCACCAGTGTCTCCGACCTGTGCTCCCTCCGGCAGCTTAAGATATCCGCTGTCGGTTATCTGAATGAAGAACCTTGGATCTACAGTGTAGTCGTTGGTCTGCTCCGCCGTCAAATTCACGAGCGCTTCTATGCTTTCCCAGCTGATATCGAGGGTGTCGCCCAAAACTCCGCTCTGCTCGCTTCCCAGCGCAGTCGTTGTCCAGGTAACAGCGTCCTGAACGGCTAAAGAAACGCCGAATTTTGAATCTCTCAGCGACATGAAATTATATCTGTCGATTTCCATCGGCTCGTTTTTCTCACCTTCTATTGTGTCCTCAAACCTTCCCGCCAAAGCGAGCGTCCACCAGCAGTCGTTTGGTGACTCACGATTATTTCTCGCATATGCCCTGTCGCCCTCTGCATTGCCCTGGATATAGCAGGTGTACTGCCTGAGCCCGTCCTCGCAGACATTTATCTGGATACATATCTCGATCTTGTCATCGAATACGTCGGTGATTGGAATCTTTGCCTCTACGGCGTAGCCGGTATCGGTAATCACGACTGCCGACTCGACATCCTCGCCGGAATCGGCGTCAACCGTTCCGTCAAAATGGTATCTGATCTGAGTCTTGGAGTTATCCACCATCCAGAAAAGCTCAACAGAGTCGCGGTCATACGCGATGCTTCCCGAATTATCCAAATTGTCGTCATACACGTCTACAAATACATACGCGTACTCAGAGTCGTTGATTATATAGGCGGTGGCGTCAGAATGATCCATGACCATTCCGTTGCCGTTGGTGTCACCCTGCTGGTTGAACTCAACCGGAACCGCTTCGGCGTAAGCCTCGTCCTTGATTCCGTCGATCACAGCCGTACCCAAAACGGACAGGACTGTCAAATCAGCAGTAGCGGCGCAAACAGCCGTTGCCGCTGCAAGGCTCAGCGCGAGAGTCACTGCCAAGACGCTTATTAGCTTTTTCATAGTAATAATCCTCCAAAAGTAAATATTAGCCTTGGTAGGCATGATCATAATAACATTTTACACATTCTCTTTCTATTGACACATTATACAAAGCTCAGCGATATTTTTGCGCGAATGCCACTCGGAGCCTCTCTTATAATTTAAAATCATTGAATCATAAAAGATTCAATTTAGATATATCAGCTTTTTCTACAAAAAAATAAAAGTATAAAATTGCCGCATAATCATATAAAAATGGCATCCCGCAAACGCGGGACGCCATTCTTACAAACCTTTAGCTTTTTCAGCATAATAGACCGTATCACAAAATTAACCTGTTACGCTTTTTTCTTCTTGCCGAGCACGACTATCACCGCGATTATCGCAACAACCACGACAACTATTACAACAACTATCACGGTCGAGCTTGAGCTTGAGGACGACTCGTCGGTCTTCTCCTCGGCAACAGGCTCTGTCACATCCGCCTCGGGCTCTTCCTCCGGCTCCTCAGTTTCAGCCTCAGACTCCTCTTCCACCGGTTCGGTCACCTCAGGCTCGGCTGCCGCCTCCTCCTGAAGCTCCGTTACCGTTGCTGTGAGCTCCTCAACTATAGCCGGAAGCTCGGCAGCGGCCTCTGCAGCCAGAGGGTAGTTTCCGGCAGCCGTTACCGCCTCGTCTGCGGCGGCTACAGCGTCAGCCAAAGCAGCTTCCTTGTCTGCAAGCTCCGCAGCCTCATCGGCAATTATAGCGGCAGCGGCTTCAATGGCTGCCTTTTTCTCCTCAACCATCGTCACCAACTCGGCGTCCTTTGCCTCGGCGTCAGCCTGCATGGTGGCTACCGTCTCGGCAGGGATGTTGTTATATCTGTCAAAGGTTACTGTGGTGGAAATAGATGTAAGATTGTAAATATAGTCGCAAAGCTGCTCAATGTTAAGACCAAGAGTGTCCCTTATGTCGCTCGCGAAATCGTGATCGTAGGTGCCTCCGCTCACCCAGCCGTCCTCCTGACGAGAAGTGAGCTTGAAGTTCTCTATGCTGTCGCCTGGAATAACTACATCCTCGTAGCCCTCAGAGGTGAAGGTCACATCGCCGTAGCTGAAGCTGTAGTATCCGACATAGCCAGTTGTTCCGACCTCGCTGCCCTCGGCAATGCCCTCGGCGAGTATGCCGTTGTCAGCAAAATTAAGCGTTAGCTTCGGGGTAACGCTGAAATTATTAGTGGAAGCATCGGTCCAGTTTGCGAGAAGCTTGGTATCCGTCCAGCTCACCTCTATCGTGTCGCCGAGATACATAACATAGGAATCTCCGAAGCTGACCGACGTCCAGTCGACTCTGCTCTGAGAGGACGCGCTTACCGCAAGCGGAATGCTCATAAGTCCGTAGTAATCATCGTCAGCCACGGGATAAAGATTGTCTGTAGGCTTGATGGAAAATTCCTTTGTATAGGTATCCTCAAACTCACCGGCAAGCTCAAGCGTCCACCAGCAGTCATAGACGGACTCGCGGTTTGAGCGCTGCCACGCGTCGTCACCCTCGGCGTTGCCCTCGATGTAGCAGGTGTAAAGCCTTGAGCCGTTCTCGCAGCAGTTTATCTGCACGCAGATCTCAAGCTTATTGTCATAAACGTCCGTTATCGGTATCTTGGTCTCCACGGCGTAGCCGGTATCTGTAAGAACAGTCGCAGACTCGACATTTACCCCGGAATCCTCGTCGACAGTGCCGTCGTAGTGATATCTTATCTGAGCCTTTTCATTGTCAACCATCCAAAAGACCTCAACGGAGTCCTGAGCATAGTTGTTAGTATTGGTGTTGTCAAGATTATCGTCGAGCACATCCACATACATGTACACGAACTCGGCGTCGTTGATTATGTATACTACTCCCTCAGGCTCGTCAAGAAGACTTCCGTCTCCGTTAAACATACCCTTCTGCTTGATTTCAAGGGCAAGGGCGTCGGCATAGGCTTCATCCTTTGTTCCGTCAATTACGGCGGTGCCCTCAACCGACTGCTTGACTATGTCTGCGGTGTCGGCGACCGCCACAACTGCGGCGTTGACGCAGAACATAAGCACGGCAAGTGTAATCGCTATTGCTTTTTTCATACAGCATATCCCCCTGTGTATATTTAATACCTTTATAATAGCATTTAACAAGGCGAGTTTCTATTAGCACTTTTCACAAAGCTATAAGGGCAATTTTGGATAATTGAATAGAGAGATTAGAGTGCTTTGAGAAGCTAAAACCATGCACATTATTTATGCGCCTATGCCTTGTACCCTCACCGTTAAGTCGTGATACAGGCAAAAATTATGAAAAAGGACTGCGGCAGATCCTTCTGTCGCAGTCCTCAGTCAGTTTAAAATGGAGCAGACCAAGCAGTCCGGGAATTATTTTGAGCTTAATACATTCCGCCCATTCCGGCAGGAGCAGCGGGTGCAGCTGCGGCGTTCTCTTCCTTCTTGTTGCCTACAAGGCTCTCGGTGGTGAGAACCATAGCAGCGCAGGAAGCGGCGTTAAGAAGCGCGGAGCGGGTAACCTTGGTCGGGTCAACTATTCCGGCTGCGATCATATCGGTATAGACCTCGTTGTATGCGTCGAAGCCGTAGCCTACCTTTCTTGATCTGCGGATCTTGTCTATGATAACGCTTCCGTCGAGACCTGCGTTGGCAGCGATCTGTCTTACAGGCTCCTCGAGCGCCTTGAGAACTATCCTTGCGCCGGTCTTCTCGTCGCCCTCAAGCGTAGGAATGAGCTTCTCTACCGCGGGGATGGCGTTGATAAGAGCTGTTCCGCCGCCGGCTACGATGCCTTCCTCAACGGCAGCCTTGGTAGCGGAAAGAGCGTCCTCGACTCTGAGCTTTTTCTCCTTCATCTCAGCCTCGGTGGCTGCGCCGACCTTGAGCACCGCTACGCCTCCGGCGAGCTTTGCAAGCCTCTCCTGAAGCTTCTCTCTGTCGTAATCAGAGGTAGTGTTCTCTATCTCGGTTCTGATCTGGGCAACACGCGCCTTGATCTCCTCGGAATCACCTGCGCCGTCTACTATAATGGTGTTCTCCTTGGATACGACAACCTGTCTTGCTCTTCCGAGATCGTTTACGGTAACATCCTTGAGCTCATAGCCAAGCTCGGAGCTGATAACGTCTGTTCCGGTGAGAATGGCTATATCCCTGAGCATTTCCTTTCTTCTGTCTCCGAAGCCGGGAGCCTTGACTGCTACGCAGGTGAAGGTGCCTCTGAGCTTGTTGATAAGGATAGTGGAAAGAGCCTCGCCCTCGAGATCCTCAGCGATGATGAGGAGCTTCTTGCCGGTCTTTACAATGTCCTCGAGCAGAGGAAGTATATCCTGAATAGAAGAAATCTTCTTGTCTGTGATAAGGATGTAGGCGTCGTCGAGAACAGCCTCCATCTTGTCTGTATCAGTTACCATGTAGGGAGTGATGTAGCCCCTGTCGAACTGCATTCCCTCAACGACCTCGCTGTAGGTCTCGGCAGTCTTTGACTCCTCGATGGTGATAACACCGTCAGAAGTGACCTTCTCCATAGCCTCGGCGATGAGCTTTCCTACATTTTCATCTCCCGAGGAAACGGTTGCTACTCTTTCGATGTCCGCGCTTCCGGAAACAGCCTTTGAGTTCTTTATTACAGCCTCAGCTGCGGCGTCAACCGCCTTCTTGATGCCCTTCTTAAGTATCATCGGGTTGGCTCCGGCGGCGATATTCTTCATGCCCTCTCTTACAAAGGCCTGAGCCAGAACGGTAGCGGTGGTGGTTCCGTCACCGGCAGCGTCGTTGGTCTTTGTGGCGACCTCTCTTATGAGCTGCGCACCCATGTTCTCGAATACGTTATCGAGCTCTATCTCCTTGGCTATAGTCACGCCGTCGTTGGTGATGAGCGGTATGCCGTAGGTCCTGTCCAAAACTACATTTCTGCCCTTGGGACCGAGTGTTATCTTAACTGTGTCGGCGAGCTTATCGATACCTGCCTGAAGCGCCTTTCTTGCTTCCTCGCCGTACAAAATTTCCTTTGCCATAGCTATATTACCATGCCTTTCGTAATTATTCGTTATTATATTATGCTATCAATTCTATCAGTTTTTCTTTGGGTAAGATCATTCCGCTACCGCGAGAATATCCGCCATGTTGACTATGATATATTCCTGTCCGTCAACCTTTACCTCGGTGCCGGAATACTTGGACAAGAGAACCTTGTCTCCGACCTTGACCTTCATCTCGGTGGTCTTGCCGTCGCGAACAGAGCCGTCGCCTACCGCTATGACCTCAGCAAGCTGAGGCTTCTCCTTTGCTGAGCCGGTCAGGATGATACCGCTCTTTGTGGTCTCCTCCGCCTCGGTCATCTTTACTACTACACGATCAAACAGGGGTTTGAGTGTCATAAAAAGTTCCTCCTTTATAAAAAGTAAACATCGTTCAAATTATTGGCACTCTTAGTTCCTGAGTGCTAAACTTATTTTAGCATGCGCCATGGAAAAATCAAGCGATATTTGTCACATAATAAAAAATTCATCGGATTGCACAATTTTTTAGAATTATTATTCTCTGATTTATCCTATTTTGAGCATATCTCTGCCTGAATAGGGCGAAATTATTACGCAACTATTATCTTTATCCTAATATTGGTGATTTAATTAACCAAAACGAAATAAATAAGCCTTGGCACTTGAAAAAACGCGAAAAATAGCTTATAATCATTGTGTCTACAATAATTACCCGGAAAGGAGTGCGGCTGTTGAACGGCAAGGTACTTATAATCGACAGCGACAGGAATATATGCGAGCTGCTCAGGCTATGTCTTGAGAAGGAGGGCTTCGGAGTAATCGTCTCTAACGACGGCGAGGAGGGCTTGGTCAAATTTTCTGCCCTTAAGCCGGATATAATACTTCTTGACGTGGTGCTGACCGGAATCGACGGCTGGCAGATCTGCCGTGAGGTAAGAAAAAAGAGCAACACCCCGCTTATATACATCACCTCAAAGTCGGAGATATTCGACAAGGTACTTGGGCTTGAGCTTGGCGCGGATGATTACATCGTGAAGCCGTTCGACGTCAAGGAGGTAATCGCGAGGATAAAAGCCGTTCTCAGAAGGATAAGCGTGCCGGGCTCCGAAAAGGACGTCAAGGAGATACACTACGACGGGCTGGACATAAACATGACCCGCTACGAGCTGGTGGTAAGAGGCAAGGTGACGGAAACGCCGCCAAAGGAGCTGGAGCTTCTATACTACCTCGCGTCACACCCGAACACGGTATTCAACCGCGACCAGCTTCTCGACGATGTTTGGGGCTTTGAATACTACGGCGGTTCGAGGACGATAGATGTGCACATAAAGAGGCTTCGCGAAAAGCTGAACGGAGTCTCAGACCAGTGGGCGCTCAAAACGGTGTGGAGCGTCGGCTATAAATTTGAGCTGAACACCGAGACGGGCAGGCAGACCGAAAGGCAGGAAAGGACAAAGCAATGATAGATTTCTTTGACGAAGATTTTCCCCTCACAAAAAAACAGAAAGAGGCTGCCATGGCGTCCGCCGCAGCAACCCCCGAGGGCAAAGAGAGCTTGCCCGAGAACGCGCCTGCCGCAGTTGAAAACAACAGAGACGGCTACGCTAAGTTTAACGAGGCTGAGGAGCACGTTCCGGAAGCTGATGATGCAGCAGGGCAGACCGCTGATTACACGTTGGATGCGCCTGCCGAGGCGGAAAGCGCCACTATTCAGGAGAAAAATGATGCCAATGAGCGTCAGGAAACTTCTGCTCACAAGGAGGCAGCTCCTAACCCACCGGAAAAGGGCACCTATGCGCAAAAGGCAAAAGAGGTCTTGGCTCAGCCCGAATCGATTTCCTCTTCGCAGGATATGGCGGCAGCCGCGCCCGAGCCTGACGAGCGGCAGGCAGAGAATCAGGAAGCAGACGAGATATTCATAGACGAATCGCAGGATGTTCCTGCTGCGCAAGAGCAGGCAGCCGGCGGCGAGACTGTAACGTACGAGCCCGTCGGAAATGAAGCGGAAGCGTCCGAAACTCATGCCGTCAGCGCGGGAATCAGCCCCCCCGAAGCGGCTTTGCCGCCCGAGGAGCCGGCAAGCTCCGACGAGACTGCGGCTATTAAGTCTGACAGCCAAGAAGCCGCAATGCCCGATGAGGGAGGCGTCGCTCCGTCGGAGTCTGACGGTATTTCGCACAGCGCATCGGAGCAGCCGAACGTCCCCAGCAGCGACGTTCTCACCGACAGAATGGTCAAAGTCAAGGGCGCTCTCGACGATGCAGAAGAGGCTCTTCGCGCAGAGCTCAGGGAGATAGTCGAAAAGCTCGACAATATGGAAAAAGCGGTCGACGCGATGGAATCTGCCCGTTCGGATGAATCTGAGGACACAGGCTTCTCATATGAATATGACGAGAGGTACTTTGCCGAGGAGGAAACTCCTGCTTACAAGTACCCTGAGCTGTATAAAAAATCAGAGCATTACGACTATTATGACGATGAAGAGCCGTATGAAGGACGCAGGGCACCTTTGCGCAAACCGGAAGCATCGGCAAATACAGCCGTCAGGAGGATCCCGAGGCGTGACACCTCAGCAAGAGACGCGCTTATGAGGCGGAACGCAAGAAATCTTATCAAAGCCGGAACGGCAGCGGCAGCTACAGCCGCCGCGGAAAAGCTACTCGGCAAAAAAGGGAAATAACCCGTTATTTCAGGAAGGCATTGCAACATGACAGAGCACAACAAGGATACAGGCATAGAAACTGCGCTTCCCGCGGACATTGCCGCCGGAAGCGCGAACAGCTCCGAGTCTATCGGACAGCAGGAAATACAAACCTCGCAGCAGGCATCGCAGACCGCTGTTCCCGAAGCGGGCGGCGCTCAAGCTTCGTATCAGGAGGATTCACCGCAGGAGAACACGCCGCAAAAGGGAGCACAGGCTGAGTCAGCCGCTGATTCAGCCCCCGATTCACCCGCCGAATCAGCCGAGGATGTCATAGCCGAGATTAACGCTATGGCGTACAAGGAAGCGGCTGCGCTTGACTATCTTCCGCGGCCGATTGGCTCGCTGAGAAAAAACAGGCATCCCGCGCTTACACTGTTTATCGGCATGCTTATCATTTTCTTGATATTCTTCTTCGTAGCCGCGAGAATGGTGTTCGGCAAAGGCTGGATAGTAAACATGATAGAGGGGAACGACAATTTCCGCTCATTCACTATTCCGATAGCCGATCACCCGGAAATCGAAGACAGGTTCTATCAGACCGATGGCAGGTATACCGTCGAGGGTGTAGCCAATGTCTGCTCCAAGTCCATTGTCACCATCGAGGCGTTTGAGGACAGCAGGGTCCTTGCCGCCTATGGTCAGGGTTCGGGAATAATCATGACCGAGGACGGCTACATCATCACCAACGCCCATGTCATTCAGGATGCCGAGCTTGCCATTATAGTGAGATTAAACGACGGAACCGAATATAACGCTACCGTGGTCGGAAGTGACAAAAAAAGCGACGTCGCCGTTATCAAAATCAACGCTACCGGACTTACGCCTGCGCAGTTCGGCGACTCCTCGAAGCTTTCGCTCGGAGAGCAGGTAGTCGCTCTCGGCTCGCCGGCAGGGCTTGAATGCAGCGTCACTACCGGCATCGTATCCGGCATGAACAGGATGGTGCAGCTTGAATCGACGAGCATAAGCATGAACTGCATCCAGATCGACGCCGCCATAAACCCCGGAAACTCGGGCGGAGCGCTCTTTAACATGTGGGGACAGGTTGTTGGAATAACCTCGTCGAAAATAGAGGGGCTTGAATTTGAGAATGTCGGTTTTGCTATTTCAATGGAGGCAGCAAAGCCTATCATTGAGGAGCTTATAGAGAACGGCTCGGTGCTCGGCAGACCCAAGATAGGAATAAGCTTCTACGAGGTGTCGGATTCGGTGGCATCGGTTTACGGAATACCCGCCGGACTCCATATTGCCGAGATATCCCCCGACTGCGACATCGCCAATACCGAGCTTCAGATAAACGATGTGATTACCTCCTTTAACGGCGTTGAGGTGCGCTCTGTTGACGAGGTGCAAAAGATTATTATGTCTATGAGCCCCGGGGACGAGGTGACCGCCACCGTGACCAGAATCGAGGACAACGGCGATCTGACCGAGTTTGAGATAAGCTTCAAGCTCATGTCGGACGATACCGCATCCATTCAGCCAAAAGACAATCTTCCTCCTCTGCCCGATTCCGATGAGAAAGAGTCTGAGTCGGAATAGCGCTTTGCATCCAGTTTATGTGATAAAAGAAAAAGCTGCGCCGTATTTTCACAGCGCAGCTTTTATAATGCCTAAATGTCAAAGCTCCTCGAACTTCTTGACTCCGGAGCCGGTCAGCCATTTGTAAAGCATGAGAGCTATCGCGGCCTCAATTACCGCCCAGCCTATCAAAACAAAGTTGATGTAGTCCGCCAGCAGGAATATCGCGATAAGAGGGGTGACCGCAAGCGCCATGCCCGCAAACATCGTGAACATAACGCTCATTCCTGTCTTTACAGCCACAGCCTCGTCCTGCCAGTCGAGCACCGGCTTGCTGAGATTGAACGCAAGCCCCATCTGAGCCATTATCAGCACAAACAAAGCCAGTATCACCAGCGACACCGCCGCAAACAGCAAATCAACGTAAAATCCGATGTTTATTGCCGCCCACGAAAGAATCAGGGCGGGCAGGCAGGCGTAAACATGGAGCTTTATCTTCGCTTTGAAAATCTCAACAGGCGACACCGGCAGCGACTGAAGTATCCAGATGTTCTTACCCTCAATGGATATCGTAGCGCTGGTGAATATCACCATGCTGAATATGAACATGAAGCCTACAAGCAGGAGCGGCGCAAGCAGCCCGCCGACTCCTATGCTGTCCTGCCCGAATGCCGAAAGCAGCGCGTCCTTCTTAATCAGAAGGGCAACCGCTCCAATAACCGCGAAAATAACTCCTATTCCCGAGTTGGTAAGATAGCTTGCGCTCGAAAAAAGCCTTGCGCATTCCCTTCTCAGCAGAGCCCTCGAAACAGGGACGGCATTAAAGCTTACCTTTTTGTCCTTTATGCGCACGCTGCTCTTCGAGTCAGACACTATGCGGTAAAATGTCTTTGAAATTATCGCGACGGCTACGACAAACGGAAGCGTGAGGATTACCAGAGTGATAAGCGCGTACAGGATATTCTCCCCCGCTATCGCCTCGCCGAACCAGTAAATCGGCAGTATGTTCTTTATTCCTACGGCGATATCCTCGATATTTAAAAGTATCTTTTCGAGATTCTCCTGAGCGGTAAACCAGAAATACAGGTATGCAAACAGGAAAACAAGCGTGAACAGAGAGGAAACAAGGGTCTTGTTCTTCGCCTTTCTCGAGATAAGGGTTATCACCCAGCCCATGAATATGCCTACAGCAGTAGAAAACAGAAGAAGCGCGGCGGACAAAAGGATGAAAATCACCAGCCACAAAATGCCGAATCCGTTGCTGTACCACCAGACCCCCACGGCAGGTATGATAACTACCAGCATATAGGCGAGATTGGTCACAAGAAGAGTTATCATCCTTGAAATGATGATATACGACGGAGGTACCGGCAGGGACATGA
>CASDRM010000016.1 GCA_949283135.1 uncultured Ruminococcus sp.
AGCATTATTTCGTCGGTGGTACAAAGGTAGTCGTAATCATAATTAAGCTGAGCGGGATAACTCGACAGATCGGTAATAGCTCGGTCGCCGAAGGTCACATCATACTGATAATACTTTCCGTCAATCCTTACTATAAGCCATGCATGCGCTCCGCTGTCAACTACGTCCCCGACAACCCATATGGTCTGCATTCCGCAAAGCTGCATAAGATACTGGGCGGCCTTGGCGTACCCTGAGCACACGCTCTCTCCATTGACCAGTGAGCTGATTATGTTCTGGTTATTCGGGCTGTCCAAAACATATTCCACCGTATCGATCAAATAATCATATACCGCTTTTGCTATCTCATATTCCGAATCCATTTGGTAAAGCTCTTGTAAAATTCCGCTGATATTTGAGTTTATCTGCTCCTGTATCATCTGGATATCGCTCTTTGAAAAATTATATTTTGGAGAAATCTGCATTGTGATATAATCACTAGAATAGCCGTACGCGCCTTCCGTCCAGAATATCTCAGGGTGATCATACAGAACCATTAAAAATATTTCATTTACAATATCAGGTTCCAAATACTCGACTGTAAAAACATCAGTCCTGTTCATAAGACCCGTATAGACACTATCGTATACATTAGCATAATCTCCGGAAAGCTCGTTCCTATAGTAATAATCATCATAGCCGTCAAGAGTGATATCAAGCTCAGGCTCATTATCTTTTTTTATGGCTTCAGAAGTGGTAATTGCAGATGTAGCGGCGACTGTCGTTTTCTCGGTCGTGGTAACTGTTGTCGCCGGCGTCGTGGTTACCGTCGTTACCGTCGTCACTGTTGTTGCCGATGTCTTTTTTGGCTCGGTTTCGGTAAGCACCGAGGTTTCAGGCACGGTCGTACTTAATGCTTCCGTAGTTGTTACTGTAGTAACCACCGGCTCTGATACAGGTTCATCTATGTATTCTGAAGTACTTTCCGAGCTGTCTAATGAGCTTGTTGCCGTGGTTTCTGCCTCTGACGATGTGTACCTTGGAGTGGTTATCTTTGAAGCTTCCCTATTCAAATCAAGGTTGGCAACACATCCTGCCGCAAACAACGTTGAAGCTGCCGCGAAAAGCAGCAGCATCATTCTTATCTTTAGAAATTTACGGAATGTGTAACTTATATCTGAGCCAAACTTATGTATAATGTTTATCACAACATGACCCCCTTGATTGATGCCAAGAATTCATATAGCGTTATTTTTTGCGGGCAGGTATGAATCAAGTATAAACCTTATTGCGAAAAGTTTCAACCGTTACTATCAAATTATTGAAAATTCTCCTAAAATAACATAAAGCCATCCACTGACGCAGAAAACTCAGCAAAAAATTTTACAGCTAAAAACAACTATCCCGATCCGCCAAAATGCAAATCGGGATATATCATTTTCATTATACACATGCTTTTTTTAGGATTGAGATCGCCTTTTCGAGAAGATCGGAAGGAATATTAAGCGCAGGAAGCAGCCTTATTTTGTCCTTTGCTGTCAATACCAACACTCCGTTAGCTATGCACTCGCTGACAACAGCCTTTGCGTCCTTTACTGTCTTAACTCCAACCATAAGTCCCATTCCGGTTACGCTCTCAACGCCATCCGAACCCTCAAGCTCCGAAAAGATGTAACGGGACTTTTTAGAAACCTCCTCAAGAAGCTTGTCGTCAATCCTCTGCAGTATGCTAATCGCTCCTGCACAGCAAATCGGATTTCCGCCAAACGTTGAGCCGTTGAGACCCGGCGTAAACACGTCCTTCAGCTTCTCGCCGAGCATCGTGATTCCTATGGGAAGCCCGCCGCCTATACCTTTAGCGGTAGTTACAACATCCGGGATAAATCCGTAATTCATATAGCCGTAAAGCTTTCCGCTTCTGCCGTTTCCGACCTGAACCTCATCGGCTATGAGAATGATATCCTCCTCACGGGATATCTTTACCATCTCGTCGACAAAGCTCTTTTCAAGCGGGAGTACTCCGCCCTCTCCCCTCACTATCTCAAACATGATAGCGGCGATTTTTCCCTTATTTTCGTTTACCGTTTTGCGCAAATCATCCGCAGTCGCTTCGCAATGGACAAACCCGGGAGTCAGCGGCTGAAAGTACTGATGGAAGCTGTCCTGACCTGTCGCTGCAAGCGTAGTGAGTGTTCTTCCGTGAAAGCTGTTCTTTAATGTGATGATGGTATAGCAGTCGCTGCCGTTTCTGTCCGCTGCGTATTTTCTGGCAGCCTTTATAGCAGACTCGTTTGCCTCCGCTCCTGAATTAGAAAAGAACACCTTCTTAAGACCTGTTCTTTCACATAGCATCTGAGCGAGCTTGGCACATGGCTCGGAGTAGTATAGGTTAGATGTATGCTGGAATTTTCCAAGCTGCTCGGTTACGGTTGCAATCCACTCTTCGTCGCATAAGCCAAAACTGTTAACTGCTATTCCGCTGCCAAGATCTATATACTCCTTGCCGCCGCAGTCCCAGACGAGCGAGCCTTTTCCCTTGACTATATTGATGGGAAATCTCGCGTATGTGTTTGCAACATAGCTTCTGTCAAGCTCAAATATATTCATTACTTATGTTCTCCCATCTCAAACATTGTTCCTATTCCTTCATCGGTGAGCGTTTCAATGAGGATTGAATGAGGTATCCTTCCATCAATTATAAATACCCTCTTAACTCCGTCGAGCAAAGCATTGGTGCAGCACTCAACCTTGGGAATCATTCCATCGCATATGACCCCGTCTTCGATAAGTTTTTTCGTCTCTTCTATGTTAATTTTTGTGATAAGCGTGTCAGGATCGTCCTTGTCCATAAGTATACCGGCTGTGTCGGTAAGAGTGATAAGGCTTTCCGCGCCGAGAGCTCCCGCGATTTTAGCGGCGGCTGTATCCGCGTTAATGTTGTAGACGTTTCCATCATCATCGCAGCCGAGCGTAGAAACTACCGGTATATATCCCTTTTCTATAACATCAAGAATGGGTCTTGGGTCAATCTTTGTAATACGTCCGACAAATCCAAGCTCCTCGTTTTTCATCTCAGCTTTTATCATATGACCGTCAAGACCGGATAGACCTATCGAGCGTCCTCCGCAGCACTCGATCATATTGACAAGATTTTTGTTTATTTTACCCGCAAGAACCATCTGTACTATTTCAACAGTCTCGCTGTCGGTAACCCTGAGGCCGTTTACAAACTTAGACTCCTTGCCGATTTTTGAGAGCGTTTCGGATATCTCAGGACCTCCTCCGTGAACCAAAACCACCTTGACGCCGATGAGGCTGAGTAAAACAATGTCTCTTACTACAGAATTTCTGAGCTTGTCACTTACCATCGCATTTCCGCCGTACTTGATTACGACAATCTTTCCGTTGTAGTTCTTGATGTAGGGCAGAGCGTGGACAAGTATTCTCGCTCTGTCGGAATTTGATATTGTCATTTTGTATCCCTTTCCGAGCTATTTTTATCAGGTTCGATAGTCGCCGTTTATTCTGACATAGTCATATGTGAGGTCGCAGCCCCATGCGGTAGCGCTGAAGTCACCGCTGTTGAGGCTTACGGCAATCGTTATTTCCTTCTCTGTAAGAACTTTTTTAGCGATATCCTCAGAGAATTCGATTCCGGCTCCGTACTTGCAGACATCTACCCTGCCGGCATTGGAAATAAAGGACACATCAACCTTGTTGACGTCAATATCCGCTCCGGAATACCCTATCGCACACAAGACTCTTCCCCAGTTTGCATCCGCGCCGAACATTGCGGCTTTCGTGAGAGAAGAACATATCACGGCCTTGGCAACGGTCTTTGCAACGCTTTTTGAAGCTGCTCCGTCAACTCTGCACTCTATCATCTTTGTAGCGCCCTCTCCGTCTCCCGCAATACACTTGCAAAGGTATACCGTAACGGTATTGAGAGCTTTCATAAATTCAGAAAAATCGTCACCATCCGCGGTTATTTCACAGTTGCCCGCCATTCCGTTTGCAAGAATGGTCACCATGTCGTTGGTAGACGTGTCGCCGTCCACGCTTACCATATTAAACGTATTCTGAATGTCGGTCGAAAGAGCCTTACGGAGCATCTGCGAGCTTATAGCGCAATCGGTTGTAATAAACACCAACATTGTAGCCATGTTGGGGTGTATCATTCCGGAACCTTTTGCAATTCCTCCGATTTTGCACTCCTTGCCGCCGATTTCAAAGCTGACGGCGATCTCTTTTTTTACAGTATCGGTTGTCATAATTCCCTCGGCGGCGTAGTCGCTGTGATTTCCGAGCCCGGAAACAAGCTCAGGTATGCCCCCGGCGATAGGCGTAATGTCAAGCGGCTGACCTATTACACCGGTAGACGCCACAACTATGTCGGACGCTGATATCCCCAGCTCCTTAGCCGTCAGCTCGCTCATCTGCTCAGCGATTTCTATGCCGTTGGCATTGCAGGTGTTGGCGTTTCCGCTGTTGCAGATAACCGCCTGAGCATAGCCGTCAGAAAGGTGGGACTTAGTTACAACAAGCGGGGCGCCCTTTACAAGATTGGTGGTATAAACGGCCGCAGCCGCAGCCCTTTTCTCACTAAAAATAAGGCTCAAATCCCTTTTTGACTTATTCTTGCGTATACCGCAGTGGATACCGTTTGCCATAAAGCCTTTAGCGGCGCAAATACCGCCATCAATTATCTTCATTTTATTTCTCCCTTTCAAATAACCGACATATTATTGAATTAGGTATATCAGATGTCAAGCCCCTCGGTAACCTTGGCTCCGGTTATCATATTAAGAAGCTCAACGGCTGCGCCGGAAGCGCCCTTACCTAAGTTATCATACCTTGCGGTGAGGAGTACTCTTTCCTCGTTTCCGAAAACTGATACAACCATCGAGTCCTTAAGGCTCATGTCCGCAGCAGAGAGCATTCCGCCCTCGTCACAGCTATCTGAATAGCTGACTATGGGACCCGTATACTTGTTCTTATACACAGAGATGATATCTTCAACAGAGGTGCCATTTTTTAAGTCGGACATAAACAGAGGAACCGTCACCTCCATGCCGCTGTAAAAGTTTGAGACAATCGGGCAAAAAACAGGAGAAACATCAAGCCCACATATTGCCTTCATCTCTTTTAAGTGTTTGTGATTCTGAGTCAGACCATACTGTCTGGGAGCTTTCAGAAGAACATTATCCGTCTCCGACTCATACTGGGCTATCATTTTTTTGCCTCCGCCGCTGTAGCCGGTAAGCGAATGACAGTAAAGCTTTGAGTCTGAGCTAAAAATCCCCACTTCAATAAGCGGATACACCAAGGCTATAAAGCCGCTGGCATGGCATCCGGGGACGGCAATTCTCTTTGAGCTCATGATTTTGCTCTTTAGCTCATCGCTAAGCTCAGGGAAACCGTATGCCCACTCAGGGTTGGTTCTGTGAGCGGTGGAAGTGTCCAGTACAATGGTCTCAGGGTTATCTATCATTGACACAGCCTCGATAGCGGCATCATCAGGCAGACACAGAAAAACAATATCAGCCTCGTTTAGCATAAGCTTGCGGCATTCGGGCTTTTTTCTGTCCTCTTCGCTTAACGTCAGAAGCTCCAAATCACTTCGCTGCTCCAAACGCTCATATATGCGAAGACCGGTCGTTCCCGCCTTGCCGTCAATAAAAACTTTAGTCAAGATTTACATCTCCGAATGTATAAATTTACATTAAATATGCAGACATTATATCACGCAATGAATATTTATTCAATAGATTTTTCATCATATTTCATCTTGTAAATAACGAATTTAAAGCGTAAATTATCAACAACATTGTGCATATTTGCGGCACGGAGAACACCGCAGACAAAATCATAAGCGCATGTCCTTTTTTGGAGACATGCGCTTTTAATGCTATCAAACGACGTCTGTATAGTACCTTCCGGAAAGCTCGGCAAGCGTTGTTTCCCCCCAGCTGTAGTTTGTCAGATAGCTTCCCTTAAACAGCTGAGAGTACTCCTCCTTTCCGCTGAGATAATCATATAAGTCGCAGTTGACCTTTTCGACGACTATTCGTCTTTTTCCGTCTACCGACTCAATAACATCGGAAATACCATATTCCTCAAGGATATTTTTAAGCCTCAGAGCGACCTTGCGGTATCTGGCAAGCGTGACCGGATTAACAGGCTCGTCCTCCCACAAAAAGCTTATCGCCTCGTCCGACGAGACATACCCGCCTCTGCGGTCTACCAGCAGTGCAAAAAGCTCCTTTGATTTTTGAGAGCGGAACGGTATAGGTCTGCCGTTCACAAATATGTCGAAATATCCGAAGGTGCGGATTCTGACCTCTGTTTTTTCCTTCTCATTTTTCTTTTGAGGTAAGCTTGCGGCTTCAGAAATAATATTGGCTGATTGCGATGTCTGTATGCTTTCCTCATAAAGCATACGGCAGCAGAACAAAAACAGCGAACTGTTAATTCTTAAAAATATGCCTTGGTAGGTATGAGCTTCACCGCCTGCGTACACAGCCTGATAAGTTATCAGAGGCGGCTTTGAGTCTGAATCTAAGAACCTGCGGTTTCTGCTGAAATCTGAGAAGAACTCTCGCAGTCTGTCGGCATCATTTTCGCTTACTCTGCCTATAACCCACTTTTCTACTGCTTCCTCCATCTGCATCGGCATGTTTATCAGCCACTTAAATAACTCTGAGCTTCCCCCGGCGTTCTCTGTGGCATGTATACACTTTACGGTATTTTCCGAATAGTCAAACTGGAATATCTCGTCATATACGTCTGACAGCGCCTTGATATACCTTTTTATCTCGTGTTCCTTATTGATATTATGTCTTTCAGTTATATCCAGACAGGCAGACTGAAATTCTTCCTCACCATTCTCGTTGCGGTGCTTAGTCACCCATCCGAACAGATACGCCTTTGTTCCGTCGCACCTGAGAACCGTGATCTCTCCCGCGACCGGAGCGCCGACGGAGTACACACGGTTCAAATAAAGAGAGAACCTTCTCCTCTCCTCTATCGGTATCATTAGGAAAATGTTGTCGCGATAGATATCCAGATAATCCATCTCGCCGTCCTTTACCTGTGGGAAGCGAAGTATCTCGGTCATCTGCTTATTTATATATGTAATCTTTGGCTGCTTATCGCAGGTATACTTCATAAAGCCGCATGGCATGGTATCGTTCAAAAAGCTGAGATTTTTATTCTCGTTCCTTATATCGGTTATATCCGTCAGGATGGAATATCCCTCAAGCTCCCCAGAGTCGCTGCGCCTTACAGATACGGCATCCCTGACATATATAAGCGAGCCGTCCTTTTTTATAAGCCGATACTCGGCGGAAAGCGACTTTTCACCAGAGCTGAGCTTCTTTACAAAATCAAAGAACATTTTTTCATCGGAAGGAAAAATAAGGGATAAATACAGACCGCCGTCCGTATCGGTAAGCTCATTGACCGAGTACCCCAGCATGTCACTAAAGCTTTGGCTGGCATAGCTTACGCCAAAATGCTGTCCGAGACGGTATATATGAAATCCGCCAATGCAGCTGTTAAGAATTTCATCCATATCCCTGAGCATTTTCCTCACCTCCACATACCCGAAGCAGGTAAAAAAATAATGTGATACATCAAAGATGATTATATCACATTATTATGAGAAGCGCAATTATATTTAGTTGAATTTTGGGAAAGCCGAAAAATCAGTCTTTCTGACCGCGAAGAACCGACTTCTGGATCTTTCCGCTTATTGTCTTTGGCATCTCATCCACAAAATCAATAAGCTTTATCCACTTGTACTCGGCAAGCTTCGAGTTGCAGAAGTCCTTTATCTCGAGTTCAAGCTCGTGGGACGGCTTGTATTCGCTTCCAAGAACTATTACAGCCTTGATAGCCTGACCTCTTAGTGGATCAGGGACGCCTATTACAGAGCACTCGGCTACAGCGGGGTGTTCAGTCAGGACATTCTCTATCTCATAAGGACCCACCCTATATCCGCAGGACTTTATTATATCGTCAAAGCGACCGTGGAACCAGTAGAGCCCGTTTTCATCGTAATACGCGGCGTCGCCCGTATGGTAAACTCCGCCTCTCCATACATAATCATACTGCTCATCGTTATTCAGATATCCGCAGAAGACTCCAACCTGCTTGCTTCCGTCAGCCGGAGGAATAATGCATACCTCTCCGATTTCTCCGGGAGCAACAGGGCTGCCGTCCTTGCTTCTAAGCTCAATGTTGTAAAGAGGAGAAATAGTTCCCATCGAGCCCTGCACAGGCTCTCTGCCCTTGAAATTAGCCATAAGAAGAGTGGTTTCGGTCTGTCCGTAGCCCTCGCAAAGCTCAAGTCCGGTCTTTTCCGTAAATCTGCGAAATACCTCGGGAGCAAGCATCTCACCTGCCGTAGAAGCGTGCCTCAGAGAAGGCATATCCGGTATTCCCTTGCGGACAAGATATCTGTAAACAGTCGGAGGCGCGCAGAAAGAGGTCACTCCATAGCGGTTGATGACAGTTGTAAGCTGTTTAGGGTCAAAGTTGTCAAAATCAAATACCATTACAGCGCTTCCTACCAGCCACTGACCGTACAGCTTTCCCCATGAAGCTTTCGCCCAGCCTGTTTCCGCTACTGTGAAGTGAAGACCGTTATCCTCTGCCTGCTGCCAGTATTTTGCGGTGACTATGTGAGCCAAGGGATAGGAAAAGTCATGAATGACTCCCTTGGGGTAGCCCGTCGTTCCGGATGTGAAATAAAGCATCATCGGGTCTGATACATGCGTCTCTACCTTTTCAAATTCCGTAGAGGCCTCCTCAGCCTCTGCAGTGAGATTTCTGAAGCCCGGAACATCAGACTGAACGCACCACAGCGTTGCCTGACAGCCGAGCTCGTCAAGAGCAGCCTTAAGCTTCTGCGGCACTTCGTTCTGAGAGGTGCAGACCGCCGCCTTTAGCCCTGACGCCTTTATCCTGTAGACAAAGTCACTTACGGTGAGCATATGCGTAGCAGGAATCATGATCGCCCCAAGCTTATGTAAAGCGATCGCGGCAAACCAGTACTCATAATGACGCTTGAGAACAAGCATAACCTTGTCCCCTTTGCCTATTCCCGCATTCTTAAAGACATTAGCGTACCTGTTGCTGTATTCGCTAATGTCCTTAAAGCTGAATATATGCTCCTCGTTTTCGGTATTGCACCAAACCAACGCTCTCTTATCCGGCGTTTGCTTTGCTATCACGTCAACTACATCATATGCAAAGTTAAAATTGTCCGGATAATTGAGTGTGATTTTTTTAAGTGAGCCGTTTTCATCGACCACCTCAGTGCAATATTTTGTGTATATGCTCATATGTTACTCCTCTGATACCGAAGTAATACCAAGCTTGCGGAAGCGGTCATAACGCATTCCTATAAGATCGATATCCTTTGAAAGCTCCTCAAGCTCATCTGTGAGCAAAGAGCGAATGCGGTCATAAAATTCCTTTTTGCCAATATCGTTTTCGGAAAGGATCTTTTCAATTACTCCTAAGCTCTTGGCGTCCTCAGCCGTAAGCTTCAAGCTTGCAGCAGCTGCTTCCGCTTTAGAAGAATCCTTCCAAAGAATGCTCGCGCAGCCCTCGGGAGAAATAACCGAGTAAACTGAATTCTGTAGCATCCATACCCTGTCCGCAACCGCAAGCGCAAGCGCTCCGCCGCTTCCGCCCTCGCCAACGAGTATTGAAATTATGGGTACGCACAGGGTAGTCATTTCCATTAAATTCTCTGCAATGGCCTGACCCTGTCCGCGCTCCTCAGCGCCGATTCCGCAATAAGCTCCTGAGGTGTCGATAAAGCATATGACAGGTCTTCCGAATTTCTCAGCCTGCTTCATAAGCCTTAAAGCCTTGCGATATCCCTCAGGATGAGGCGCCCCGAAGTTGCGATAAGAGCGCTCCTTGGCGGTGTGACCCTTTTCAATCGCGATAACCGTTACAGGGGTGTTATTGAGCCAGGCTATGCCTCCGACTATAGCCGGATCGTCGGCGTAACGGCGGTCACCGTGAAACTCTATAAATCCCTTGAAAATTCTTTTTATATAGTCAAGACCGGTAGGTCTTGAACTGTCTCTTGCGAGTTTTACTCTATCATACGCTGTGCCGCTCATACTTTCACACTCCGCTCGTGCATCTTAAGAAGCTCCGCCAAAACATTCCTTTGTTCATTGCGAGGCACTATCTGGTCTATAAATCCGTGCTTCAAAACAAATTCAGACTTCTGGAACTCCTTCGGAAGCGACTTCCTCGTAGTCTGCTCTACTACCCTCGCTCCGGCAAAACCAACAGTAGCTCCGGGCTCGGCAAGGGTTATATCGGCTTCCATGGCAAAGCTCGCCGTCACGCCGCCTGTCGTTGGGTCGGTCAGGACGGCAATATACAGCAGTCCCGCGTCGCTGTGACGCTTAACAGCAGCACTGGTCTTAGCCATCTGCATAAGTGAGAGAAGTCCTTCCTGCATTCTGGCACCGCCGGAGACGGTAAAGCCTATAACAGGAAGCCTGTTATCCAAGGCGTACTCGAACAAAGAAGCAATCTTCTCACCTGCGGCGCTTCCCCTGCTCCCCATCATAAAGTAGGACTCCATAACGAAAAGGCAGCACTTTCTCTGACCTATGTCGGCAATTCCGCAGATAACCGCTTCCTCCTCGCCGCTCGCGGTGCGAACGGTATCCAGCTTATCCGAATATCCGGGGAAGCTGAGCGGATTGCCCGACTTTATCTCTGAAAACAGCTCCTTGAAGCTGTCCTTATCGACAATCATCCTTATGCGCTGCCTTGCCTTCATTCTGAAATGATAGCCGCAGGAGCACACCAGGTTATTTGCCCAAAGGCGGCTAAGCGGTATATCCTTATGGCAGTTTGGACAGTTCTTCTCAGGCTCGCCGGCATCCTGCTGCACGGGAGCTGCCGAGCGTCCGCCCTCCTCAAGCTGGTTCTTAGGTTTTAAAAAGTTAAGTAATGGCATCTAATCACCTGTTACCCATAAATGTAAGGTCGTAATTTCCGGAGATAAACCTTTCATCTCCTATAATACGAAGCTGTTCCTCTATATTCGTGGAAATTCCCTTGATGACAAGCTCGCAAAGAGCAGCGCGCATCTTTCTTAGTGCCTCTTCCCTCGTCTTAGAATAGACGACAAGCTTGCCAAGTAGAGAATCATAGTACGGAGATACCGTCATTCCCTCGACAAGCCATGTGTCAAACCTGACGGACGGTCCGCCGGGAACATGGAGCATCTCAAGCTTATCGCAGCTTTGAGCGTTGATTCTGCACTCAATAGCGCTGCCGGTAAGGCTTATGTCATCCTGAGTAAAGTTTATCGGTATTCCGGCTGCAATTCTTATCTGCCACTTGACAAGGTCAATACCGGTCAGCATTTCGGTTACGCAATGCTCGACCTGGAGCCTTACATTCATCTCCATGAACCAGAAGTTTCCGTCACGGTCAAGAAGAAACTCCAAGGTTCCCGCACCAACATAGCCGATCTTTTTTACCGCATCAACGGCAAGCTTCATTATCCTATCTCGCTGTTCGGTGTTGACCGCGGGAGAAGGCGTTTCCTCAAGCAGCTTCTGATTTCTGCGCTGAAGCGAGCAGTCCCTGTCTCCGAGGCAAACGGCATTTCCCTGCTCATCGGCAAGAATTTGAAGCTCAACGTGCCTTGCGGGGTATATATACTTCTCAATGTACACGCTGCCGTCACCGAACGCGCTCAGAGCCTCGGAAGCCGCCTGCATATAGGCGTCCTCGAGCTCATCCTCACTTCTTATCAGCCTGATACCTCTTCCTCCGCCGCCCGCGCAAGCCTTTATCATAACCGGATAGCCAAGCTTCAAAGCTGACGCCTTAGCCTCCTCGACGGACGAAACCGCCTTTGTTCCTGGTATAACGGTAAGACCCGTGCTGCTTATAAGCTCCTTTAAAACCGCCTTGTCGCTCAGCCGTTCCATGCTCTCCGGCTGAGGACCAATGAAAACTATCCCGTTTTTACGGCACAGGCGGGCAAAATGTGCGTTTTCCGAAAGAAAGCCGTATCCGGGATGTATCGCCTGAGCACCGGCAAGAATAGCTGCGCTTATAATCTGGTTTTCATTGAGATAGCTTTCCGACGCCTCAGGACCGCCTATGCAGTAGCTTTCGTCAGCAAGCGCAACGTGAAGCGCATTCCTGTCCGCCTCGGAATATACCGCTACGGTGGCAACACCCATCTCCTTGCAGGCTCTGATAATGCGAACCGCTATCTCTCCGCGGTTAGCAATAAGTATTTTTGAAAACATATGTCACTCACCTGTTATAGCAAATGAAAATTCAGCGGAAACGCAGAGCCTGTCTCCTACCGACAGAGTCCCCTCGGCAAAGTAAAAGGGATGCTTCGACCTCTTGAGATGAACCTTAGTCTCTACCCTGTCGCCCGGTTTGACCGGCGAACGAAACTTTACATTGTTAAGTCCGGTGTAAACAGGAAGCTGACCCTCCTTGAGCACGTCCTTCATCAAAACGCATGCCGACTGAGCGAGTATCTCACAAAGTATAACTCCCGGAACTATGGGGTTGCCCGGAAAATGTCCCTTGAGGAAAAACTCGTCTCCGCGCACATTATAGTGAGCTATCGCGGTGCCATCAATATTCTCGGCATCGTCAAGAAGAAGCATGTTGTCCCTGTGAGGGAGAATTTTCATAATCTCTTCCTTGTTCATCTTCTACCTCTTAATTCTGAACAGCTCCGTGCCGTAATCGACAACCTGTCCGTTGGTGACGCATATCTCCTCGATAACTCCGTCCTCATCCGCATAGATTTCGTTCATAAGCTTCATGGCTTCAATTATGCAGAGCGTCTGACCTTTCTTGACACGGTCTCCAATGGAGACAAAAGGCTCGATGTTTTCGGCAGGACCGGCGTAAAATATACCGACGAGAGGAGATTTTACTGTAAAGCAATTAGAATTTACAGGCGCCTGAGCGTTTGCATTGATAGCGGCAGAAGCTGAAGCGGGTGAAGCTACAGGCGCCGCCTGGACAGTCTCGGTGACTCTTACAGATATATTGCGCTCAAGTCTGACGACCTTGTCTCCGTCCTTAATCTCGAGAGCAGTAAGCTCAAGCTCCTTCATTAACTCCGCATATTTGCGGATATCTGTCTCATTCATTTTACTTCACCTTTCTGAAAGCAAGACAAGCGTTATGTCCGCCGAAGCCCAAAGAGTTGGAAAGGCAGAGCGTAATATCGGCCTTTACCGCAGTGTTTGGAACGCAATTAAGGTCGCACTCTTCGTCCTGCTCGTTAAGATTGATGGTGGGAGGTATAATGCCATCGTTTAGAGCGAATATGCACGCCAAAGCCTCTACAGCTCCGGCAGCTCCGAGCATGTGTCCAGTCATTGACTTGGTGGAGCTTACATACGCCCTGCGGGCTGCTTCCTCGCCGAGAGCCTTCTTTATAGCCTTTGTCTCAACGGCGTCATTCATATGAGTTCCGGTACCGTGAGCGTTTACATATACGCAGTCGCTGTCAGTATAACCGGCTTCGTCCATGGCCTGCTTCATTGCCCTCATGCCGCCGTTACCCTCCGGATCCGGAGCGGTAATATGGTAAGCGTCGCAGGTTGAACCGTATCCGCACAGCTCTGCATAAATCTTAGCTCCTCTTGCCTTTGCGTGCTCATATTCCTCGATAATGAGAACAGTCGAGCCCTCGCCCATTACAAAGCCTCCCCTGCGTTTGTCAAAAGGAAGAGACGCGGCGTTGGGATCCTCTGAGGTGGAAAGAGCCTGCATGTTTATAAACCCGGCAACCGCGCATGGGCTTATAGCAGCCTCTGAGCCGCCGGTTATAGCGGCATCTGCATAGCCGTGCTTTATCAGGCGATAAGCCTCGCCTATCGCGTTAGAGCCGGATGCACACGCTGTGACAGCGGGCATCGCGGGACCCTTGCAGCAATGCTTTATAGCGATCATTCCTGCTGCCATGTTGGATATCATCATAGGTACCAGCAAAGATGAAACTCTTCTCGGACCTTTTTCAATAAGCTTAGTGTGCTCTGTCTCAAAGGTTGTTATTCCGCCTATACCTGTTCCTAAAATTACTGCAAAACGCTCAGGCTCGATATGTCCCTCTATTCCGGAGTCGTCGCACGCCTGCCTCGCAGCAGCTATCGCGAACTGAGTATACCTGTCTGTTCTTAACACCTCGTTGACCTCAAGGTACTCCTTTGGATCAAAGTCTCTTACCTCTGCGGCAAGCTTAGCCTTAAACGCCGTGGTGTCAAAATGTGTGATAGGACCTATTCCGTTTTTGCCCGACTTCATGTTCTCCCAGGTCTCGGAAACATTTTTTCCGATAGGAGTCACTGCACCAAGACCTGTGACAACTACTCTTCTATTCTCACTCATCAGAGCTTCTCCTTACATTGAAATTCCGCCGTCTACCTTGAGCACTATTCCGGTTACATAATCGGCAGTTACAAGGTATCCCGCTGCGTCAGCTATATCCTTGGCGCTTCCCATTCTTCCCAGCGGTATCATCTTGAGAAGCGGGTTATCTGTCTGATTTCCGGTCATCGCAGTCTCTATGAAGCCGGGAGCAATAGCGTTGCATCTTACACCCTTGGGAGCAAGCTCCTTGGCTATGGTCTTTGTAAGTCCGACAAGACCTGCCTTTGAAGCGGCGTAATTGCACTGTCCAACATTTCCCATAAGTCCGGAAACAGAGGAAATGTTGATTATGCAGCCCTCCCTGTTGCGAATAAAGAGCCCAGATGTGTGGCGGATCATGTTGAACGCGCCCTTGAGGTTGACCGCTATTACCTTGTCGAAGTCCTCCTCGGACATCATAGCGGCTATATTGTCCCTTGTGATGCCGGCATTGTTTACAAGTACATGAGCCGTGCCGAAATCCTTTTTAATATTCGCAACGGCGTCCTTTACCTGAGAGAAGTTGGAAACATCGCAGCGGTAGGAAAGCGCCTTGACGCCGTATTCCGTCTCGCAGTTGCGGCATACGCTCTCAGCCAACGCAGGATCTCCTACATCAACAATAGCGATATTAGCGCCCATCGATGCGAGCTTATACGCTATCTGCTCTCCGAGTCCGCGAGAGCCTCCGGTGATTATAGCTGTTTTTCCGTTTAATATCATCCTTCTACCTCCGCAAGATACTCATCAAGCGCGCAGGCTTTGACCTCTGTGCTTATCTTTCTTATCATGTTGGTAAGAGTCTTTCCGGGACCTATCTCGACAAACGTATCGATACCGGTCTTGATCATGTTCCTTATAGCCTGCTCCCACTTTACCGGGTTGCAGATCTGCTTTGAAAGAAGGCTCTTAACATCCTCGTCATACGGCATAGCCGTCATGTCGGAATACACCGTAATCTTGGGCTTGGAAATAACCGCCTTGTCGATTTCAGCGGCAAAGTCCTTTGAAGCCTCGTTCATATATGGAGAATGGAACGCTCCCTTGACCTTGATCGGAATGGCTCTTCCGCCGGCCGCCTTTACATCGTTATAAAACTCAGGCATCTTCTCGCTCAAGCCTGAGACCGAAACCTGACCGGGGCAGTTGAAGTTGACAGGATATATGTCAGGATACCTGTCGCAAATGCTTATTACATCCTCATTGCTCAGCTTTACTACCGCAGCCATGGAGGTGTCGAACTTCTCTGCCTCTCTTTGCATAAGCTCACCGCGCCTGCACACCAGCCTGAAGCCTGTTTCGCAGTCGAATATGCCGGCAAATGTGACTGCTGTCACCTCGCCGAGCGAAAATCCCGCTACCGCGTCAGGAACAATCCCCTTGCTGCGAAGAACCATAGCAGCCGCAAGCTCCATCGCAAAAAGACAGGGCTGAGTGTTTGACGTCTCCTTGAGCTCATCTTCTGTTCCGAAGAAGCACTGTGAGCTCGTTCCCGGGCGAACCAAGTCGCAGGAATCAAAGACCTCCTTGGCTACAGGATACTTGTCAAAAAGCTCCTTTCCCATTCCGGGATACTGGTCTCCCTGACCCGAAAAAACAAAAGCTATTCTACCCATTGCGGTGCCCTCAGGAGGATAGGCTCGGCTTCCTCTATAACTTCCTTGATTATTTCCGCGGCAGGCTGTTCTTTCTTTACCATTGCCGCTATCTGTCCGGCGAGGAAGCAGCCCTTTTCGACATCGCCTTCCTTGGCAGCAAGCCTTAAGGCGCCGGTCGCGAGCTTCTCAAGCTCCTCATCTGACATAGTGCTGTACTCAGCCTTGAAATACTCCCTTGTGAACGGAGTCCTCAGGCTTCTGACGGGATGACCAAGCCTCTTGCCGGTCACCATGGTGCAAAGGTCGTTTGCCTTGAGCACCTTTTCTTTATATGTAGGGTGAACAGAGCACTCATAAGCGCTTAAGAATCTTGTGCCCATCTGAACTCCCTGCGCTCCGAGCATGAACGCTGCGGCAACCCCCCTGCCGTCGGCAATACCGCCTGCGGCAATTACGGGAAGATTGGTAGCGTCGCATACCTGCGGCACAAGCACGATCGTGGTGAGCTCGCCGACATGTCCGCCGCTCTCTCCGCCCTCGGCTATCAAAGCGGCAGCGCCAACCCTTGTCATAAGCTTAGCCATTGCGACTGAAGCTACTACGGGTATTACCTTTATGCCTGCGTCCAACCAGGACTTCATATATTTAGACGGATTACCGGCTCCGGTGGTGACCACCTCGACCTTGTTCTCCGCTACTACCTTTGCAACATCGTCCGCATAGGGGCTCATAAGCATGATGTTCACTCCGATAGGCTTATCGGTAAGTGACTTAGCTATTTTTATCTGCTCTTGGACATAGTCTGCCGGAGCGTTTCCTGCCGCAATTATGCCGAGACCGCCGCCATTTGAAACGGCAGCGGCCAGCTTACCGTCAGCAATCCAAGCCATACCGCCCTGAAATACCGGGTATTTTATACCCAGCATTTCACATATCGCTGACTTAATCATTTGCGTTTTCCTGCTTGCTCTGAATAAACTTGTCGAGGTCGTCGATGGTCTCAACCTTGCGGTCAAGCTCGATCTCAATTCCGATTTCGTCTTCAAGGCTCATAAGAAGCTCAACGGTGTCCAAGGAATCAATGCCAAGCTCAGAGAACTTGCTCTCAGGCTTGATATCAGCTACATCACATCCGGTGCGCTCAGCAACGATCTTAGCAATTGCGTCAAAATACATAATTAAATGCCTCCAAATTGAATTTACAGACAGCTTCTGCTGCTTGCCGTGATATATTATACCTCCTGTGAGTTCCTTATAAATTCCATAAGCGTTCCTTTAGCGTTCCACTTTTAATGTTTGTGAATGAAATTTCCGATTATTTGCGGCTTGATTTGAGCTTTGCCCGTATATAACCTTACGTTTCGCTAAAAAGCCGCAGTACACAAAGTATCGTACTGCGGCTTGACTGTCCAGCTATTCTTAGTTTTCTTGTCTTTACTCTTCCGAAACGTATATCATATCTATGCCCTGCTGCAAGGTGTCCTTATCTATCGCTCCCACGGCGCGTGCGATCAGATACCCTTCTTCATCCAAAAAATAGGTCGTAGGCAGCGAGTACACAGCATAGGTATATGCTGCGTCCTGAGCTGTGTCATACATTACCGGGAAGCTAAAGCCCTCTTCGCTTACATATTCGCTTGCGGACTCGACTGTCTCGCGGCTTCCGTCGGTCATGTTGACCATCAGGAATATAACCTCTCCGTCAAGCTCGGAATACATCTCGTTAAACTCCGGCATCTCGCTTTTACACGGACCGCACCAGCTCGCCCAGAAGTTTAGTACTATCGGCTTGCCGAAATAGTCTGAGAGCTTGACCTCATTGCCGTCTATGTCGTAAACGGTAAAGTCCGGTGCCGTGGAAAGCTCATCCGAGTCCGGTTCGCTGTCGCCTGAGGCAGTTCCTGTCTCGTCCGACGGGTCAGATGCCTGCTCTGAATTTTCGCCCGCGTCCGAATCGCTGCCCGAGCCCTGTGTATCTGAATCAGACGCCTCATTCCTGTTGACATTCTGCTCGGTGACAAGCTGCTCGGAGGAGTAATCCCGGCTCAGCCTGCTGTACAGCATATATGCTCCGCCGATAAGTAAAACAAACGCAAGTAAGATTACCAAAGCCAAGGTCTTATTATTTGTTTTCATGCACTAACCTCCCGACAATATCAGCTCAATAAAGCAAGCAGCGCGCCAAGCGTACCCGTAGCCATCATAATACCTATCAGTATCAAAAGGCAGCCGCTTATTATGTTTATAATAAGGTAATTCTTTTTAATCCAGTTAAAAGTAGTCTTTAAATAATCTATCAGCACCGCGCTCAGTATGAAAGGTATTCCCAGTCCGAGGGAGAATACCAATAGCATAAGCGTTCCCTCAAGAATATGACCCTGCTGAGAAGCCAGCAAAAGCGCCGAGCCTAAAAACGCCCCTACACATGGCGTCCAGCCTATCGAGAATATCATTCCGAAAAGCATGGCAGGGAAAAATCCGGTGATCTTGGTATCCATCTCGCGGCTGCTGCCCTTGAAAATGCTAAACTTGAATACTCCGAGATAGCAAAGACCGAAGAAGACCACGATCAGTCCGGTAATGATATTGACAGCGGTCTGATACCTCGTCAAAAAACTGCCGACAGTTCCGGCGAGAGCTCCCATGGCTGTAAAAATTACCGTGAAGCCGGTCACAAAGCCAAGCGTGCCTTTAACGGTTCTTCCTATGGACCGCTCTTCCCCGCCGGCAAAATAGGAGATGTAAATCGGAAGCATCGGCAAAAGGCACGGCGAGATAAAAGTTATGACGCCCTCGAGAAAAAGTATCACATATTGCATTTATCACTGTCTCCCCCTGACTTTGAAAATATCCCTGACACCAAAAGCCCTATCAACCCGACATACGCGCCTGTCATCCACGGACTTGATTTCAGCGGACAGCTTCCCGACTCGCAAACTACAAGATAATAGTACGCTACGCCCACGATAACGCCTGCCGCAACAAAAATCAACGGCTTAACAGGTTTTTTGAGAATATTTATCAGTTTAGTTTTCATATCGTCACGCTCCAATGCTCCAAAATATAAGAGGCTATGTGTAGAGTATAACCGATCACGCTCGGCAATTCTGTGACTTAATCACATTATCTATCGTATAATAAAAAAGTTCGCCTGCCGGTAGGCTTGTCCCGACAGGCGGAAAATAAACTTGGTATCAATATCAGAGCTCTACTGCCCAAAGACCGTGAAGATTGCAGTATGCGTATACAGCGACCACCCTGTCGTCTACTACGCTGAAGGTGGCGGTAGGCTCATCGCCGGGCTTGAACGACTTGCGCTGTCCGCCCTTTTCCGTCTGAACATATACCCACTGGATATAGTGCTCAGGCTGCATCGGATGCTTAACCTCGCCTACAGTTACCTTGACGGTGTCGCCGTCAACGGTTACTGCCGGGATATGCTTCTCTCCGGCAGCCTCGGTGGTGTTGGCCTCGAGAGCCTGCATCTTCTCTCCGCAGCAGACCATAGGTACTCCGGAATTGTTTATCATTCCTACAAGATTGCCGCAATGACGGCAGATATAAAACTTTGCACTCATGATTTTTGTCTCCTTTAATAAGAATTTAATTGTATTGATACAGCGGCAAAATTGCCGCATGACCATCAAAAATATTACTGAATCCTTTCAAATGCCGTATGCGGCTGACCGCATATCGGGCAGGTAAAGTATTCACTGAGCTTTCCCGTGTGCACATATCCGCAGACCGAGCACTTCCACTTTTCCTCGGTCTCCTTTGCAGATGAGCTTTCGTGAAATTCTATCGAGTTCAACAGCGAATCGACCGCTTCCTTTGGAACACCTGGGTAGCTTCTTATTTTTTCGAGAAATTCCTTGGCGTTTCGGCTCTGAGGCAGCATAAAGCCCGCCTCGCGGCACAGATCCTCAGCCATAAGCCTTGATGATATCTCAATCGCCTTTCCCAAAGCCCCCGGAACCTGCGAAGCCAAAGATTCAGCTTCCGCCTTACTGAGAATAAGCCTGCGGTTGGCGTCGGTAACCTTATCGTCCTTTGGCTGCTGCTCGGGCAGTTCATACGGCATCATGGTAATAGCACCAGAGGGGCACGAATCTGCGCAATCCCCGCAGCCGATACATTTAGCTACATCTATGATGCTGTTCTCGGTGTCTGTTGCTCCTGTAGGGCAGACATACAGGCAAAGGCAGTCCTTAGTGCAAAGCCTTAGGTTTCTGACTGCGTACTTTTTTGAACCTGGCTTAGGATTAGACATCACGCGCTCCTCCCCTCAATTTTATTGAACTTCCACGCCGGCACCTTGCATACCGGACATATTTCAGGCGGGCGATCTCCTATAAAAACGAATCCGCAGATAGAGCATACATACACTCCTGTATTTTCAAGAAGCTTGTCTCCCTGAGTTTTGTATCTGAGTATCAGAGAGCTGAGTACTTTCGTTACCTTTTCGCTCCACACAAGGCTCCTGAGCGCGCCGCGATCATTTACCTCTTTGGCGGCGGAAAACGCCTCCGGAAATCCCTTTGACAAATCGCTTTCGATAAGATCAGCTATCCTGTCGATATCCGCGCTTACCGGGCTGCCAGCCTTAGAACGGAAAAAGTCAGCCAAGAGCTTAAAGCTTTTCGACTGCTCCGGCATGTACTGCTTTTCACAGCCCCTTGCAAGATTGGAGCAGATGATGCTCATCTCCATCGGTGTAAGCTCGGTTAATTCGTCATTTTTAGATGTCCCGTTCTCAGATTCGTCCGTCTTTTCAGTCTGAGCGGCTTCAGCGCTTTCATCCTCAACTGGGACAAACGCGCTTCTGTCAGCTCCGCATATCGGACAGGTAAAATCATCTGTAAGCTCGCCCTCGTGGACATAGCCGCAAATAGTGCACACATATTTTTTTGTCTTCATTTTCTACCGCCTCCTTGAACCGCTATTTTTTAATCACAGACCCGGTCTGTAAAAAGCATTCCAGTCCTCTCGTCAGTGTCCGCAGCCGTGCGAGCCGCATGTGTGTTCGCCGCAGCCATGAGAGCCACAGCTATGACCTTCATCATGGTAATGGTGGTCACACATAACATTCGGATTAAAATCAAGACTGCCGCTTAAATACGCGCTGACCGCCTCGTCCGCGCTGCCTGTCACTCCGCCGTACAGCTTCACTCCCGCCATAGAAACGGCGTTCTGAGCACCGGCGCCGATTCCTCCGCAGATGAGAACGTCAGCTCCCAGCTCGCCGAGAACTCCAGCGAGAGCGCCGTGTCCCTGACCGTTTGTTCCGACTATCTTACTTGACGTGACCTTGCCGTCTTCGATATCATACACCTTGAACTGCTCGGTCCTTCCGAAATGCTGAAAAATTTCTCCGTTATCATACGCGACAGCTATTCTCATAATAACTTCTCCTTATATCCTTAAAAACGGCTAATAAGCCAATATCGCCGCAAAATAAAAAATCTATGTTACACAGCTATGATATCATTCATGCCAATCGATGTCAATCGTACTTTTTTGTTGAACATAAAACATTTTTGATGATTTGACATCGTTACCGAATGCGTGGTATACTTGCATTGTATTTATCAAAAAGGCGGGTGTCTGCTTGAACTACCTTGAATATCTTTCTGTATGGAACAAATTGTCCCATGAGCACCGGCACAGGCTTCAGTCCTGCTGCACCACAAAAAAATTCCGCAAGGGCGAGATTTTGCATAACGGCTCGAATGACTGCACAGGTCTATTTTTGATCCTTTCCGGTAAACTCAGGGCATATATACTCTCCTCCGACGGCAGGGAAATAACAATCTACTCCCTGTTTGAAAGAGATATCTGCCTCCTGTCCGCGTCCTGCATCATGAACAGCATAAGATTCGATATCACTATCGAGGCTGAAAAGGACACTGAGGTGATAATCATACCGTCAGAGGTATACAAAAGCGTGATGCAGGAGTCGGCTCCGCTTGCAAACTACACAAACGAAATCATGGCAAGCAGGTTTACCGACGTAATGTGGCTGATAGACCAGATCATGTGGCAGAGCTTTGACAAGCGACTGGCGAACTTTCTGCTAAGCGAAGCCCTGACAGAGGAAAATGACACCCTTAAAATCACTCACGAGACTATCGGAAAGCATCTCGGCAGCCCCCGCGAGGTAGTTACAAGGATGCTCAAATACTTCCAAAACGAAGGCATAGTCAAGCTCTCGCGAGGAATGATAGAAATAACCGACAAGCGTAAGCTTGAAAGCCTTGCGGGTGAATAGACTGTTTTATTTTTACATATGCCGGACGTGGCATGCGCCCGGCTTTTAGTCTGCGTCCATTCCGCAAAGCGTAGAGCGCTCTGCGAGTGCCTTGTCGTTTCTTACAGCGTCGTAGAAGCGGAAGCCTCCGGCAAAATTGTATGACTCAAAGCCATGTCCCATAAGTATCCTCGTCGCAATATAGCTTCTTACCCCGCTCTGGCAGATAACATATGTCGGCTTGGAACTGTCAAGCTCAGATATTCGCTCTCTTAGGCTGTCAACAGGAATATTTATAAAGCCTTCGATATGACCGCGAGCATACTCAAATAATGTTCTTACATCAAGAAGCGTTACGCTGCCGTCCCTTGGCAACGAGTCAACGTCCTCATAGTACCACTGCTTCACAATCCCGTTTTTAATGTTCTCAACCATGAATCCAGCCATGTTTACCGGATCCTTTGCCGAGGAATACGGCGGTGCGTACGCAAGGTCGAGCTCGACCAGCTCATACGCCTTCATTCCTGCCCTTATCGCCGTGGCAAGGACATCTATTCTCTTGTCCACACCGTCATAGCCGACTATCTGCGCGCCTAAGATTCTATAACTGTCCTTCTCAAAGACAAGCTTTAAAGTCATGACCTTTCCGCCAGGGTAATATCCCGCGTGGCTGGACGGCGAAAGAATCACCTTGTCGCACTCGATGCCGAGGCTTTTTGCTGTGCGCTCGTTTATTCCTGTCGAGGCGGCGGTAAGGCTGAAAATCTTTATCACAGAGCTTCCCTGCCCACCGTTATAGCTGCTATCGAGTCCGCAGATATTGTCCGCAGCCACTCTTCCCTGCTTATTGGCGGGTCCCGCGAGCGAAATAAGAGCGTCTTTTCCGGTTACAAAGTTCTTGATTTGAACAGCGTCGCCTACTGCGTAAATATCAGGATCTGAGGTCTGCATATGCTCGTTTACGACAATGCTTCCCTTGATTCCGAGCTTGAGCCCCGCGTCCTTTGCAATGGCGGTATCAGGCGAAACTCCCATCGCTAAAATAACCATGTCGGCTTTTATGCTCAAGCCGCCCTCGATGCTTACTTCCAGCGACTCTCCGTCAGGCTTAAAGCCCTGAAGCTTTTTCCCTAAGGCGAGGTTTACGCCCTTTCTTCTCACCTCGGCATGGATAAACGCCGCAATGTCATAGTCAAACGGAGCCATAAGCTGGTTCATTGCCTCTACTAATGTTACGTCTACTCCAAGTCCATTAAGGTTTTCCGCCGCTTCAATCCCTATGAATCCTCCGCCTACTACCACGGCGGAAGATGGCTTATTCGCGTTGATATAATCCTTTATCTTGTATGTGTCCTCTACCGTGCGAAGCGTAAAAATTTTATCAGACTCTATTCCCGGAAAATCAGGTCTGACCGGGCGAGCTCCCGGGGACAGGATAAGCTTACCATAGCTTTCCTCAAAGCTTTCGCCGGTGACGAGGTTAGTGACATTTACCGTTTTCCTCTCGGGATTTATCTTAGTGACCTCATGCCTGACGCGCATATCAACATTGAAACGCCTCTTAAAGCTTTCCGGCGTTTGTAAAGTAAGCTCTTCTTTTTTCTCAATCACTCCTCCGATATAGTAAGGAAGACCGCAGTTGGCGTATGACACAAAGCCGGAGCGTTCAAATACGACTATCTCTGCATTCTCGTCAAGTCTGCGAAGTCTCGCGGCCGCTGTAGCTCCGCCTGCGACTCCTCCCACGATGACAATCTTCATCTTATTTTACCACCTTTCCGCGATATCCTGATATGCCGCCTATGTTGGTCACATTGGTGTAGC
>CASDRM010000017.1 GCA_949283135.1 uncultured Ruminococcus sp.
AGCAAGGGAGCGGGCGGATGACGTCTTTTTTGCCATGGGCATAAAAAGACGTCGGAGCAAAGCGGACTTTGCTCCGACGTGGTGCCGCTGACCGGACTTGAACCGGTACGCTTTATGGGCGAGGGATTTTAAGTCCCTTGTGTCTGCCGATTCCACCACAGCGGCGTCTATGGCGGCTTTCAAAACCAAATATAAGCTTAGCTTTTTCATATTATCACGCCGGAAGTTAAAAGTCAATACCTTGGAGCTTTAATCCGTCCGTGCCGCAGATCATGCCTGCCATGACGCAGTGCGGCTTGCTGACGGTATTCCCGCCGATTCAAGGCTTGTTCCTGCTGTGGGGTAAGCCCAAAGCTGCGACACGGACTGAATTTAAGTTTCGGTAAAATACCAGCCGCGGCTACAATACAGTAACCGCGGCTGATTGGTGGAGACAGAGGGGCTCGAACCCGCGACCTCACGCATGTGAAGCGTGCGCTCTGACCAGCTGAGCTATGCCTCCGAAACTTTGTCTTGCAGCTTACAGGAACCTGAACCGGCGCACCAAGTGCAGCCTGAGCTCAATCTATCGCTGCCGCTTGTTACGCTACAACGGAATTAACAGCGGTCCGCGAAAGTAAGCCGAATCTTCGCTGCCTTTCATGTTATCACGCCTTGCTTTAAAAGTCAATACTTTTAAGCCTTAAACCCAACTTCGTATGACATGAGATAGCCATAAAGCTATTTGTTTACTTAATATGTCAAGCAAGAGTACACAAGACCATGCCCGTGCTTTTGTGCACAGACATGGTCTTGACTTGATCTATAGGGGGATTACTTTATAAACATTCTGATGTTCATGCTGACATTTGGAAGCTGAATGCGGTACTTATCCCTGAGCGCGGGACCACAGGAGTTTGAGCCTACGCCAGCCATCTGGCTGTCAACGCAGATGACATTGCTCTCACATTTTTCGAGCTCAAAGTTGTGGCGCTTTTCTGCGAGTTCTTCCTGGGTGTACTCGCTTGCGTTGAAGGATAGGTCTGTGTCTGACTCAAAGCGTATAACCGTCTTACCGTCTGTCACAGAGGCGTATTTGCAGCCCCAGTGAGAAGAGTTCTCCTGAGGACGGATATAGTCCTCATGCATGTTTGAAATCTTATCCTCGAAGAGTCCCATATACGATGCACGGTGCTTATCGATATAGCTCTCGTACGGACCGTAGCCGTAATACTCCGCCGAGTCAAAGCTCTTGCTTAAGAAGAGCCTTATGCCGAATCTGGGGAGCATTTCTACCTTGTTTGTTGTCTCAAGCTCGCAGGAAATCTCAAGAGTTCCGTCCGGGCAGATAGTGTATTCCGCTTTTGCGCGGGCAAAGGGCTGATACTGGCTCCAGCCGAAGCTTTCGCTTACATAGATCTTGGCGCAGCCGTCTTCTATGGAGACGCCGGTGCTGTACACCTTTACTATGTAGTCGTTGAGGTGAGCTCTGTACCAATCCCATCTCATCGGGTCATTATCTGTCGGGGCGCGGAAGAAGTTGTAGGAAATAGGTCTGTCAAGAAGCTCTGTGCCGTCCTTGGTTATTGATGTGAACTCTGCGTGGCGCTTGTCGAATGTGTAGCTGATGTTTCCGGCATCAACCCTGAGAGAAAGCGGCTGATCGCAGACAGAAACGTCTCCCGCCATAGATGGCTGGGTTTTCTCGTTCAGCTCGTTGAGGCATACCTGGTCGAAGCATACCTCGTAGCCCTTTTTACACCACTTAGTGTCCGCCTTGGCGGTGAAAACAAACTTGATATAAACGCTTGTGCCCGTGACGGTGGTAGCTCCGGGAATAGTTACGGTAGATGTCTGCATGGGCGCGAGCCTAAAGTCAAAGCTTCCTGTCGCGACAACCTTGCCGCAGTCGGTTATCTCATAGCCTCCGTCAAGCAGATCCTCGGCGTTGGCGAAGTTGAGAAGGCTCTTTAGCTCGAATACTCCCGCGTCGTCAGTCTTTGATACCCTCACGGGGCGGTACACCTGCTTTGCTTCCTTTAGCCCGGTGTGCGGGGTTCTGTCCGGATATATAAGACCGTCCATACAGAAGTTGCCGTCGTTATGGCGCTCTCCGTAGTCTCCGCCGTAGCCGTATTTGGGCTTGCCGTCCGCGGTATAGCCGATTATCATTCCGTGGTCGCACCACTCCCATATGAAGCCGCCGCAGAATATGGGGCTGGAGTGGAATATTTCGTGGTAGTCCTCAAGGTCTCCGGGACCGTTGCCCATCGCGTGGCAGTATTCGCAGAGGATGAACGGGCGCTTGTTCTGCTCCTTGGCATAGTTTATCATTTCTCCGTCCCATGGGTACATCCTCGAAACGACGTCGAATACGTCCTCTGTATCGTCCATGGCATGCACGACGCTCTCGTAATGGAGCAGTCTTGTGTCGTCAAGCTCTCTCACCTTTTCGGCTTCCTTGAGAACATTTATGCCATAGCCCGCCTCGTTGCCCATCGACCAGAAGAGAACGCATGGGCGGTTTCTGTCTCTTGTAACAAGCTTCTCGCCTCTGTCGACGATAGCTCTTTGGAACTTCTCGTCTGTGGATATCATGGATATTCCCTTGTAGTCCTTATACATATCCCTGAAGCCTCTGAGGATCTCCACACAGCCGTGAGCCTCAAAGTCGGCCTCGTCGATTATGTACAGACCGTACTCATCGCAGAGCTGATAGAAGAGGGGAGAGTTGGGATAGTGAGAGGTCCTGACGGCGTTTATGTTGTGCTGCTTCATCATCACTATGTCGCGGGTCAGCTGCTCTACCGAAGCGCAGTAGCCGGTGTCTGCGTAGCTGTCATGACGGTTTACGCCTCTGAACTTTACGGGGACATTATTTACAAGGAGCACTCCGTCTTTTACACGAATGTCCCTGAAGCCGACCTTTTCGCCTATTACCTCGTTCTCGGTCTCAATAGTGAGGTTGTACAGATATGGTATCTCGGCAGACCAAAGACGGGGCTTTTGCACCTTGGTTTTATATTCCTCGCCGTCCTTTACATCAGCTTCGCAAACCGTATTTCCATCGGCGTCGCAGAGCCTGATATGAGCGGAGCTTCCATTAACGGTAAGCTTAAACTCCGAGCTGCCGGTCTTGTGATTTAAAATAGTCTTGACAGTATAGTCACAAACCGCTTTCTCGGGTCTTGAGAGAATGTATACGTCCCTGAAAATACCGGAAAGTCTGATTTTATCCTGGTCCTCAAGATAAGTTCCGTCGCACCACTTGAGAACGGCTACGGTTATCTTGTTTTCGCCTTCGTGCAGGTACTGAGTGATATCAAATTCGCTCATGGCGTGCGAGACCTGAGTGTAGCCGACAAAACTACCGTTTACATACAGGTATAGACAACTGTCCACTCCCTCAAAGACGAGTATCCTCTTCATTCTGTCCGGACGGTAGGAGTAGCTGCGGCTGTATATGCCGACAGGGTCATCGTCAGGCACATACGGCGGGTCAAAGGGAATAGGGTAGCTGACATTGGTGTACTGAGCTCTGTCGTAGCCGTAGATCTGCCAGTTTGAGGGAACGGGAATAGTCTTGTCGAAGCTAATCGAGGTAAAGTCGTCCTCAAGGTCAATAATGCTTGAGTAGTACTTAAATTCCCAGTCACCGTTAAGAAGCTCGAAGCGCTCTGATTCCGTCCTTGCGGCAAACGGATTCTGACCGTTTGCAAAGGGGACAAAGTAGCATCTTGGGCTTAGCGTGCCGACATGAAGTTCGTTCAAATTTTCATGAAAGACCATTTTGCTCTTTGGAGAGCCGGGTCTTGAAATCTTTGTCATATCCATTTTACGTCAAATCATCCTCTCGAAGATTTTTATACAATCAAAACATATCAGATTTAATATGAAATATCAAGAGAAAATATGAATATTTGGCTAAAGTGTGATTTAATTTTATCGTATAAAAATATGCTGATGAATTACAGAAATACCCGCCGTCAGAAAGGCGTGCGGCGAATCTGCGGCGGGGACAGAAGAATGTGATTATATTAAGCTATATGCTTCCGACTGGTTAAGATAGGCATATGCTGTCAGCGTCTCTTCCTGCGAGTCAGCATAACAACCGCTATGGCAGATAAAGCGCAGTAGCTGATTTCCAGCACAATGCCTGTCGGGGGATTTTCGGACTGTGGCTCTTCAAGTCCGGCGTCTTCGCCTGAATCATCGGGGGTTGGCTCATCTGTGAGAAATCCCTCGTAAAGCTGCTCGCACTCCGCTATCTCCTCGTCGGATAATGCGGTGTCCGCGCTTCCTGACACGCTCTCAACGCCGACAAGACCCATAGGGTAGGTCTCCTGCATGATTAGAGGAGAGACTACTGAGAGCGTTTTAAACGCCATTATATCCTCGTGTGAGGCGGCTGAGCCGTCAGAGTTTGTTATCATGTCCGCGGTGACGCTGAAGGTAAACGGTGAGAAATCGCCCGGATAGCCCTGCAGCTCAGCTGCGCAGGAGAATGAGTATCTCTGCAAAGACTCGACATACTGCACACTCACTACATATACTCCGGAAAGCGTTGTGAGCTCATCATCCTCGGCTGCCGTTCCGGTTACAGCCATGGCGGCAATGAGAGCTATCGCCGTCAGGAGTGAAATAAGTCGTCTTATTCTGGTGTTTTTTTTCATGATTTTCCTCCTCGCTATGTTTTCGGACAAGAGTGAAGCATGCGGCTCAGCGGCTGAACGAAATCTCGCCTGCTTTTACTATAAAAACAATTTAAATTGCTGAAATATTGCAGCGGTATATATTTTTATTTGCTTATATAAGGAAAAGTATTGAAAATGAGTATAGAATATGCTACCATAAAAATACAGAGACGGCATTTTTGTTTGGTTTTGAAACATAGCTTTTGCTTCAAAGGGAGGCGCTAAAATGACTGAATTGGCAAAGATATTCAAGCTACCGCTTTTGGCGGCTATGGCGGCTGCGCTTTTGTACGGCTGCGCGAACGCGGATACGGTTTCTGGCGGCGATGATAAGCCTCAGACTGACGGCGCGTCGGTGACCGAAGAAATCATCAAGGACATTTCCGGGGAAGAAATAGAGACAGTTATCGATTATCCTATGCCTGAAGAGGAGCCAAAGCCTGATAAGGTTCAGTGGGAGGACATCGAACCGGCAGATTTTGACGTTATGCCTGAGCCTTTTGGCAGCAATACAAATGGTGGCGATCAAAATCATATAATATATTCCACAGTAAATGGCAAGCTGAATTATATAGACATGGAGTTTGTGCATCTTATCGGAGGAAGCGAAGTTCTTGAACCTTGGCTTTACGAAAGAAGCAGCTCCGGCGGAGTTTACACCGCCATCGACGAAGCTGCAAATCTTTATTCGTTTATAAGGTATTTTGATGTGCCTGATGAAACAGTCCGTGAAATATTGGTGGGTCTAAGAAACGGACGAGAGGATGATTTTACCGACGAGGAGATAGATTTGATTCTTTCTGATGATACCGAGGCCGTGGCCGCGCACTTTGCAAGTGAAACCGCTATAAGAAAGGGCGACAACCTCTACTCACTGTATTGGATATATTCTCATCCGATATC
>CASDRM010000018.1 GCA_949283135.1 uncultured Ruminococcus sp.
CCCAGCGCAGCGGGTTCGATTTGGAAAGGAGCCGCGACAGAATGAATGAGCGGTGACTTTTGCAAAAAAGTCGCCGCGAACGATATGACGTCCGCGGCGACGTGGTGCCGGTGACCGGGGTCGAACCGGTACGGTATCACTACCACAGGATTTTGAGTCCAGCACGTCTGCCAATTCCATCACACCGGCATGTGAAAGTCCGGCGCCGTCATAAACGGCTCAGCCGGTAAACGCCTAAAAATCCCGACTGAAACAGTATAGCAGACCTTACCCGGTTTGTCAAGCACAAACTGCCCGCAGCAAACGCGGCTCTACCTTACCCTGCGCCTGTACACGCTTCCCACTAACACTCCGATAAGCGAGCAGACAAATACGCCTACTATGAACAGAGCGGCGTCTCCCGGGTAAAAGAAAAGACCGGTCGGCAAAAATACTACCGTGCTGCATATGCTCATCAGCCAGTCGGCGCCGTTTTTCTTGCCGAAGAAAAAGCCCGCGATAAGCGCCACGCACAGGTCAGCCGGCGGCAGCAGCATATATATCTGCATGGGAGCGCCGTACATCGCGCAAAGAAGGGGCGGCAGCCCGAAAAGTATTATTTGTACAACAAGATAGAAAATCGTCCTTTCAAATCTATCCTTCATCAGTGCCTCACTCCCTACTGCTGCTTCGCCTTATCAGCCCGGAGTAAGCTTACAGCGTCGTCATCCGGAGTGACATAAAGCGTTTTGTTATTTGTGAATATCACCATTCCGGGCTTGGCTCCCGACGGCTTTTTTACATACCTGACTAAGGTGTAGTCCACCGGCACCAGCGAAGAATTTCTCGCCGAGGAGTTGTATGCGGCAATAAGTGCGGCCTCCTCTATTGTGCTCTTGGGGACATTCTGCCCTCTCGCCTCGATTATCACATGCGCTCCGGTGATATTCTGGACATGGAGCCATATATCCGACTTGTCGGCAATCTTAAGCGTAAGACTGTCGTTCTGGCGGTTATTTCTTCCCACAAGTATCCTGAACCCGTCGCTCGAAACATACTCGACCGGCGGCAAAGCCTTTGGAAGCTTTGTCTTGAGCTTGGGCTGTCTGACATATCCTCCGGCGGCAAGCTCAAGCCTTATCTCGGTCAGCTCGCTTTCGGTAGAGGCTCTGCTGAGCGAGTCAAAGACGGAGTCGATATAGCGCATCTCCTCCTCGCCGCTGCTTATCAGCTCGGTGAGCTTCTTTTCCGCGGTGTCCGCCTTGCGGTACTCCTGATAATACTTCTGGGCGTTCTGGTTAGGCGTCAGTCTCGGGTCAAGCTCCACGTCTATCTCGCTTCCCTGCTCGTCATAGTAGTTTTGAAGCCTTGCCGTCTTCATACCCTTTTCTAGCCGGTAAAGATTCGCCATTATGAGGTCTCCCTTGAGCCGCAGCTCCTCTCTGCCGCGGCACTCCTGAAGCTCAAGCTTCTGCGCAGACACTCTTCTGGATATCCTCTCGGACAGGCTGACAAGCAGCTTGAAAAGATCGGAGGCGCGCTGCCTCGTCTGCGCTATGACGTCCCTCTCCGAGTAGAAATAGTCCAAAAGCCTGCTCGGAGAATCAAACTCCTTAGTAACCATCAGAGCTCCGTACTGACGGATATCCGTGAAGCAAAAGTCCTTCATCAGACCGTTCTTGTCCTTCAAAAGGACATACCTGTTCTTTCCCTCCGAGATTTCCGAGGCAGTCCTGCTAAGATAGAACACCAGCCTGTCAAGCTCGTCCCCGGTAAGCTCTTTCGGAGGCTTGTCCTCTCCGTGGCTGGCGTAATACACAGCCTCCCTTGCAAAGACCGGAGATATCCCCTCAAGCAGCTTCACAAGCGCCTTTGACGACTCGGGTGAGCGAGACGCCGCAAGCTCCTCGCCGAGAAGAGCCTTGTCTATCTCAAAAAGGCTCATCCTCTTTTCCCTCGGAGGAAGGCTGTATACTATCCCGGGAAGCACAGTCCTGACGCTGGACATATCCTCGCTCACCCGCTTTATCGAGTCGATCACCCTTGCGTCCTTGCCGATCAGGATTATGTTCGAGTACTTTCCCATTATCTCGGCGGCAAGAGTGAGTATGACCTTGTCACCGAACTCATCGGTAGCCTCAAAATCAAAGTCAAGTATCCTCTCGAACCCATCCTGACGTATCGAGACGAGCTTCGCGGAGGAAAGATGCTTTCTTAATAGCATGCAGAACATCGGCGGGGTCTTTGGGTTTTCAAGCTCCGACTCGGTCAGATGCACCCTTGCCGTCCCTGCCGACGCAGAGAAAAACACCTTTTTTGTGCCGTGCTGCAAGGTTCTAAGGGATATGATTAAATTGTCTCTCGAGGGCTGGTGGATCTTGTCCACCCGTGAGCCTATCAATATTCCCTCGAGCTCCCTTTTTACAAGGCTGAGATATACGCCGTCAAGTGCCATGCTTAATGCTTACTCCTACCTAAAAGTATATTATATCGTTCTCACCGCCGAGCCTACCTCGGAGAGAATGAACTCGGTGCCGTCAAACCTGCGTGAAAGCTTTTCCCAAAGATACCCGGCCGCTATCACCTCGGTCTCAAAATGACCCGCGTCAATAAGCGTTATGCCGGTGCGCTCCGCCTCGATAAACTGGTGGTGCTTCACCTCGGCGGTTATAAGGGCGTCAAGCCCGAGCGAGTGTGCGGCGGTTATAAACTCCCCGCCAGCCCCGGACACCATTCCGACTTTGCGGATATTTTTTCTTCCGGGCACATACCTTATCCCGACGCAGCCGAAGCGCTCCCTGCACAGCGCGGCGAGCCGTTCCGGCGGCATGCTCTCGCACTCAGCCGTCGTTCCGTAACCGAGTCTCCTGCCGGTCTCGGGGTCGGAGCGGTTTATTTCGAGCGGAATGTGCAGGTTTTTCATGCCGAGGACGTCAGCCATCATGTCGCTTATTCCGTACTCTGCGCTGTCGAGGTTTGTGTGGGCGCAGATGCAGGAAATCGAGTATTTTACCAGCCTGCCCGCCTCGACATCCTCGTTTATACACCTGAGCGGATTAAAAATGACCGGGTGATGGGTCACTATCAGATCGCAGCCGAGTTTTTTAGCCTCTTCAATCACAGCCATCTTCGCGTCAAGGGCTACAAGCACCTTGGTCACGCTCCCGCCCATGCTTCCTGTCAGCAGTCCCGCGTTGTCCCAGGTGTCCTGGGTGCGAAAAGGCGCGAGGCTGTCTATATAATCATATATTTCGGATATTTTTGTCATTGTAACTTCCTACACCTCCGGTCAGATTCATATTAAGGGTATCTGTACTATAAACATTACTAAAAGCTGCCTGCTTTGCCGGTGAAGATAGCTTTGCTGCCGGCTGTACCCAGACCTGCGATATTCAAAGGTCTTAAGCTTTAATCAGGACTCGGAGCTTTTTCGCAAGCTCCTGCGCCGCCAGCCCCTCCTCACGCTTTTCGTGGCTTCTTGAGCCGAGCATACCCGCGGCCGCTTTACCCAGCCTGTCCGCCTGGATTTCTATATACCGAGCCGCCTCGGGGTCGCTTACATCCAGCTTCCCCAAAATCCGCTCAAGCTCCGAAAGAGCTCTCATTTCGCCCTTATACACCGCGTTTATCACTATGTATATAAGCCCGGCGTCCGTGACGGCGCGCTGGGCAAGTATCTCAAACCCATTTTCATACAGCCAACCGACAAGCTCAGCCTCCCGTGTATTGGGCTGCAATATGAGATTTATACCGCCGAGCTCGCTTATTTTTCTGCCGAGTATCCGAAAAATGAGCTCGCCGCCCATTCCCGCTATCACAATGTCAGACACTCCCTGAAGCGGCACCTCGTCCAGCCCGTCCGACCTGATGAGCGTTATTTTTTCCTCAAGACCCTGCGCGCTCACATTTGCCCTCGCGCTCTGAAGCGGACCGTCGGCGATATCGCAGGCGTATGCAGAGCCGCATTTGCCGGACTGAAGAAGGTGTATGGGCAGATAGGCGTGATCTGTTCCTATGTCGCAGACGATGCCGGAGCCGGCTACATACTCGCAGCACGCCGCCAGCCGTTTATTAAGTAAAGACATTCGCCCTTCCTCCCCGACTCAAAAAACTCGTCAAAAATCTCGGGCAGCCGCTGCAGGCTGCCCTGATCGTCAGCATATTTTTTCCTTAGGCTTATTTTGCCTCAAAGTAATCCTTGAGTTTCCTGACAAGCTTGTCCGCGTCCTCGCCGTGAACCTCGCACGCCTGAGCTATAGTCTCTCCCCTTGCGGAAGGGCAGCCGAGGCAATGCATACCCATCTCGAGAAACATCGGCGCGCAGCCCGGATCAATGTCAAGGACATCGCCTATGATGCTGTCTTTTGTGATGTTTATACTCATTTTTTCTCCTCCTGTCTGCTACTATGCCTTTTAATGAATTATATAATACTTTTCCCGCTATTTCAAGTCCTTATCCATACATAAAAAACGGGCTGACCCCGTTTGTAAATGAGGTCAGCCTGATTTTCGCAAAGTTGTCTGAAAGTATCAGTCGTTTGCTTCCTTCTGCTTAGCAAAGCACTCGCTGCAGTATACCGGACGGTCGTCGTGGGGCTTGAAAGGAACCTTAGCCTCTTTACCGCATGCTGCGCATGTAGCGGTATAGAACTGTCTTCCTGCTTCCTTCTTGCTTCTGCGGCAATCCTTGCACATCTTAGGCTCGTTCTCAAAGCCTTTCTCAGCGTAGAACTCCTGCTCACCGGCTGTGAAAACGAATTCCTTTCCGCAGTTACGGCATACCAATGTTTTGTCTTCGTACATAAATTTCCCTCGCTTAAAGTTTTTGCCAAGCGGACTAAATACCTTCAACTTTGATTACTTACAAACGCACGGAATTAAGCTGCATGGCTCACATTATTTATAAAAGCCCTCCGCCGTCTCGCCTTTTACCGCGTCACGGCACGGGTTTTTACCTATAGTCTGCTGCGAAGCTTCCTTCTGACCCTTAAAAGCGCGTTGTCCACAGATTTAATGGGGATGCCGAGGCTTCTTGATATCTCGGAATACGGCTTTCCCGCCATATATGCCTCGAAAACGCTCTTTTCGGTCTTGCTCAGACCCTTTTCCATCCACCCGAGCACCTCGCCTATCTCCTCGCGGCTCATAACGATGCTCTCCGGCGAGCAACCTCTTCCTGAGCTGCCGCCATTTGAGTCAAGGGTGTCCATATTTTCTTCACAGCTGTTTATCCGGCTCGACTTTTTCAGCGCCGAGATTATGCGGTTGTGAATGCAGGCGTACGCATACGTCGAAAATGACGCCTTGCCGGACGAGCCGTCATAGCTCTTCACCGCATTCATCAGCCCGATTATCCCCTCGGAAACCAGATCGTCGCAGTCGGAATGGTTGTATGAATAAACGCGCGCGAGGCGCCGAACCTTTCCAAGATACCTTGAAATAAGCTCGGAATAGGCGCTTTCGTCACTTCTGACAAGCCCAAGAAGCTCGCCGTCGGACATGGCTTTGTAATCTGTCTGCGGCAAGTCGCTCACCTCGTGGAATAATTCATAGGATAAATATATCATCCTGACATATTTTTGTCAAGTGCAGTAATGTTTTTTATAAATTTTTCAGTCATTTTTTACAAATGGAACTTGTAATATATGGCTATATAGCAATAAAAGCCTACCTTGAATCTGTCCATTTTCCCGGATAATGCGCCTAAACGGCGCAGACTTTTGCGCCTGCGCCGTCTCAGAAGCATCCGCTTTTAAATATTTATTCCCGAAATCCCGCCTCTTAACGCTTGAACAGGTCGTTCCAGAGCCCATCGTAGAAGCTTGTCGAGCCCGTATCCTTCGAGCCCGTGTCAGAGCTCTCCTCCTCGGTCTCGGCGTCCTCCTCAGGAGCGTTGGGGTTATTGTAATCGTCAAAGTCTGATGCAATGACTATAACATCAATAGCGTCGGAGAGATCCTCGCTGAAGTCCGCACCGAAGATAAGCTCGACATCCTCTGCGGCAGCCTTGGTAATGGTATCGGTGAGGTTCGCCATCTCCTCGGTTCCGAAATCCTCGGACATGGTGACGTTGATGAGCAGTCTTCTTGCGCCCTTGATAGAGGTCTCAAGCAGCGGGCTGGAAATGACCTGCTGAACAGCGTCCGCGACCTTGTCCTTGCCCTCGCCGTGACCGATCGCCATGTGGGCATAGCCTGCGTTGCTCATTATGGTCTTGACGTCCGCGAAGTCGACGTTTATCTCGCCGTGACGAAGTATCAGCTCGGTAACACTCAGAACCGCGGTCTTGAGTATATCGTCGGCAAGAGCAAACGACTGCCTCATGGTGAGGTTCTCCCTGCCTGTAAGAAGCTTCTGGTTGGGTATGACCACAAGCGAGTCAACATTCCTGATAAGCGCGTCTATGCCGCGCTCAGCCTGCTCAAGCTTTCTCTTGCCCTCAAACGCAAAAGGCTTGGTGACTACCGCGACAGTCAGTATTCCCATATCCCTTGCTATCTCGGCAACCACGGGAGCGGCTCCTGTTCCGGTTCCTCCGCCCATGCCGGCGGTGATGAATATCATGTCGGCACCCTTGAGAGTGTCCTGTATCTCATCCTTGGACTCCTGAGCAGCGCCCTCTCCTATCTCAGGCTTTCCGCCTGCGCCGAGACCATGGGTGAGCTTCTGTCCTATCTGGATTTTCGTTGTAGCCTTGGAGTTCTTGAGCGCCTGAGCATCGGTATTAACGGATATGTATTCAACATTCTGAATGCCTGTCGCTACTATGCAGTTGAGCGCGTTTCCGCCGCCTCCGCCTACGCCCACAACTTTAATTTTGGCAAGATCTATTCCCTCGTTTTCCATTACAAAGCCCATTGCTTTTCTCCTCCAATATATACTATATCATGCGAATATCTGCATCTAAACTTAGTATTATAGTAGCATAAAACATTCCGCTTGGCAATAGCCCAGCAAGACATTTTTAAGATAATTTATGCCAATTAACTAATACTTTATTGGTTATTCTTCCTGATTCTCCCCATTTTCCTGTGTTTGCTGTTGCTGCTGAGTTTGCTGAGCCTGCTCCTTTCTTTCCTCAAGGTCCTCCTGCATCTGTTCGAGATCCTCGTTTGTAATAAACGATGCTCCCGCCGACGCGCTGTGATATATTATCCTGCCCTGCGCATCAGGCTCAAGGTTGTCCTGTATTATGGCCGTGATATAGCGAAGCTTGTACTCGTAGTCGAGCGAGCTTCCGAATTCTATGTCTATCCTTCCGCCGTAGCCCATGACTATGTCCGCACGGTTTGTTATGTCTATATAGGATATCTTGCCGGGACAGATCTCGTCTATGGCGTCAAGAAGCTGGTTGAGCACCTCAAGCTTGTCCTCGTCGGTGCATTTCAGGCTCTTGCCGCGCTCCACCTCGACAAGCTCCAAGCCGTATATCTGCATTAGCTCAGCCCTCGGCGAGGACTGCTCAGTCTCAAGATATCTGCCGCTGCGTGTTATCGTGGCGTACCTTGAGCCCTCGTACTGACAGCAGGCGAACGCTGAAGCCTCCTCAACGGTTATCACCATTTTGTCGGGCAGCTTTCGCCTGACGCTTACGCTGTCGATGTAGATGAACTCATCCATTATATCCTCTTCCGCCTCTTTAAGGTCGACATTGTACATATTCCTGCCGACCCGAAGCCCTGCGGCGTCTATCAGCTCCTGCGCAGTGTAGCGTGAGTTGCCGACGACCTCGATAGTCTTTATCCTGAACAGCACCGTTCTTGAAAGCACAAAAAGAATAATTCCGCATATGAGGAATATCATTAGATAGTAGAGCGACAGATTTTTTCTTCTGCGCCTGCGCCGCCTTACCGGCTGAGCGTTCTGAGCAGGCTGTGATTTTACGACGTCCCTCATTCGGTTTACCTCTCTTCCCTGAATTTTCAGATCCTTTTGATTCTGGCTCCCACTGCGGACAGCTCTTCCTCTATATTCTCGTATCCGCGGTCTATGTACCTCACGTTTGAAATGACGCTTGTGCCCTCGGCGCCGAGCGCGGCGACTATCAGAGCCGCTCCCGCCCTGAGGTCAGCGGCACGCAGCTTCGCGCCCAAAAGCTTATTGACTCCCTCAATTACTGCGACCCTGCCCTCCGTCTTTATGTCCGCGCCCATTCGCCTGAGCTCATCAGCCGCCATAAATCGGTTTTCAAAAATGTTCTCGACAATCATGCTCGAGCCGTTCGCACGGCACAAAACAGCCATAACTATCGGCTGGCAGTCGGTGGGGAAGCCCGGATAGGGCATGGTTCGTATCGTCCTCACCGCCGACAGGCTCTTTTTCGCGTTGATGAAAATCTTGTCTGTATACGGATAAACCCCGCAGCCCATCTCGGAAAAGATCGACATACACGAATACATATCCTGCGGGCACACGCCAGAAAGAACAAGCTCGCCGCCTGTCGCGGCGGCAGCCCCCATATATGTGGCAGCCACTATTCTGTCCGGCATTACGGTATATTCGCAGCCGTGAAGCTCGGGCACTCCGTTTATCACCACGGTCGAGCTGCCAAGCCCCCGTATATCTCCGCCGCATTTGTTGATATACCCGCCGAGGTCGGTTATTTCCGGCTCTCTCGCGGCGTTGTATATGACCGTCTCTCCGCTTCCGAGCGCCGAATAAAGCATAATGTTCTCGGTTGCCCCGACAGACGGCAGCGAAAGGGTTATGTCGCACCTTGCCGGTCTTTGACCGCAGGTACAGTCAAGCACGCCGTGATCCTCTATTATTCTTACGCCCAGCTTTTTAAGTGCCTCGAGGTGAAGGTCAATAGGTCTGGGGCCCAGCTCGCAGCCTCCCGGAAATGAAAGCCTGCACCTTTTTGTCCTGCCGAGTATCGCTCCGAGAAAGACTATCGACGAGCGCATCTCGCGCATAAGCCCGTCGCTGACAGCGAAGCCGTCGGCATCCGAGGAGTCAACGATGACGCTATGCTGCTCCCTCTTGCACTTACAGCCGAGCGAGCTGAGTATCCTGCACGCCGCATAGGCGTCAGACAGGGCGGGGCAGTTATGTATCACGCTTGTTCCGCCCGACAAAAACGAGGCGGCAAGCAGCGGAAGCGAGCTGTTTTTTGCTCCCTGCACCCTTATTTCTCCCTCAATCTTTCTGCCGCCCTCGACGATAAGCCTGCTTTCGAGCATCTTTATTCCCCTTTATCACATATTTTTTCAGATATATCTACAGGTATAATATGTGATAAAGCCGGATTTGGCTACTTTCCTTCAAGAACCTCTTTTATTACCGCCGCGACTCTGTCGGGAGTGTCGGTGATGTAGAGCTTCTCGGCGTTGCGGGACAGCCCTCTTAGCCTTTCGGGGTCGCTTATCAGGCTGTCAACAGTCTTTATCAGCCATTCGCTGGTCAGATCCTTCTGCTCTATAAGTATGGCTGCTCCCGCGTTTTCAAGCACCTTGCCGTTGTGATACTGGTGGTTCTCCGCCACTATCGGCGATGGAACCAGTATCGAGCCGCAGCCCACCGCCTCTATCTCGGTCAGCGCGCCCGCGCCGCAGCGGCTTATAATAAGGTCGGCAGCCTCCATGCAGGTCGGCATGTTGTCAATATACTCTTTTACTATGAACTCGGGGTGCTCCTCAAGCTCCACTCCCTTTGTGCGAAGCGACGCCACAAATGTCCCCCTGCCGTTTTTTCCGTAGGAGTGGATGTGATTTACCTTTATTCCCTCCCGGCAGTACCACGCCATCAGGTCGGCGACCGTCTCGTTTATCCTCCCCGCGCCGAGGCTTCCGCCGGTAGACAGTATGCACAGCTCCCTGCTCAGCCCGAGCCTTGCCTTGGCCTCAGCCTTTGTGAGCCTGCCCTTGACAAATCCCATGCGCACGGGAAGCCCGGTAACTACGCATTTGTCCTTGTCCCTTATATACTCCTCCGCCTTTTTGACGGTGAGCATCACCCTGTCAACCTCGTTCGCTAAAAGCTTGGTGGTCACGCCGGGAAAAGCGTTCTGCTCGTGGATTATCGTCTTAATGCCCATCTTGGCGGCCATGCGGACTATCGGTCCGCAGACATATCCGCCAGTGCCTATTACAAGATCCGGCTTGAACGAGTTGATTATCTGTCTTGAACGGCTTCCCGAGGTCATCAGATACCATGCCGCCGTCATGTTGCGCTTGATGTTATGAAGGGATAGCCTGCGCTGGAAACCCGCCACGTTCATCGGGGCGAAATCAAGACCCGCCTTGGCTACAAGATCCTTTTCGATGCCGTTCGGCGTCCCGACGTACAAAAACTCCGCGTCGGGGTATATTTCCTTTATTATCTCGGATATGGCGAGCGCCGGGTTGACATGCCCAGCCGTTCCTCCGCCCGAAAGTATTACCTTAAGCATTTAATATCACTCTTTCTGACATATGTTCCTACAGATCCTCGCACCGCCTCGACACTCCGAGCACTACTCCCATCTGCGCGAGCTGCACCACAAGGGCGGTTCCTCCGGCGCTGAAAAACGGGAGCGACACTCCGGTGTTAGGGAATGCGTTGCAGGCTACTCCTATATTCAAAAGCGCCTGGAATCCCATCTGGAAGACAAGTCCGGTGGTTATCAGCATTCCGAACTTATCCGGCGCCTTTCTCGCTATCCTGAAGCCGCGGTATACTAAAAGCCCGAACAGGATAAGCACCGTCAGTCCTCCGAGATATCCCAGCTCCTCGACTATTATAGAAATGATGAAGTCGTTCTGCGACTCGGGAAGCCAGAAATACTTCTGCCTCGACTCTCCGAAGCCTAGCCCGAACCAGCCGCCCGAGCCGATGGCTATCATGGACTGAGCGGTCTGCCATGTGTCGTCGTTTATCTCTCCGTCCTCGACGCTGCTCATGCTGGCGATTCTGTCAAAGATGTACGATAGTCCTCCGCCTCTTGACACAGAGAATACAACGGCAGCCACAAGCGCGAACACAGCCAAAATAGCTCCGAGCCTGAATATGTCCTTCCATGGCATCCCGCTTACTACCACTACGCAGGCAAACAGCGCGCACATGATAAGAAGTCCGGATATATGGCGCTGCAAAACCATCGCCGCGCACACCGGCGCCATTACAACAAGAAGCGGGATAAACTTCTTAGTCGGAGATATATCCTTAGGAAGATACTTTATCAAAAGAAACGCCACAACTACCACCAGTACAGGCTTCATCGCCTCAGATGGCTGGAAGCTTGTCGAGCCTATGTTTATCCAGCGCTTTGCGCCGTGTACGTCGATTCCGAAGAACGCAGTATAGAACATCAGACCCAGCATTCCGAAGTAGCCTATCATTACCACTCTTGAGTTCATCAATATGTGATAGTCAAAGAAGGAAATGAATATCATCAGAAGCACGCCTATTATAGCGGCTACTCCCTGAGTTCTTACAAACGCGTAGCCGTCATGGCTCTCGCTCATAAGTCCCTCGATATAGCTTGCCGAGAACACCATTATCAGACCGTAGACAAGCATGACTACGATTATGACAAAAAAGAGCATATCCATATTGCCGTCGACTATCCTGAGCCCGGGCTGGCGGCGCTTCTTCTTTTTTGAGGCTTCCGCATCGCCGGAGTGAACCGTTTTATCATGAACGGCAGGCGCTCTGCCGGCAACAGCAGTGCTGCCGCTGGTATTATGTTTTCTCCCGCGACTCATGCGGAAATCGACGGCAGTTGCCACTTTTACCCCTCCAAACCGAAACTACCAATTATAATAGCTTACAATACATCACAGCGACTGCCGATACAGCCACACAGCCACTATGCCCAGTATGCCGCATATAAGCGTCACTCCCGAAAAGACCCAGAGAATCTTGTATTCGCTCCAGCCGCAAAGCTCGAAGTGATGATGAATGGGCGCCATCTTGAATACCTTTTTGTGAAGCACCCTTATGCTGAAAATCTGTATTATATCGCTGAAAAACTCAACTACATAAATCAGTCCTACCAGAGGCAGCAAAAGCTCAAGCCCTGAGGCTATGCCCATCGCGACCACGCAGCCGCCCAGAAACATCGAGCCGGTGTCTCCCATAAATACCTTCGCGGGGTGAAGGTTCCACACCAAAAAGCCCATGCAGCCGCCCGCTACAGCCATCGACAGAGCCGACATCTCCCAGTCGTTGAGCAGCACGAATATAAGAGTAAACACCACGGAATATACCACCGTCACCGAGCCCAAAAGCCCGTCTACTCCGTCGGTGAAGTTTACCGCGTTGACAAGCACATATATCGCAAGACCCATCACGGGGTAATAGAGCCAGCCGAAATCGACGTCTCCTATCAGCGGAAACTCGACGACGGTGTCATACCCCAAAGCCCAGAGCGCCGCTAGATAGGCGACTATTATAATGATCTGACATGCCGTTTTTCCCACTATGCTGAAGCCCTTGTTCCGCTTCTTTACTACCTTTATGTAATCGTCGCAGAATCCGACGAGCATGAAGAGCATCGCCACGCCTATGGCGGCGATCAGCTTCCAGCCCAAATTCTCCGGGCCTTCAATCATGTGAGCCGAGCGATAAGCCTTGATTATTAGGTACCCCACCCAAAGCGACACCGGAACGGAGAGTATAAACATGAACCCTCCCATAAGCGGCGTGCCCTCCTTGGACTTGTGCCACGCGGGACCTATATCAAGTATATGCGAGCCCGCCTTGAGCTTTTTGAGGTATGGGATGAGTATTACCCCGAAAAGCGCCGCCACAATGAGCGACAGAAATCCGACAATCAAATTTATCCAAAACGGCATTATTTAATCCTCCGAAGCTTTATTTGTCAAGCCCGTCAAGAGCTTCCTTTACTATTTCCCTCTCGTCAAAGTGTATCTTGACGCCGTTGCCGAGTATCTGATAATCCTCGTGTCCCTTTCCGGCAAGGACTATCACATCGTCAGGTCTTGCGTTTCTTACAGCCCAGAAAATGGCGTCCCGGCGGTTGTCTATTTCAGTATATTCGCACTTGAGCCCGTCAAGACCTTTGATTATCTGCCGTATTATCTCATGCGGATCCTCGTCCCTTGGATTATCCGAGGTTATAATGAGAAAGTCGGCGTTTCGGGCGGCTGCTTCCGCCATGAGCGGACGCTTTTTCGCGTCGCGGTTTCCTCCGCAGCCAAACAGGCATACTACCCTTCCCTTAGCGAACTCTCTTACGCTGCGAAGAATATTCACAAGCGCGTCCGGAGTATGAGCATAGTCGAGTATAACGGTGAAGTCTCGTCCCGTGTTGACAACCTCGCATCTGCCTCTCACTCCCGGAAGACCGGACAATATCGGAATGGTCTTTTCAGCCCTGAAGCCGCAAAGCTCGAGCGCGGCTATCACAGCCACCGTGTTTGATACATTATAGCCTCCGGGAAGCATTATATCGACACGGTACGCCTTTTTCGGGTCTGAGTACCAGTAGCTCGAGCCGCCCGCATGGAGCTTTATAAAGTCTGCTGAAAACTCGGCGTGCGGGTCTGACACGGAAAAGCCGTGTTTCTCGCAGGTTACCTCGCCGTACAGCCTCCTGCCGTACTCGTCATCGAGGTTGATAAGAGCCTTGTCGCAGCTGTCAAAAAGAAGCTTTTTAGCCTGATAATAGTTTTCCATGCTGCCGTGGACGTCAAGATGATCCTGAGTGAGATTCGTAAACACCGCGGTCTCGAACCTCACATCCCCAAGCCGTCTTTGTTCCAGTCCCTGAGAGGACACCTCCATCACCACATACTCGCAGCCGGCGTCCGCCATCTGCCTCAGCAGCGCGAAAAACTCGTCCGGCTCGGGGGTGGTTCTCTCGGCGTGAAGCTTCATGTCGCCTATCTCGTTGCCGCAGGTGCCTATAAGCCCGGACTTGTGTCCGAGCGCCATAAGCGTCTCCTTAATGAGGGTGGTAGTCGTGGTCTTGCCGTTAGTGCCGGTCACACCTATAAACTTCATCTCCCGCTCCGGGTTGCGGTAGCTGTTTGCCCATATCTGAGAGAGCGCGAGCCTTGTGTCCCTCACTATTATCTGGTTGTCTACCCCGCAGTCCCTTTCCGTCACAAAGACGTTTACTCCACGTTCCCGAAGCTGCGCGACCGAGTCGTGAGAATCGAACCTCGCGCCCTTGAGACAGATAAAAAGTGTCCTGCCGGTTATTTTTATTCTCGTGTCCGAGATTATTTGGTCTATTTCGGTATCCTGTGGCATTTTGCCAATGACATCTACGTCCTTTAGCAGCTCGTAAAGCTTCATATCCATGCCTTCCTTGCGGTATTTATGATGTGTTTATGCTGATATCATCCGGTCTCGTCGTTTATCAGGAAGTACGCCTCTATTATCGTACCCTTCTTGACGTAGACCTCCTTATAGTTCATGACTCCCGAGCACTCCGCGCCCGCCTTCTGAGCCGCGCCTCCCAGCGGTCTCAGATTGAGCCCGAGCCTCGAAAGCGCCTTGTTTGCCTCCTCAAGAGTGTAGCCGGTGAGGTCGGGCACATATACCTCTTCCTCCTCGTAGTCCTCCTCAGTGTAGAGTATCACCGTGCAGCCCTTTGGCATCTCGCTTCCGTGAGAGGGCATCTGGTCAATTACCGTGCTGCCGTTGCCTATTACCTCAGCTTTAAGACCGAGGCTCTCCAGCGTCGCCTTAGCGCTTGAAACATCGGCGTCCTCGACGTCCGGAACCGTCACCTCGAGCTCGGCAAGCTCCTCCTCGGTGTATTCCGCGTAGTAGCCAAGGTACGGCAGTATCTCCGTAAACACCTCCGAAACCACCGGAGCCGCCACCGCGGAGCCATAGTACAGTCCGTTTGTCGGCTCGTCTACCATGACAAGCATGATTATCTCCGGGTCGTCCGCCGGATAGAACGCGCAGTAGGATGAAACGTAGGTGTTTCCCTCCGGGTTTTCGTCAAGCTTCTGTGATGTGCCCGACTTTCCGCCTATGTTATAGCCCTTTATGTAGACGTTGCTTCCCGAGTTGGTGGAAACGACCGTCGCGAGCGTCTGGCGCATTATCTCGGAGGTCTCCTCTGAAACTACCTGACGCTTTATGGTGGGGGTGTACTGCTTGATTATGTTTCCGTCGTTGTCCACTATCCTGTCTACGACATACGGGGTCACAAGATTTCCGCCGTTTACCACCGCGGCGTATGCGCATATCATCTGGATCGGGGTTATCTTATTTGTCTGACCGAATGAGCTGGAAGCCAAAGAAACCGGCGTCATGTTCTCATACGGGACATAAAGGCTGTTAGCCTCGGCGGGAAGGTCTATTCCGGTCTTTTCGGTAAGCCCGAACGCCTCGAAATAGCGGCAGAAAAGCTTTGCCCCGAGATGCTGACCTATCGATACAAACGCCGGGTTGCAGGAATTTGTCATCGCCTGGACAAAATTCTGGGTTCCGTGTCCGCCGTGGGTAGTCCAGCAATGGAATATTACTCCCTGAACGTCGGTGGAGCCGTTGCAGTAGAAGGTGTCCGAAAGGCTTATGGCGTTTTCCTCGAGAGCCGCCGAGCCGGTGACTACCTTGAATACCGAGCCGGGGTAGTAAAGAGAGGATATCGCCTTGTTTGTCCATTGCAGGTTCCACGCGAGCGAGCGCTGAGTAGCGTACTCCTCCTGAGTGGCAGGCGTATCAAGAGCGGCGAGCATCTGAGCGGTCTTCTCGTCGTAAATCTCGGACGGGTAATTGAGATCGTAGTCTGGCTCCGTAGCCATGGCGTATATCGCGCCGGTGTTGCAGTTCATGACTATCGCGCAGGACTTGTCGTTCGGGTTGTTTGCCAAAACCGCGTTTTCAAGCGCCTTTTCGGTGTAATACTGGATAGTCGAGTCGATATTGGTGTAAAGCGACGCGCCGTCGACGGCGTCATAGCTCTGCTTGTACTTATACTGAAATTCCGCGCCGTGGGCGTCTATCGCGCTGATTATCTTGCCGTCAGTTCCGGTGAGATACTCGTCGTAGTATGCCTCAAGCCCGTAAATTCCGTAGCCGTCATAGTGAAGATGACCTATTACGTTCGCCGCTAGGTCGTTCTGAGGATAATTTCTCTTCGCGGTGGGAGTTGCCCCGACAGATGTGACTCCAAGCTCGGACATTTTTGTCATAATCGAGGTCGCTATAGTCTTATCTACATCATCCGCTATTACCTGATATGCGTTGTCCTTATACAGCCTTTCGCGGACAAAGCTTGACTCAACTCCCAAGCTTGACACAAGGACGTCGACTATCTCCGCCTCATATTCGGTGTCCCGCTCCGAAAATGTTCTCGGATCTACAAACACCGTATATACGGTGACGCTCTGGGCGAGCACCTGACCGTTTCTGTCATAAATAGTGCCTCTGTTCGCCTTTACGGTCGTGGTGCGAAACTGCTGACTGTTAGCAAGAGCCTGAAACTTATCGCTCTCGAGTACCGCCACGTTGTACATCTGCACTGACACATATACAAGAACCAAAATCATGACGACAAAGATTATCAGAGTCAGTCGTCTTTTCATGGTTGCTGTGGATTTTTCTGCTACCGACATTCCTGTTCCTTTCTGAAAAATACACTTTATTACGCAAGAAAGCTAAGTTTGAGCCCTACTCCGGTGAGGCAAAACTTAACTTTCCATGGTTAATATTATCTTTATTTCCCTACGCTCCGAGATATTCGCATAAATTTGCAAACCAGTTCTTTATTATTACAAAGATGTTTTCCTTTTCCGCCTCGACAACCTCGCATACGGTATCTCCCTCAAATTCGACATACTGAATCTGCGACTTGTCGAGCTTCTGAAGCCCCAGCACATTCTGGGCATAGTCCTCGACATTCCTGAGCGAGGTCTTTGACTCATACTCCGCAGCCAGGGAAATGTTTTCCGACTCGAGAGCCTTAAGCTCCGCCTCAAGCTGGGTCGCCTCATTGAACAGCCTGTTGGTCTCGACCTTGCCGTAGAGCATCGCGAACATCATCGCGAATACTACCGCTGCTCCTACCAAAATTCCGAAGGCGCTCTGGGTTCTCACAGCCGGCGCTTTTTTTACGTTTACCTCAATCTTGGGCTTTTCCCTGTGCGCGGGCTGATTGACCTTCGGCTCGTATACCGAAATGTCGTAAGCCAAATTGCCCTTCTGATAAGCCATGTGACCATTCCCCCCTGTTTATATTCCTGCAAAGGATCAGAATACTAATCCTTGATTTTTTCTATTATCCTGAGCTTTGCCGAGTGCGCCCGGTTATTGGCGGCTATCTCCGCCTCTGACGGTTCTATCGGCTTTCTTGTCATAAGCTTTGCTCGAGGTGTCTTTCCGCACACGCATACCGGAAACTCGGGCGGGCAGGTGCAGCCCTGCGCGAAGCTCGCAAACCTCTGCTTTACCAGCCTGTCCTCCAACGAGTGGAAGGTGATCACAGCCAGCCTTCCGCCGGGATTGAGCAGATCGAACGCCTTGTCAAGAGCCTCCGAAAGCTCGCCAAGCTCGTTGTTTACCTCCATGCGTATCGCCTGAAACGTCTTTTTGCAGGGGTTTTTCTCCCTCCGAACCTTCTGCGGAACGGAATCCTTCACTATCTGCGCAAGCTCGGACGTCGTCTCGATAGGCTCTCGCTCTCTCGCTTTGACTATATTCGAGGCTATGCTCTTAGCGAATTTTTCCTCACCGTACTCAAAAAGTATCCGGCACAGGCGCTCGTAGGAATAGCTGTTGACTATATCCTTGGCGCTTATCCCCTCGCGGCTCATCCTCATGTCGAGCTCCGCGTCCGAATGGTAGGAAAAGCCCCTTTCGGCGTTGTCAAGCTGATATGAGGATACTCCCAGATCCAAAAGCATCCCGTCAATACGCGATATTCCAAGCTCATGAAGAATCTTATCTACATTAGAGAAATTTCCCTGAACGACCGTCGCGCTGTAGCCGTAAAGCCTCTCTGTCGCGGCTCTTATGGCGTCCGGGTCGCGGTCAATGGCAATCAGCCTGCCGGTGGTGAGCCGCTGGGCTATCTGGAAAGAGTGCCCCGCTCCGCCGGCTGTGCCGTCAACATATATTCCCTCAGGGTTTATCTTAAGACCGTCTATTGTCTCATCAAGCAAAACAGATATGTGCTTATATTCCATCATCATTTAAGTTTAAGTCCCGACATTGCCGCATAGAAGTCGGAAGGTGTGATAGACTGGTTGAAGGCGTCGTAGTTGGCTCTGTCCCAGATCTCTACCTCATCGATAGCTCCGACTACATACACGTCCTTCACAAGCCCCGCGAACTGCCTCAGCGCCTGAGGAACAAGTATTCTGCCGAGCTTGTCCGCCTCGACGGGAGACGCCGCCTTGACGCACATCTGGGTGAGGATGTCCTTTTCCCTGCCGAGATCCATTTCTGCTATCTGCTCGACAAGCTTCTCCCAGTTTTCCTCGGAGTACGCGACCAGCTTGTTGTTCGGACCCTTTGTGAGAATAAACCGTTCGCCGAGTATCTCCCGGAACTTCGGGGGGAAGCTCATCCTGCCCTTGGGGTCTATAGTATACAGAAGCTCGCCGCTCATTCGCTCCGTTTTCGGCATCCGATTCACCCTCTTTACACCAGATTCCACAATTTCCGTACTATATGCCACGATATACACCAATTATATCATCGTGCTTCCCGAAAAGTCAATACCAAAGTCAATGGGCATTTTAGACTTTAAGAGAATTTTGACTCTCGATTTTGTGTAATTTTAACATATCTGAGCCAAAAATTCTCTTTTTTAGACAGCTTTATGCGTATTATTTAAGGTGGGTAACAGCGGTGCGGCAAGCCGCTGACGCCTCTCGGGCGGTGGTATAAGGCGGTGTGCTCAGGTGGTATCAGGCGGTGTAATCGGGCGGCATAAAGAGTTGATATGAAAATGCTTACCCTCACGATACTTCCGGCGCAAGCGATATGGGCTATATCCACGCGCGTCATACTCAGGCAGTTATCTTACCGGCATAAAGCGGGCATGTTGCCGGAAAAAAGAAAAAGCAGGAACGGCAACTGCCGCTCCTGCCAAAGCTCAATTATATTCACCGGATTCAGGCTCGGTCCGACTTGTCGGATTTATCCCTGTCCCTGTCTTTGTCCTTGTTTTTATCCCTGTCTTTATCCTTATCCCGGTCTTTGTCTTTTTCTTTATCGCCGTCTTTATCCCTGTCCCGCTCACGCTCATCAGAGTCGGAGTCCTCCGGTTTCTCCATCACGCTTATGTGGACCCTGTCGATTTTCTGCTCATCGGAAGATATGACCTTCATCAAAAATCTGGATACCTGAACCTGCTCGCCTGACTGCGGAACATGGTCGAGGTTCTCCATGGTAAGACCGCCTATCGAGGTGCAGTCTGTCTGTATCTCGTCGTCCGGAAGCCCTATCTTATCGAGGAAGTCCCTGATGCTAAGGTCTCCCGAGACCTCATATTCGCCGTTGCCGAGATCCACAAACGAGGTGTCCTCCTCGTCCGTCTCGTCATAAATTTCACCTACAAGCTCCTCTATGATATCCTCCATGGTGACTATACCCTGAGTACCGCCGTACTGATCGACTACTATCGCCATGTGACTCTTCGAGCGCTGCATCTCCTTCATGATGTCGGAGATGGAAGACAGCCCGAATATGTAAAGAGGCTTCTGCATTATCTCCGAGATATTCTTGCCGCCTCGAAGGTACATATCGAAGAAATACTTTTCATGGATTATTCCCACGATGCTGTCGATAGTCTTCTCATAAACAGGAAGTCTGGAAAAATGTGATGATATGAACTTTTCCTTGATGGATTCTATGTCGTCGTCTATCTCGACAGCCGCGATATTTACTCGCGGGATGAGTATCTCACTGACCGAGATGTCCGAAAATTCTATCGCGCTCTTTACAAGATCGCTTTCAGACTCGTCGAAGACGCCCTCGTCCTCGATCTCATCTATCATCAGCTTGAGCTCCTCTTCTGTCATCGACGGCTGATCGTTCTTTCCGCCGAATATGAGGATCACAAGATTCTTGAGCTTTACAAGCAGCCATACCAGCGGGGTGAATAAAATCATGAGTCCCCAGAGCGGGTAGGAAATGAAAAGGCAGAATCTTTCGGGATATTCCTTTGCAACATTCTTCGGCATTATCTCGCCGAAGATAAGTACCAGTATTGTTATCACAGCCGTTCCGAGAGCGATATATGCGTCGCCTTTGAACACCCGGATAACAAATGCCGTTGTGATTGATGAAGCCGCGAGGTTGACAATGTTGTTGCCTATAAGTACTGTGGTCAACGCCTTGTCATAGTTTTCGGAAATTTTAATAGCTACCTTTGCACGCTTATTGCCGTCCTGGGCATATGTGCGTATCCTTGCCTCTTTCGCTGTCGAGAACGCTGTTTCTGAAGCAGAAAAGAGTGCAGACATCAGCAATAGTAAAGCTATTATGAAAATGTCCATAAAAAATAAATCAAACCTTTCCGTGTATATATAAATACACAAAAATACTATATCACATGTTGCCATATAAAGTCAACAGCCAAAAATTAAAAACTCTGCGCCGATTTTCTACATATGACGCAGAGTTCAGCCAAAAAAGCGAGCTTATTTTTATTTTTTCGCAGCAGCGGTATTGCCTGTCATACCTGACTCCTGCTTTCTCTTTTTGGTGTAGATATACCACTTGACGAAACCGTAGCAGGTGTTGACAAGCATCGCGGCAACAGTTATCAGCATGATATAGCTCTCGGAAATGGTGTACATTATGGTGTAAAGAACAAGTGTAGTCAGCCATGCGTACCACTGCTCGGTGTATCTGAGAAGCAGCAGTATGCCGTTCGCCATTCCGCAGGCGGCGGCAAGCGCGTCAAGGTAGGAGTCAGACGCGCCGGGAATAAGCTGGATGAGAGAGCCTACGACCACGGTAAACGCGGCGATGGCAAGGACGACAAAAATATCCTGCTTAAGGCTGAGGCGCTTTACTACGGTGAGCTCGTCCTCCTTCTCGTCGATGTGGTTTCTCCACTTAAGGTAGCTCGCGATATCTATCGGTATCCAGAACGCAAGCGTAACAATGGCTATCGAGTACCAGCCGAGCCATATACAAAGGATAAACTCGGGTATCTCGATAAAGAATATGTCGACTAAAAAGTTGAGTCTCGACTGCTTTGATATGAGCAGCTCGCACACGGGGTTGGCAAGAACCGCGATGACAGAGCACACGGTCACCAACGGGCTGGACATGTCGTCGAGCATATTCTCGGGCATAATTACCGTAAAGGCTATCGTTATCGCGAACACCGCGACAAGGTAAATTATCTGGTAAGGCGTAAAGGATTTAAAAAAGCTTTTCGCCTTGAATGAAAATTCCGCTTTTGTCATTTTATTTTCTCCTATGTACATTTATTGCGGCTGTTATTTAAGGTAATCCCCGAGCCTCGGGAAGGCGCGCAGGGCGTTGCCCCAGCATATATCCTCCCATGTCTCGGAGGGGAACATCCGATAAAGGCTGTAATCGTACTCGTCAAGCTGACCGAGCGATATCGGCGGACAGAAATCCGTGCCGTAAAGCATCTGCCTGAAGCACTCGGGGTGCTTGTCGGTGGCGCTCTTGAAGAGGTCTATCGCCGCGTCAACATCCGCGCCGTAGCTTGTGCCTGTCTCATAGGCTCCCGAAATGTCTGTATAGATATTTTTGTGTGACGCGACAACATCCATGCACCTGTCAAATTCGGGGTCGTCCATATGTGCGGCGATAAAGTTGACCTCGGGATAAAGCTCCGCGGCTCGTCCTATATGAACGGCAGACGAGCCCTCAAGGTCGTTGTCTGAGGGAAGCACCAGCGAGCACAGACCTGTATGGAAGGTAACCGACAGACGGTGCTTGGCGGCAAACTCATAGGCGGGGAAAAGCTTTTCCTCGTCCGCTCTTCCCTTCTGATAGCTAAGGTACACCTTAAGTCCTACTATCTTGTCAGACTCCAGCCTCGGCTCGAGCTCGGAAAGCCGCGCGTCGATGTCACCTTTTAGGTCGATGTACGGGCAGATAAACAGCCTGTCGTCCCCTCGTACGGTTTGCGAGCACTCATGCTCAAAGCCGGATTTCATCAAAAAGTCGGGGAACTCCATTACAAGAGCATAGCGGTTTTTGACCCTGCCGAAATATTCGCTGCGTATTTTTTCGTTTATGATATGCGTATGACAATCTATTTTTCTCAGAGATTCGATTTTTCTGAGAGCTTCTTCTTTTTTCATATAATTATCTCCTATCGTTCCGTATTTAGCAAGCAAAATACTACGGACCGTCGGAGTAAAATATTGCGGCAAAAATCGCGTGATAAAGCCACATAAAACCAAAATTTCCTTCCGTGATAAAGCTAAAGCTTAACACGGTTTTTGATTATACCATTAAATTATTTCTCTGTCAACTAAAGTAAGGGCATGTCCGAAAAGCGAAAAAGCCGCCCCGGAAAGCCGAGAATCCCATCTCGGCGCGGGTCAGCTTTTCGGTTAACATATTCAGCGGCGCATGCGAGTAAAATTGTATCAGTCAGTGCGCGAACGCGGAAAAAGTGGCAGTTATACCCCTATTCCCCCACGCCTGACGTCCTCAACCATCTTCATGCTCGGGTGAAGCAAAAGATTCCGGCAGCCGCACTCGGCATACCCGCACAAGGATTTATTCAGGCAGTCAGACCTGCAATCCCCAGACTCACTGTAGCAGTTTTGAAACACGACGTTTCTTCCCAGCTGTGAGCAGTACCTTACGCTGGCAAATTCCACATTTCCTGTTTTTATCATTTTGTACCACTACCCCCCAAAAAAATTATTTTAAGCCAAGTATAATATGCCTCAGCTCCGTCATAAATTCCGGCTTGGCTAAAATTTGTCATCTGCATATCAATTATATGCAGATTTGTAATTTATAAGCATGGACGCGCATATTTTATTTTGACAAAATCACATCGGAGGCAGCTATGGGAAAACTCTTTTCTGCTATCACAAAACGACAGGATAAAAGCGCTTGGATAAAAATGCGGGAGCTTGACGAGGAACTGCGGGATGTCATAGAGGCTATGGCGGCCTCGGACAGCCGCTTCAACGAGTCGGACGATCCCAAGCTGACAGAGGCGTTTATCTACGAAAAAGCCTCCTTGTCCGCAAGGTACGGATATCTGATGGAAAAAAGGCGGGAGTACTTCGGCGCCGGAATTGATAAAAAAAAATAAGCGCGCCGTGATACCGGCGCGCCGGGGCGTATCAGCCCTGATTATTGCTTATAAATTTAAAGCTTACCCGACGGCTCGTCGAAAAGCGTGGCAGCCATGACCGCCTTGATGGTGTGCATGCGGTTTTCCGCCTCGTCAAAGACGATGGAACGGCTGCTCTCGAACACCTCATCTGTGACCTCCATGCAGTCGATGCCGTACTTATCAAATATCTCCTTGCCGGTTTTCGTCTTTACGTCATGGAAGGACGGCAGGCAGTGCATGAACACGGCGTTTTGGGAAGCCATCCCCATAAGGCGGGAGTCGACGCGGTAGGGAGTAAGGTCGTCTATTCTTTCGCGCCACACCTCGTCAGGCTCGCCCATAGATACCCAAACATCGGTATAGATGACGTCGGCGTTCTTTACCGCCTCGTCAGGGCTTTCGCAAAGCCTTACCGAGCCGCCGCTCTTTGCGGCAAGCTTCTCGCATTCCTTGACAAGCGTCTCATTAGGAAAGTACTTTTTCGGGGCGCATGCCGTAAAATTAAGACCCATTTTAGCGCAGCCAACCATCAGCGAGTTGCCCATATTATATCTTGCGTCGCCCATGTAGACGAAGTTTATACCCCCAAGTCTTCCGAAATGCTCCTGTATTGTGAGAAAGTCGGCGAGTATCTGGGTCGGGTGAAACTCGTTCGTAAGCCCGTTCCACACCGGCACGGACGAATACTTCGCCAGCTCCTCCACAATATCCTGACCGTAGCCGCGGTACTCTATGCCGTCAAATATCCTTGAGAGGACTCTCGCGGTATCGGCTATACTCTCCTTTTTGCCTATCTGTGAGCCGGAGGGGTCTAAGTATGTGGCGTTCATGCCCAGATCATGCGCCGCGACCTCAAACGAACAGCGGGTGCGTGTGCTCGTCTTTTCAAATATAAGCGCAATGTTTTTCCCCTCGCATATCCTGTGCGGTATCCCCGCCTTTTTCTCGGCCTTGAGCTTTTTTGCAAGCTCCAAAAGGTAGCTTATCTCCTCGGGTGTAAAATCAAGAAGCTTTAAAAAGTCTCTTCCCTTTAAGTTCATATCCTTGTCCTCCGTTATCTGCACCAAGTTATTTGAGAATATCAGGCGTATTGAGCGCGCTTCTGACCGAGGCTATCTGAGCCTCGACAGAAGCCACAGACGTTCCGCCGTAGCTTATTCTTTTCTCCACGCACTTAGCAAGGCTTATATCGTCGTACAAATCCTTATCAAACAGCTCGCAAAAGCTCTTGTATTCCTCTATCGGCAAGCTTTCGAGAACGCAGCCAAGCTCTATACACTTAGCGACTATCTGTCCGCAGATCTTATAAGCGGTTCTGAATGGCAGCCCTTTTCTCACAAGATAATCCGCAAGATCCGTCGCGTTTATAAAGCCCTTTTGCGCGGCTTTTATCATGTTTTCCGGCAGAGCCTTAAAGGTTCTTATCATTCCTATAAACACCTTAAGGCACATCTTGACCGTATCGCAGGCGTCAAACACGCCTTCCTTGTCCTCCTGCATATCCTTGTTATATGCCAAAGGCAGACCCTTGAGAACAGTGAGCAGGGATATCAGATCTCCGTAGACACGTCCGGTCTTTCCTCTTACGAGCTCCGCCATGTCGGGGTTTTTCTTTTGCGGCATGATAGACGAACCGGTGGTAAAGCTGTCAGAAAGCTCTATAAACTTAAACTCCCAGCTTGACCACAAAACTATCTCCTCTGAAAATCTTGACAGGTGCATCATTGCTATGGCTATGTCGCCAAGAAGCTCCGCGCAGAAATCCCTGTCAGACACGCCGTCTATGCTGTTCATGCAAACGCCGTCAAAGCCAAGCTTCCCGGCTTCAAGGCTTCTGTCTGTCGGGTACGTCGTTCCGGCAAGCGCGCAGGAGCCTATCGGAGAAATGTTGAGCCTCTTTCTTGAATCCCTGAGCCTGTCTATATCGCGCAGGAACATCATGGAATACGCCATAAGGTGGTGACCGAAGGTTATCGGCTGCGCTCTTTGCAGATGAGTGTATCCGGGCATTACGCAGCTCTTATACTCTTCGGCTCTATCCGTAATACATTCGACAAGCTCCTTTAAAAGCGAAAGTATCTCGTCGGTCTGATCGCGCAGATACATCCTTGTATCCAGAGCCACCTGGTCGTTGCGGCTTCTTGCTGTGTGAAGCTTCTTGCCCAGATCCCCTATTCTCTGGGTCAGAACCTGCTCTACAAACATGTGTATATCCTCACAGCCATAGTCTATTTTAAGGCTGCCGCTCTCAAGGTCTTTAAGTATCCCCTCAAGCCCGTCAGTAAGGCCGTCCGCCTCCTCGGGGGTTATTATGCCGCACGCGCCGAGCATCTGCGCATGAGCGATGCTTCCCGTTATGTCCTGACGGTACATTCTTGAGTCGAAGCGTATAGAAGAGTTAAAATCATCCGCTATAGCGTCAGTCTCCCCGCTTGTTCTTCCTGCCCACATCTTTTCCATAGCTAAACCACCTTTAACCGATAAAAATCAAGCGTCCCTCACTTATAAGCATTTATAAATGAGGGACTTTTTCTCACTGAAAATGTTGTGAATTACTTTAAGTCGTTCTTTTCCTTCATCTTGGCGTAAACCTTTGTGGGAAGTCCGTAAAGGTTGATGAATCCGGCGGAATCTGCCTGGTTGTAAACCTCGTCCTCGTCAAAGGTCGCTATCTCGGAGTCATAAAGCGAATAGGGCGAAGTTACGCCGGCGTTTATCATGTTGCCCTTATAGAGCTTGAGGGTTACATCGCCGGTGACGGTCTTTTGAGTAGTCTTTACAAAGCTGAGTATAGCCTCGGTAAGAGGAGTGAACCACTGAGCGTTGTACACAAGCTCCGCGAGCTTCTGAGCCACATGTGCCTTAAAGTGAGCGGTCTCCTTGTCTATGCAGATAGTCTCGAGGACATTATGAGCCTTGTAAAGGATAGCTCCGCCGGGAGTCTCGTAAACGCCGCGGCACTTCATGCCGACAAGGCGGTTCTCAACGATATCCAAAAGTCCTATGCCGTTTTCTCCGCCGAGCTTGTTCAGCGTAGATACCAGCTCAACCGAATCCATCTGCTTGCCGTCTATTGCGGTGGGTATTCCCTGCTCAAAGTGAATCTTGACATATGTCGGCTTGTCGGGAGCCATCTCGGGAGATACGCCCATCTCAAGGAAGCCGGGCTTATTATACTGCGGCTCGTTAGCGGGATCCTCAAGGTCAAGTCCCTCGTGCGAAAGGTGCCA
>CASDRM010000019.1 GCA_949283135.1 uncultured Ruminococcus sp.
ATCTTTTGCAAGCTTGACCTCGTATCCCGTATGCCGGTTTGGGTGGCTGTGAGGACGGCATGAGCCGTCAGCAAGAGAACTAATGGTTCCGTCATACTTTTGCGCCGTCGATAGTTATTTTGTCTTGTGTTTTTCTCCTGAATTCAGCAGCGGTTACTCGGTGCTTATAAAGAATGCTCAACTACCACTTGCTTAAATACCACGTCCTGCGTTACCTTATTCACAGTTAATTGTGTGACTGATGACTTTCGGTTTTGTTCAGATAACTCAGCCTTAGCACATTTGTCTTCTATTCGCCGCTTTTTCATTATCTGTCACTCTTCATAACACATACAGGAAAATAGGGCTAACTTTGCGAACTTTGTTGACACGCTTAAATTTATGTTGTATAATACAAGCTGAATTGAATCAGCCTTATCAAGAGCGGCGGAGGAATCTGGTCCTATGAAGCCCGGCAACCTGTTTTCAAGGTGCCAAGTCCAGCGGTTTATCCGAAAGATGAGGGAGTTTATAGTTCTTTTGTGTTACTCTCTGCGCTCGGTTATTCGGGCGTTTTTTTATACCACAAATTGTGAGAAAGGAAATTAAAAAATGAGAAGCTTATTTACCTCAGAGTCTGTGACCGAGGGTCATCCCGATAAAATATGCGATCAAATATCCGATGCTGTCCTCGATGAGTGCCTGAGACAGGACCCGCAGTCCAGAGTCGCGTGTGAGACCACATGTACGACCGGTTTGGTTTTGTGCCTCGGAGAAATCACCACAAAGGCGTCACTCGACATATCAAAAATAGTAAGAGAGGTTGTAAGGGATATAGGTTATGACAGAGCCAAGTACGGCTTTGACTGTGACACCTGCTCGGTGCTGACATCAATACATCAGCAGTCTCCGGATATTGCGATGGGGGTAGATAATTCTCTTGAGGGCAGGGACAGAAATGAATTTGATACAGGCGCAGGGGATCAAGGAATGATGTTTGGTTACGCGTGCGATGAAACGCCCACACTCATGCCTATGCCTATCTATTATGCGCACAAGCTTGCTATGAAACTTTCAGAGCTGAGAAAGAGCGGGACGCTTGATTATCTTAGACCTGACGGAAAGAGTCAGGTTACAGTTGAATATGAGGACGGAAAGCCTGTAAGGATTGATACTGTTGTAATATCCACGCAGCATGATTCGGCCATCTCTCAGGAGCAGATAAGGCAGGACATAATCGAAAAGTGTATCAAGGCTGTCATACCCGCTGAGCTGCTCGACGACAGAACTATCTATTATGTAAATCCGACAGGCAGGTTTGTAATTGGCGGACCTCAGGGCGACTGCGGTCTTACCGGAAGAAAGATTATAGTAGATACCTACGGCGGATATTCCCGCCACGGCGGAGGAGCGTTCAGCGGAAAGGATCCGACCAAGGTTGACCGCTCGGCTGCGTATGCCGCAAGATATGTGGCAAAGAATATTGTTGCTGCGGGCTTGGCTTCAAAATGCGAGATTCAGCTCGCATACGCTATCGGAGTAGCGCACCCGGTATCACTTTTGGTGGATACATTTGGTACCGGTAAGATATCTGATGAGGAGCTTGCGGCAGCGGTCAAGAAGGTATTCGATCTTCGTCCGTCTGCGATAATCAACGCGCTTGACCTGAGAAGACCGATTTACCGTCAGGTGGCGGCTTATGGACATATGGGCAGAGAGGATTTGAAGCTACCTTGGGAGAAGACAGACAAAACAAACGAACTCAAAAGCGCGCTGAAGCTGTAGACATTACTTCCAACGAGGGATTTTCTTTAGGTGAGAAGATACTTATTGCGGTCATAGCGGCGGTTTTTGTGTTGTCCGTGGTCGGAATAAACGTTTTGCAGGCAGTAAAGACCGATTCACTTCCTGAATTTGTAATTCCAGAACTGCCCGAGCTTGACCTGTCGGTCATAAATAACGCGACGCAGGAAGAATTCATGGAGGTAAAGGGAATAGGCGAGGTGCGCTCGCTGGACATAATAACCCTTCGCGAGTCGCTGGGAGGCTTTAAGGATATAAGGGAGCTGACCTACATAAACGGCATATCGGATACCATACTCGAGGCGATAATAGAGCATTTTTACGGCGATGAGGCGCAAGGCGAAGAATCCGTTATTACGACCGTACAATCATCCGAAACATAAGCTACTGGTTAGTTTTAGTTTTGGGGAATACAATTGCAAATTACGGTTATCATTTTTTCAATGGGATCTTCGCATTTATTTTTTATCCACTCTTTAATTATTCCAGAAATACCTTCTAAATAAAATATGATTCTATAATGCCTTTCTTCGACCGGCACAGAAAATCGCTCTAAAATTGGCTCAAAAATATTGTGGAACATTTGGCTGAAAGTTTTGTCCAATTGAAATATGGCTGGATGATCAACAACAGCACAATATAATTTCCGATTATCCCTTATGAATTTCAGATACGGTCCTAAATAGCCAGGTTTAATCCACATCAATTCATCTTTTGAACATTCCTTTATATTGGAAATGATATGATGCTCGCCTTGAAAGCTCGTAAAAAACTGTTTTTGAATGTAACTTAAACTTTCTTCCAGCAAATCACTGACTGTCTCGTAATGAAGATAAAAAGTGGAACGGTTAACGCCTGCCGCATCGCAAATCTCTCTTACAGTAATATATGCAAAGTCCTTTTGCTGCAGCAATTCCAAAAGCGCCTTATCCATTCGGACAGCTGTATTAAAATATTTACTTTCAGATTTATTCATTGGAATTCACCTCGTTTTTTTCTTATACTAAATAGGCCAAACTGAAAAGTACATTATTCCCGTAATAATGCGAAGCAAAGCATACAGTATTTTATAGTTACCTCCTGACATGTGCTGACTCCTCATCTGAGAGATATCGGAAAGATATAGCTTTCATATAGCAGACGATGACAGTCTTTTAATTATATTGTTATTAAAAACAATTTTCTGTTTATTGTAATTATTTTTGGCAATACAGAAAATAACAAGAGAACAAGCAGACATACAATACACAGGATATGCCGACTCACTCTCTTATTTTTCTGCTTCAAAGATGAAAATAAGTATGGAAAATTATAACGGTATTACATAGTGAAATTTTTTAGTGGGTGTAGTAGCTTCATCAAAATCAGCTTTGTCTGCTACATGCTTAATTTTCGCTGATTTCTTTAGCAAGCTGGATTATCTCAAACGCGTACTTCTGTTTTGCTTTTTTGATCAGTTTTTTGTAAATGGGATAATTTGCCACGATGCCAAGCATACCAAATATTCCAATAATAACTCCCATCGCAAAACTGCCCAATGTCCCTCCGCCAATTTCCCCCATAGCAAGACACATTCCTGTTCCCATCACCAAAGCAGAAATGATTCCCATACTATAGGTAAAAATAGTTGCCGGAAGTTTTGCCTTGCTATCCAACTTGCGCAGTGCAATAACCTTAGACGTTTCTTTCGGCGAATATTCATTCGCGATCTGTTCTGCATAAATTTTGTCTGTATTCATAACAGATACCTCCTTTATTTATCGCCTTTATTTTACCATAGTCAAGAGTTTATATGAACAACATAAAATTCAAAATGTGTTGAGTTCATGCAAAAGCATTTTTAATTATTGCTTTAAAAAATAGATACTTCTACTCCTTTTTATCTATATATTTCTAAGAAAATACCTGAAGTGTTTGAAAATACAGGCGATGCATCTCTGCCCAAGCAAATAAAGCAGTATACCTGCTGAACACAAAGATTCTCTATATTACTTCAAAAAGCCTTGCACAATCAGAAAAATATTGCGGACAATATTGAAATAATTAAACATACATTATATAATTCATATGGTTAATTTTTTTGCCGGCAATACCTAAGTAAAACGAACGCCCAGAGCTTACGCCAGGCTTTCAGACAGGAGAAGAATATGAGAGACTTACTTATTGAAAACTGCTCACTGGTCATCTGGATAATAGTTGCCATTGAGGCTATACTCGGAGTTAGCCTCGCAGCAGCCTACAAAAAGGACAGGCGTCCTATAATAATCTGCATGATTTTGGTGGATTTCGGACTCCTTGTAGACGCGCTTCTTATAAATCTCGGAGGCTTCTTCGACGGAGGACTCCCGGAACCGATAAGCAGGCTACGCTTTATACTTCACGGAATGCTTATTCCGCTCCTCTTCCCTATCTGCGGTTATGCCTTGAAACTAAAGCGCAAGGTCATGAGCGTGATCTGGGCTCTCACAGCTGTTGTAATGGTATTGGGACTCGCTGAAGGAATGAGCATAACGCTTGAGCTTATTCAAATCGGAGACGTTGTCCGCCACAATTCAGCCGACTCCAGCCCCGCATGGGCTGAAACCATAAGAAGCTTCCTCTCATTCGGCACGGTTATCCCCTTGATAATCGTTGGAATAGCAGTATGGATCAAACAAAAAACTCCTACGCTGTTTCTCTCCGGATTCCTTATGTTCGCTTTCGCGGCGTTAGGTCCGGCGACAGGCAACTTCGATTTGTTATTCGTTATCACAATGATAGGCGAGGTTCTGATGGTACTCTTCTTTATGCTGTATATAAGGTCAATCGCAAAATGGGAAAAGTGACGAGCAATAATTAAAGCCCTGATAAAACCGGCAGACGCCATTTACGAAGCGTCCGCCGGTAATTTTATTTCTTTAACGGCTCAACTTTTATTCAGCCGCTCAGTGTCTCTCGTCAGAATCATATGTCTCGCAGAAACGGGCTGAGAAAGCGGGCTCCTCACCCGCGGCGTAAAGATGAGAGATATCGCCGAATGACGTCATCCTGAACGAGGCTATCCCCTTTTCCCTTTCTTCCGTGTAAAGTGTCGTAACGGATGTAGGCGCAGCGCAGAAATTCTGGCCGAGCACCACGGGTGATATGCTCAGAAGGTGACCGAGCATCTGACACTCAAGCCCGAAGTGACAGAAGAACACTATCGTATCCCTATTGGGCTTTACCGCCTCGTAATATCTTCCGCAGCGGCGGTATCCGTGCTTCTCAAGGAGGGCGTCAAGATTGTCGGTAATATTTTTATACAGCGCAGGGTAATCGCCCTCCGCCATAAAATCTACATACTGAAACTTGTCCTTGTCGTAAAGATCGTCTATTTTTGTGAAAAATGAGGGCAGCAGATCCCAGCACAAAACCGTTTCGTCCTTGACATACGGAACCCTGACCCGACAATAGTAAAACTCCTTGAGCCAGTCGAGTATCTTGGCTTCCCTACCCATTTTCTTGAGCGTAAGCGATGCGGTATCCTTCGCTCTGCCGAGCGGAGAGCAGTAAAACGCCGCAACGTCTAACTTTGAGATCCTTTCGCTTAAAAGCTCCGCCTCCCGCCAGCCCTTTTCGGTGAGCGAGTCAATCGAATAATCCGGATCGCCGTGTCTGATAATAAGTATTCTCATGTTTAAGGCTCCTTTATAATGAGTTCCGCCAATGTCTTTATTTATTATTCTACCATCTGCTGCGCTCTAAATCAAGCAAAAACTTCACGGGCATCTCAACGTTCCTATTACGCACGGCGTATGTTTGAAGCTTCGAATGGTCACGTTGCTCAATTATCCGCGTCCGCTCAGCGCTGATCTGACTAACACAGGTTATTTTGCCAAAATATACATTAATTTTGTAAATTTATTGACAGCCTTTCCACAGCATGCTATAATAATTTAGTAAAGTTACAACAATTTGCACTGACAAAAGCGCCATGAAAATTTTGTAATAAACAGGAGGACAATATGAACAAAAAGCAAAAGCTAAAAATAGTACTGCTGTGTCTGCCCGCTCTTATAGGCTTTGCTGTTTTCTACATAGTCCCGTTTGTCAGGACTATAGGCTACTCCTTTATCGACAACACGCTCTCAAAGCAGTTTGTCGGGTTTACAAACTACGCCTCGGTTCTCGGGAACAAATACTTTCAGATGGCTCTTAAGAACACGGCGATATTCTCAGTCATAAGCGTAAGCATGACTGTTCTTATATCGCTGATTCTTTCTCTGGGCATAGTAAAGCTTTCCAACAGGTTTTCATTTATCAAAAGCTTTTTCATCCTTCCGTACATCCTCCCCACAGCGAGCATAATTTTCATCTGGCAAAGCATTTTCGGCGGCGAAAGTTACGATGCACTGACAAGAATAGAAAGCATATCCGCGTTCTTTGAGATACTCCCTTTGTATCTTCTATTCACATGGAAAAATATCGGCATAAACATCATTCTTATCACCTCGGCGCTCATGAAAGTGCCGCGAGAGGTATACGAGGCGTCTGCGGTAGACGGTGCCCACGGCTTAAGACTTCACGCTAAGATCACCATGCCGATGATATCTCCTACCCTATTCTTTGCCATTGTCCTCACATTTGTAAACTCCCTGAAAATATTTAAGGAGAGCTACCTTTTCTACAACACGAACTATCCTCCGGACGTGGCGTACATGGTGCAAAACTATATGAACAACCACTTCCAGAAGCTTAACTATCAGAACCTGAGCTGCGCTGTCGTCATATTCACTACTGTCATGGCGATACTTATTTTCCTTTTGTACCGTGCCGAGAACAAAACCGGCGACTACACCAACTAAAGGAGGCTTTAGCGTGACATACTCGATGAAAAAGAAAATTTCAGGCGTGCTGAGAATTATTATCATAGGCATTCTGGCGCTCATGTTCGCCTATCCTGTAATAATGACTGCCGCCCGCTCCTTTATCTACGACGGAAAGCTCTCCCTCGTCGCCTACTGGCGGCTGTTTGTATACAATTTCACCTATCTCGATTATTTCTGGAACTCTGTGATTTACGCCACGTTGATAACCGTGATCTGCATAATTATCTCATTCCCGCTCGGATTCCTTTTCGCAAAAATCAAATTCAAGGGCAGAGAGCTGATATTCTTTATCTACATTCTTGTAATGATGCTGCCGTTTCAGGCGACATCTTTGCCTAACTACATACAGCTTCGCGACTTCGGAATGCTTAACACACGACTTGCCCTAACCGTTCCCATGATGTTTTCACCTTTTGCGGTATTTCTTTTCAGGCAGTACATGAAAAACATCCCGAACGATCTTCTTGACTCGACGCTTCTTGAAAGCTCGTCCATATTCAGCATATTCCGCTACGCAGTTATCCCGCAGGTAAAGCCCGCCATAGCTGCCTTGTCAATTCTGATTTTCTGCGAGAGCTGGAACATCGTCGAGCAGGCTCTCATCTTCTCAATGGATAACACAGACATCTACCCTCTCTCGGTGATGCTGTCAAATATTCCGGCGGACGTCTCCTACGCCGGCGGAACCATCTATATGTTCCCTGTGCTTGCGCTGTTTGTTTTGTTCAGGGAGGCTCTTGAATCGTCAATGGAGGAATACAAGCTATGAAAAAGGCTGTTGCCGTTATAACGGTTTTATTCTGGGCTGTGATAATATTTTTCACATTTATGGGCGAGACGATATTCTATGAATGGTGTCCGCAGGTGACCATGGCGTCAAGCGTATATACGAGACTTGAGGACGGCACCGAAGCAAAGCTTATCCCAAAGACCGGTCTGTTTGAAGGCAAATATGTTTACATCGTCAACCGCATGCCCGGCTTTTCCGCGGAAATATGTACGCTTGAAAGGCATGAGGTAACGGTGGAGGAGCATGACGAGTTTTTCTATGTCATCACATCAGACGCGAGCGGCATTTCGCGCATCATCGGTCTGTGCGAAAACGGAGAGCCCGAAGACGGCGTCCGAGTGAATGTCAAGGACGGAGACGTGAGCATGGGCGTTTACTGGTGACCGGCCGAAGGGCAGACGCCGGTCTGCGGTCGTTGACTTGCATATCCAATCGTGATATAATAGCCGAGATGCTGAATGCGTTCCGGCTATTTTTCATAAGCTGCCGGCATTTCTTTTGGCAGCCTGAACCTTAAAGGACGCCTGTCTGCCAAATGCTGCAAACAGCCAAGCGCTTGATCCCCCGATCGCCGCTATTTTTTTAAGGAGCTTTAATAATTATGAAAAAAGTACTTCCATGGATAATACTCGCTGCGCTGCTCATATTTATTATAGACTGGTCAGTTATCGGGATCATGATTTTTAACGGAAATTATGACTTTACCGCCGGCGCTTACATACTTGCTGTCTGCCTTGTGATCATGCTTGCGGGGCTGCTGATCAAGACCTTGGTTTACGATTTCAAAATATGCCCCGGATGCAATAAAAAAATCCCGCATAAAAGCAGATTTTGCCCTCATTGCGGCAAAGAACAGCCATAAATTCTGCATTACCCAAACATTATCCGGCAAGAGGGTCGTATAACATATGATTTACACACTTACGCTCAATCCCGCTTTGGATTATGTAGTTCATCCTGACACGCTCATCCCGGGCAAGATATCCAGAAGCAGGAACGAAAGAATTTTTTACGGCGGTAAGGGAATAAATATTTCGCTTGTGCTCCGGGAGCTCGGGATTGAGTCGGTAGCGACAGGCTTCATCGCCGGATTTACCGGAGACGAGCTTGTAAGAATGCTCTCTGAAGAAGACGTTCGCTGCGAATTTATACGTCTTGAAAGCGGGATGACAAGAATAAACGTCAAAATCCGCGATGGATTAGAGACGGATATAAACGCCTCCGGTCCTCGGGTGACGGAAAAAGATGTACAAAGGCTATATGACCGCCTTGACAGGCTGAAACAAGGCGACATGCTTATTCTCGCAGGGAGCGTTCCCCAAAACCTGTCCGCCTTCACCTACTCTTACATAATGGACAGGCTCAGCCGCAAGGGCGTGAGCTTCGTAGTTGACGCAGCCGGCGAGCTTCTGACAAACGCCCTGCCATATAAACCGTTCCTCATAAAGCCTAATATTGAAGAGCTGGGCGAGATATTCGGTGTGGACATATATGGTGCGGATGAGGCGGCGGCGTATGCGCTCGCTCTTCAGAAAATGGGTGCTCAGAACGTACTCGTCTCAATGGGTGAGAACGGAGCAGTGCTCTTAGCGGAGTCCGGAGAATTTTACAACGCGCCGGTATTTCGCGGTAAGGTGATAAACACCGTCGGAGCCGGAGATTCAATGCTTGCAGCATTTATCGCAATGTACAGTTCGACCTACGACCTCAGACATTCGCTTGACTTCTCCGCCGCTGCCGGAAGCGCCGCCGCCTTCAGCGAGGCTCTTCCAAAAGAATCGGATATATATGCGTTATATGAGCAGCTTTCCGATTTATCTATGTGATAAATGATAATCATAGACACTAAAAGCCGTTAGACGGGCAAAACACCTGTCCAACGGCTTTTGATTTTATCAAGCACACAATTATTTTTTCTTCTTTTCCTTGATTTCTTCTTTGATGGCGTCCTTTTTGCCTTTTATAAAACTGACTATCCTGTTGTTGTAGAGTATCCCGACTATTCCTACAATAGCGACAACAAGGAATATTATCACAGCAGAAAGTATGTTTCCATTACTGAGGTTTGCCCCGAAGAGTATCGACATAATGATAGCCGGCAGCCTTCCGAGCATGGATATTGTAAGGAATGAGCTTGCCTTGATCTTTGTAAGTGGAGCAATATAGGTCAGCGCGTCCTTCGGCATTCCCGGTATCAAAAAGAGAATGAATACCACTATCTCGACCTTTTTGACGTCGTTAAGAAACTCAAACCGCTTTATACCCTTACGGTCTATAAACGCCTCAACAACAGGCATGCCGAACTTTCTCACCACGCCGAAAACTATCGCTGAGCCCATGAGTATTCCTGCGCAGCAAAGAACCAGTCCCCAGAAATTGCCGAACAGCACTCCTCCCAGTATCTGTATCACTCCACCGGGTATCAGCGCCACCACTACCTGTAGCACCTGAAGGAACAAATATACCGCAAGTCCAAGCACTATATTTTGGTCGACGAGATTTTCAAGTCCTTCCCTGCCCTCCGGAGTGGCAAGCATACGCACTATCGGTATGCAGAGTATGGTTATGAAAATAAGCACGATAATTAAAACCGCTATCGACACAGCCTTGATAAAGAATTTCTTGTTATTTTGCATAAGCGGAATGATTTACCTCCTTCCGCGGAAAAACCTGCCGCGATACCTCGAGTTGTAAAGTCTTAATAGTCTTGCCAAAACTATGTCAAACATAATAAAAATTGCGTTGCCCACTGACAAAAGTATAATATTCATGTACACGGCTCCGTCAAGTCCGAGCTGTTCAAGTCCCATTATCCATATCAATGCCAAATATGACAAAACTATCGCAATATTGAATACAGCAAGCTTGACAATCCACCTGAGGACGCGGCTGACAAGCCTCTCTATGTATACCCTTGCTATCGGATAATACCCGAAAAATCCCGCGAACATGGCAACAGCCTCTTTATCAGGACATATTAGGGCTGAGACTATCGAAACCGCTGCATACGCGCTGATTGCGGTTTTCATGCCGCACTCCTCAACCAATATGTTTATTAAAATCGCGCATATCATCGGGAAGATGTACAAGAACAGCGGAAGAATCCCGACGGAAAACTCCAAAAGCACGCATATCGCGGATATGATGCCTCCGAGCGCGACACTATAGCTTTTCCTGCTCACTGCTTTTTAATTCCGTCCGAAAGCTCTGAAAGCAGCCTTTGCTTAATGTTCCAAAGCTTAGAAGACAAATCTACATACTGCACATGCGGGTTCTCGAATCTTAGGACAGTTTCCCAAAGCGACTCAACTTCCCTCTTGCAGTGCTCTCTTATCTCGCTCAGTGCGGGCTTTTGGTACACGCACTTTCCGCCCACGAATATCGGCACAAGAAGCTCCCTCGCGGTATAATCAGTAAGAGTCCTTTTCTTCCATGTGTAATCCGGGTCGAAAATCTCGAGCGGCTCGGCGGGATTTACTTTCTCGTCATATTCGCAAATATAGTCGGCGATAGCCTTGCCGTTTTCGTTGTCGTACAGACGGTACACCTTCTTGAAATGCGGGTTGGTTATCTTCTGTACATTCTCAGATATCTTTATCTTCGGCGTGATAACCCCGTCCTTCTCGACCGCGACAAGCTTGTACACTCCGTCAAGAACCGCGCTTGACTTGGCTGTTATAAGCCTTTCGCCTACGCCGTAAAGGTCAACCTTCGCTCCCTGCATCAGCATATCTCTTATCAGGTATTCGTCAAGAGAATTTGACGCCACTATCTTGCAGTCAGGGTATCCGGCGTCGTCAAGCATCTGCCTTGCTCTGCGGGAAAGGTAGGTTATATCTCCGGAATCAAGGCGGATTCCCTTAGGACGCTTTCCCAACGGCTTGAGCACCTCGTCAAACACTCTTATCGCGTTTGGCACACCGCTCTTAAGTACATTGTAGGTATCCACGAGAAGAGTAGCATCGTCAGGATATACCTGGCAGTATGCCTTGAACGCCTCGTACTCGCTGTCAAACATCTGAACCCATGAATGAGCCATTGTTCCTGTCGCCGGGACTCCGTACAACCTGTCAGTCAATACGCAGGCTGTTGCGGACGCTCCGCCTATATACGCAGCCCTCGCTCCAAGCACCGCGGCGTCAGGACCGTGAGCACGGCGTGATCCAAACTCAGATATGGCTCTTCCCTCCGCAGCCCTTACTATCCTGTTCGTCTTGGTAGCTATAAGCGACTGATGATTGATGGTAAGAAGCACAAACGTCTCCACGAGCTGAGCCTGAATAGCCGGCGCTCTCACTGTCATTATCGGCACATTCGGGAACACCACCGTTCCCTCAGAGACCGCCCATATATCGCCCTCAAACCTGAAGTTCCTAAGATAGCTCAAAAACTCCTCCGAGAAGCAATTCTTTGATCTGAGATAATCTATATCATCCTCGTCGAAGTGAAGATTATTTATGTAGTCTATTATCTGCTCGAGTCCGCACGCAATGATATATCCTCCGCCGTCAGGCACGCTGCGGTAAAACACATCAAAGTAGCATATCTCGTCCTTGTAGCCTTTAAGAAAATATCCGTTTCCCATCGTCAGCTCGTAAAAATCGCAGAGCATGGTGTAATTTAAGTTCTTCATCTGTAATGTTCCTCGTCTTTGTTATTCTTTAGCGTGCTTGCAGTCCTTGCAGCCCTCAAATATCTTTGATATCGGTCTGAGCTCATCACTTCCATGCTCAATAAAGCGGAGCATCTTTGCGTTATTATTGGCAGAGCCGAGAAATCTCGCGGTCTCCACGCCCTTGAGAACCGCAGAAAAAAGTATGCTCCTCGCTATTCCGTCCCACAGCACCAAATCCGCTTCCGGCTCAACGCAATACACGGATATCTCTTCCGGAGTCAGAGTATATACTGCATAACCGGTTACCTTTCCCGAGTCAACCGCCTCGGATACAAGCGCCGCGTCAGGGTCGATGCCAAGCGAACGAATAAGATCTATGTAGTTATCCTTTTCTTCCTGTCTTAGAATTTGAAGCATTCTTATCCCGTCCCTTCGCAATAGCGCTCCTCAAAGCCGCAAGCTCGGCAGAAGTAAGCTCCCGGTAGGCCCCGGGCTTCAGCATTCCAAGCTTAAGCGGTCCTACGGAGGTCCTTTTAAGCCTCGCTATCTCAAGTCCTACGGCCTCGCACATTCTTCTTATCTGGCGGTTTCTTCCCTCATGGATGGTTATGAGCAAGACTACCCTGCCCTCCTCCTTTGTAACAACCGAGACTATCGCCGGAAGAGTCTTTCTGCCGTCGAGCAGCACTCCGGTCTCCAAAGCGATAAGCTGTTCCTCGGTGACGTCCGGTCTGACGGTGACTCGGTAGGTCTTTGAAATATGGCAGCTCGGGTGCATTATCGAGTTGGCAAGGGCTCCGTCGTTGGTAAAAAGCAGGAGTCCTTCGGTGTTCTTATCCAGCCTGCCCACAGGGTAAACACGCTCGGGTATGTCTGCCAAAAGGTCTGTGACGCACCTTCGCCCAAGTTCGTCGCTCATCGTTGTCACATATCCGCGAGGCTTGTTGAGCATCAGATAGACCATGCTCTCCTTTGTCTGAGCCTCAATCCTTTCTCCGTCCACCGTGATTATATCCCTCATGGGATCAGCCTTATCACCTGTTTTGCAGGGTCTGCCGTTTACCTTGACTCTTCCCTGCGCTATCAGCTCCTCCGCCTTTCTGCGCGAAGTCACTCCTGATGCGCTTATGATTTTCTGGATTCTTTCCTCCATAAATGTCACCGTCCCTGTCGTTATATAATCGGCGGCTGTGATGAACCTTCACCCGAGCCGCCGGTTGATTTCTAAAGTCTATTCTCCGCGCCGCAAAACAAGCTCCTTCTGCGCGAGAGTCCTTCCGTCAAGAGTGTATAGCACGCTTCCAACCTGCTTTCCGTCGTCATACGGCGGGTACACAAACCTCGGCGCTATAATCACCCGCTTGACTCTGTCATAATCCTCTTCGGTAAGAGGCAGGCTGAAATCCTCGCTTTCTATCCGAAAGAGCTCTTGAGAGCTTATTCCCGGAATTTGAAGGGAAACTCCGTCAAAGCTGCGGCTTTCGTATAGTCCGAAAGCATAGTCGTAGAGATTTGAGTGATCCAGCCAGTCGTTCGGGTCGTTAAGGGTGACGCAGATAAGCGTCACTCCGTCACGCTCACATGCCGATACAAGGCATCTTTTTGCCTTGTCGGTAAACCCGGTCTTTACGCCTATTATCCCCTCGCAGGAGTTAAGCAGACGGTTGGTATTTGACAGCCAGATTTCCTCGCCGTTTCCCGACTCAAGGCATATCGAGCGCGTCCCGCATATTTGACGGAAGGTCTCGTTTTCAAGAGCCTCAGCCGTGAGCATAGCCATATCGCGTGCCGTGGAGTAGTGGCAGTCAGTATAGTCGTCCAGCCCTGACGGGGTGACAAAGTTGGTGTCAGCAAGTCCCATACTGTCAGCCCGCTCATTCATCATGGCGACAAAATCCTCAATACTCCCCCCGACGCTTATCGCCGCGGCGTTAGCCGCATCGTTTCCGCTCGGCAGCATCATACCGTACGCCAATATACGCCTCGATACGATATCTCCCGGCTTTAAGCCCATCGACGAGCCTTCGGTTTTTATATCGTCATAGTTTATTTCAAAAAATTCGTCAAGTTCACCCGCCTCGATAGTGAGAAGGGTTGTCATGATTTTAGTTGTACTTGCCATCTGAAGACGCTCGTCAGAGTTTTTCTCATAAAGCGGTCTGCGGGTGGAAGCATCTATCAAAATTGCCGACTTTGCCGCTGTCGCAGGCTCATTTGAGCCTGTATTTTGTGCGGCTCTTGCCCTTATACACAGACAGGAAGCCATTACCAAAAGGCAAATAAGGCACAATGTATATCTTTTTACATTATCCATAATAACAGTAATACCTCCGCATGAACTGCGGTTATATTCTATGGATAATGAGAAAAATAATACTGATTTTTATTCGTATGTTTCTTCCTTGGAAGATTCTTCTTTATTCTTGTCCTTGCCAATCATTGAGGTAATTTTTTCCACAATGTCGGGAACAAGCGCCAAAGCGGCGTTCTCCTTGGGAGCGTTGACGGTGAGCTGCAAAAGCTTTACGCTTCCGTCTGCTGCAATAACGATAAAAGCGACCGGCGATATCGTCACTCCGCCGCCGACTCCGCCGCCGAATAAATCCTTTGCGTTCTTAGTAGGAAGATCCGAGCCTCCTGAGCCGAAGCCTATGGACACCTTCGACACAGGCACTATCACAGTTCCGTTTGGAGTAGCTACAGGGTCTCCTATGATAGTCTGGACATCCACCATTTCCTTTATTTTTTCTATGGCGCCCTTTACAAGATTCTCAAGATAGCTGTTCTTTTCATTCATTTTCAGTATCCTTCTTTCCTAATTTCTTTTTTATTTTAAGATAGTTTATACCTAAGTATATCGCGAGCCCGAGCACAGCCGCCGGTCTTACCAGAACGAGCACGCTCCCTCCGAAGTCAAAGCCCTCATGCTCAAAATCGCACCTTATCTCAGTATGCTTTATTGTGACGCTGAAAATGCAGCATACCAATGACAGTGCCGGGTAAAAAACCTGATTCGCCCGTCCGAAGTTCATGCCCGCTTCATAAGCGTCCTCGCCGCCAACTTGCAGCCAAAAGTCGAGCTGGCGCAGCCTTATCAAACGCAAAAGCTTTTTAAAGCCTTTTTTAGCCACCGGGACGTAAGGCTTTACTTCCTGCCACTTTTGCTTTAGCTCGTCAAGCTTCCCGCCAGCGCCGTCTTTTTCTTCCGACGACGCCTGCGTCGTCTGCGATGCCTGAGTCGTCTGCGATGCCTGAGTCGTCCGCGATGCCTGCGCCGTCTGCGATGATTGCGCCGTCTGCGTCTCCTGCTGCGTACGGGAAACGTCCTCCTTATCTGAATCGCTCAGATTTCCATGTTGCTTCTCGTCACCGCTATGTTCCATTTCCGCGTCCCCGCGTTTTTTCCCTGCGGAGCCGTCCGGCTGAGCGGCAGTCTTTGAGGCTTTATTTGATTTTCCGGCGCCGCCGCTCTTTTTGTGCGCGTCAGTCCTGAAAACGCTTTTATCCGATTGCCCGTCCTTATCCTCTTTGTCAGCGCTTTCTCGCGAGTCATAGCTATAAAGCTTGAACCACAAATACTTTACCGCCACGCTTACTCCGCCTTTGTCAAAGGCGATATCAGCCCTTACTGAAATGATTAAAAGGATGCTAATAACCGCGATCAAGCCGACTACTATTCCCAAAATTATATACCCAACCGTATTATCAGCCTCCTTTGATACTTATTTTTGACCCGAATGAGAATTTCTAATCAGGTCTTAGGAGCGGCGACGTCCTCAAAGCTTAGCTGAGAATCCTCGGTCGGCAGCGGCGGAAGCTCCTCCAAAGAGGAAAGCTTGAAGCAGCGAAGAAAGTTAGCTGTCGTCCTGAATATTACCGGTCTTCCCGGAATATCAAGCCTTCCCGCTTCCTCTATAAGCTCCTTTTCAAGCAGGCTGTTCACAACTCCGGTGCTGTCCACTCCTCTGACGTCGTCAATAAAGCTGCGCGTAACCGGCTGGTTATACGCCACTACTGTCAGAACCTCCATAGCCGCCGGAGAGAGTGAAGCGCTTCGCTTTGTCTCCATTGCGGCGCGTATATACGGCGCAAATTCCTTTTTTGTCGCAAGCTGGTAGGATTTATCCAGCCTGAGCACCTCTAACGACGAACCGCAATCAGAGTATCTCGAGTTCAAAGCGGCTATCAGCTTTGAAAGCTCGCTTTTTTCCACCTCGCAGGCTTCTGTCAGCCTCTCTTCCTCCACAGGCTCTCCGCAGGCAAAAAGCACCGCTTCAATAACCGCAAGCTTGTCCTCAAGTTGCATCTAAACTTCTCCTTCCGCTCGGGTCAAATGTCAGCGTCGAGTTATCCTCGCTTATTTTCACCCTTCCAGACTTTGTGAGCTCTAAAACCGCTAAAAAAACCGCGATTTTTTCGGATTTTCCGCTCTTGCTGTCAAGCACCTCTTTCAAGCTACAGCTTCCAGTCTTATACAGTCTTCGCAGCACCGCTATAATGCCGGTTGCCACCGACGCTATTTTATGGGACACTATAGGGCTGAACACCGAAGCCTCTACAGGCTTGCTTCTCAGCCTCTTCTGATTCATCCCGCCGTAAGCAAGGAGCAGGTCATACGGCTCGTGGAAGCCATGATACACCTTATCCGCCTCCGGCTCGGTAGGACGCCTTACATAGATGTCTCCCCCCACATAGCTCTCGGACAGCCTTGCAGCGGTCTGCTTGCATATTGAATACTCTATCAGTCTTCCCTGAAGCTCACGCCTTAGCTGTTCCGCCTCCTCGTGCTTCGGAAGCAATGACAAGGTCTTGATAAGTATAAGCCTCGCTGCCATCTCCAAGAAATCGCCGGCGTACTCAAAGTCGCAGTCTCCAAGCCCGTCTATATACTCAAGATACTGATCTAAAAGAAGGGATATCTGTATATCGTTTATATTCAGCTTGTGCTTGCCGATGAGAAAAAGCAGCAGATCAAGCGGACCCTCAAACCCGTCTAATCTGTAAAGGATCTCGCTCATCAGAAAATCGCCCTCATAATCGGGTCTACCCAGAAGAAGAGAAGATTTATCAGGTTGTAAAACAGGTCAATGAGCCATGACATCGGTCTGTCGAGCAGCCCAGTGAACAAAAGCACCAGAAAGCCGATGTATATATATCTCTGGTATTTGTACATATAAAAGTTGAACTTTGCAGGAAGAATCGAACCCAAAACCTTAGAGCCGTCAAGCGGCGCTATGGGTATAAGGTTAAAGACCGCAAGCGAGATATTTATTGACGCAAAATAGTAGAGCGCCATCATAACATACACCATCAGAGTAACTGCGTTGCTGTCGGCAGTGACCGGAATATTGCCAACTATCCGATAAACTAAAATCGCTGCGGCAGCGCATATTAGATTTGATAAAGGTCCCGCTGCGGCGGTGAGACCTATGCCCTTTTTATAATTTGTAAAGTTCCTAGGATTTATCGGCACCGGCTTTGCCCATCCGAAGCCGAATAGAAAAAGAAATATCGCTCCGAAAACATCGAGGTGGGCAAACGGATTGAGCGTCAGCCGCCCAGACATCAAAGCGGTGTTATCCCCCATCTTCTTTGCCGCCCATGCATGAGCAAACTCGTGGACAGGAAGGATTGTCAATATAACCAGAAGCCTTATTCCTACCATCAGCAGCATGGAGGCCGGATCATTCATGTACGAAAAAATAGTCATCATCAATCTCCTTAAATATATAAACAGCAGCCTATGCCACCGAAGCGACAATACGACAAGTTAATAATACTACATTTAAGCAAAAATTTCAAGCCGTTTAAGCTTTATTTAATTATCCACGGCGCATTCCAAAATTTTTTTAAAAAAACACTTGCATTTAGCTTGGAAATTTGATATCATATAGCTTGTTAAATTCTGAACAGTAAATAAGGAGGTGCAACCTGATGGCAAAATGTGATATTTGCGGAAAGGGTGTAACTTTCGGAATTAAGGTATCCCACTCACACAGAAGAACCAACAGAACCTGGAAGCCCAATGTTAAGAGAGTAAAGGTCCTTAAGAACGGTACTCCCTGCCACATTTATGTATGCTCAAGATGCTTGAGATCCGGTAAGGTAACAAGAGCTTAATTAAGTAGCATAAAATGAAAAGAGCGCGACAACCAAACATTGTCGCGCTCTTATTTTTTTGGCTTACTACTTATGAATATGCCATACCTTAGGACAAAGCCGTCTCTTTACTGTTACCGAACGACTCGTTGAATTCTTCGACAGCCGATTCTATCAGCATCCTTAGCTCAAGCTCGGTAATATTTATTCCCTTTTCCAAAAGAATCTGCGAGACGGATTCTATCGCCTTGCCGAGCTTTTCCTCTCCGTCAAGCTCCTTATATAGCTGTTCAACTGCCCTTACAACCGTCCTGGCGACAGTCTGTTTGGTCTTATCGTTGATATATCTTTCGCAGAGACGCTTTATCACTATGCCAAGGTAGCCGGCAATAGCCGTTACCGCCGTATAAAGTATCGCCGTACCGTATTCGGATACAAATTCGCCAAAAAGCCCCATATTTTAACTTCCCTTTCCTTACGACTTCTACTCTTTTGAACCATTCACGCCTTATTCGTATTTACTCAGATCCACTGTTTCGCGGCAAATGCTGTCAAGGTGATTTAAACCCGCGTCTCTGATTATTCTGGCGTAATCCTTATAAGCGTAGTCCTGATCAAGACGGCTCTTGTAAACAGTGGGCAGAACCGTGTCAGATGAATACTGCCACATTCCGTAAGGACCGTCATAATACTTTTTGATATTTTCCTGAGAGCCCACATACGCCGCGCACCAGACGTCAAAATGGGACAGCCGCTTCATGTCAAGCTTTGAGCCTAACCAGTACGCCGAGCTGTAGAGCATTGTATAATACCCCGCGTCCTCTACCCTTTGCATAAACGCGAGAGCTATGTCGGTGCGCTGTGCATTGGTAAGTTTCTTCTGGCTCTCGTCCTCTATATCAAACGCCACCGGGTACTCAAGCCGCGTTCCCTTGATCCATGTGAGGAAGCAGTCCGCCTCCTCGATAGCTTCCCTCGTATTCAGCGCGTAGCTGTAATGATAAGCACCAGCGTACAGCCCGGCTTTTACAGCCTCGCTGTAATGCTGTTCAAATGCGGTGTCCTTCTGGCTGGCAAACTTTCCGTATCCCGCCCTTATCATGACAAAATCATAGTCAAGCTTGCGCAGGTTTTTGAAATCCACCTTTCCCGCCGTCTGATGCCTTGAAATATCGATACCTTTTATCTGCATATTACTTTCCCTCCGTTGTCTGACCGTGTGCGGTCTGATTTATGTACTTATCCAGCTTATCCTTGACTACCGGGACATTGTGGTTTGCCCCGAGCTGTATCAGTCCGTCCAGACAGGCGGATAAAGCGTAGCAGATAAGAGCGTTTTCACGCTTGAGCTTTTTAATTTCCTCGGTATCGCTGTTCTGTCTGAGATACCAGCGGTATGCCGTAAAAATAAACGCGCCTATTCCTGACAATGCGGTCAGTACCGCGGCCAAAGTAACGATACCATCAGAAGTTATGTTTATATTCATCTGACCTGCATCACCCCTATAAATCATTCGAGCGGGGCAACAAGCGTGACGTCCGAGTGAAGCCCCGTTTTATCGAAGCTGATTTTCTGATTGACGACAATAAATACTCCCATATCGGAATCGCTTCTGCTATAAAGCTTTACCCTGTCGCCTATCTCAATAGTCGGATCGCACCGAAGTCTGAGCTTGGCTGTAACGCGGCAGTTTTTCGCTGCCATATAGTTTTCAGCTACCACGTCCCCCTGTGAGGAGACTAAAAAGTCGTTTTCAAGCATCTCCATCATACATCCGTGGGAATATGCTCCTATTTTTGATGCGGTCACTCCGCTTGAATTTTCACCGTGAACCTGGACATAGTCCGTTCTTACGCCGACAGACAGCTCTGAGTATTCAAGTATGTCGTCAGGATGAAGCTCACACACATATCCTGTCCCCTTCATAAGACATGATATTCTGGCAACTCCGTTTCTGTTCACCCATATAGAGGAAAGATTCGCCGCCTGACAGGCAAGCTGGAGACAATCACGCTGGCTGTCATAGTCGGTATACATGTCACAGCATATATACGCATTCGCAGAATAATCGTCCATGCTAAAATCAAGGTACGCCGCAGCACCGGAGCCGAGGTTTATGACCTCGCCGAGCGTTTTTGCGCCTCCTGTCGACAGCCCTGTGATAAATTTATCCGCCCTGGTGACTATATCCGAGCAGCTAAATTTTGCCCTTGATCCCCCGTCATAGCTTACAACGTCGTCTATATAAAACCATCCTGCGTTTATTATTTCGCCGTTTATTGATAATCCAGCCTCTACCATTCTTCCTCCAAAGCGAGATATATCATCAAGCCCGAAGGATTCCAAGCCGGCAGCTTCAAATGTAAGCTTTCTTCCTGGGAAGGACTCGGCGCAAATATCGACCTCCTCGGTTATTTCCGCACTGATTATCTCGTTTTCGGTGAAAACCGTATTTTCACCCGGAACGCAGAACTCGACCTCTATTATCTTGATTCCGCTTCCTCCCATAACGAGAGTAAATCTTGTCGGGTAATCAAAACCTTCAGGGATAGCAATATATACCTCCTTGTCTGACTCGGTGAGGTTTTCTATCTTCAAACTGGAGTTATCGATATTTTTATACCACAACGAACTAAAGAATTCAGGCACGCAGCTGTCAGGAGAAAAATACACCTTAGCATATTCCGGCGGATGCTCCTGCGAAAGGTAAATGTCTATGTTTTTAGAAACTGACGAGGAGTTCGTCTCCACATACCCGCCTGTCACGCTTCCGTCTATAAGAACATGTGGGTCGGAAGCGGCAGTAAAAGCTCCGTCCATCAGCTGCACGCTTGCCGATTTCCTTACCGAGTCGGAGTCGTCAAGTATTTTTATTTCTATCCCCACATTTCTGACATCAGAGTTTGGAGAATAGCTTGCAGAATGGGACAGCATCATTCCACCTCCTGCGAAACCGCCTCAAGCGTTACGCCGTACCACTGCGCTACGCCGTTTGAGTCATACTTGAACGCCCTCAGCTCCGGAAGCTCGAATACAAAATAGCCGCTCTCCTCACCGCCGGTAACAGGATAGCTCACGGAAAGCACCGCGTTTGTCTTTATCATCTCGGTTAGGCTCGTCACATCAGACGCTGACAGCCAGCCCGTAGGAATATTCAGCCTTTTCTGATAACCGATTATGTCAAGCACTGTTCTTCCGTTAGAGGCGACCGAAGATGAGCCGATTCTAACCGGAGTTATGCTGAACTCTATTTCAGGCAGAAGCGTTATGCTCTGCTGCCCGTCTGAAATTACAATACTGTTCATTTCTATAAGCTGACCTCCTGTCCGTCCTGAGATTCGGCTCGCCTCAAATAAACTTCAAAAGGCGGCTCTCCCGGCTGAGTTATACTTTGATGCGCTCTGAAGCTATAATCAAATACTCCCCTTTGATTCGGTGAAAGTATGAGCTTTCCGCCATCGGAAAGAGCGTTTTTCAGCCTTATTGCGATGAAGCCGGCGTCTTCGCCTGTATTTACAGACGAGTAATCCGCTATCAGCCAGATATCGCAGAAGCTCTCATCTTTAATCTTGGAGGGATAAACCGTCGCCACGCCGCCAGAATCTGCTTCAGACGCGCCGACAAAGGTTTTTACCCACTTTGAGGACGCCGTACACGCCTTTCCTGAAATAGTCGCATTCCAGCCGTCCAGCCTTTTGAGCTCAAGGGTGTTTTTAGGGCAGTTCGTCAGCTTATCGCCCATGTCGGTGTACAGCGGCGTCGCCTTAAAGATGTTTGACGAGGATGTGGCGGCGATTATGTCAAGCGGGTCAAGCGTACCGCTTGCCGGGTCAAAATCATACGCAAGGACTCCCTCTCCTAAAATAAGCTCATCATACGCCTGAGCGGGTATAACGCTATATTTACCCATGGATATCCCCCCTTAACCGTTTGTGATGAACTCATAGACGATGTTCATCTGCTTTTGCCTGATCCTGCCGTCTGAGTTATTTTTCGAGACAGGCTTGCCTCTTTTGATGAGTATCCCGCCGCCCTCGCAGGGAGTTATGTATCCAGAAGAGCCGAGCTTATCAAGAATAAGCCTCTCCACGCTGTCCGCGTCTTCCCAGTCGGACGAGTCGTCGTACCAAATTTTCACCGTACCGGATATCTCTCCGTCGCGAAAGCTTCCGGCAGAATAGGAGTAAGTCAGATATGGAAGCGGCATTTCCGCAAATAGCTGATGCTCCTCATAGGCAGGTATGCCAAAGGAGCTGAAAAAATCGTAAATTGCCTTTTTCTTTGTGATCGACATGGCCCTTACCCCCTTTGTCATATTTCAATGTCCTGCCACGTCTCTTCGGCGCTGTACTCTCTGAACCTTAGAGCAGCCGACGCGCATTTTGGCGGATTACCTGTTTTCTGCCCGGTTATCATTAAAAGCCTGCCGTGCTCATCTTTCAGCATGTCGCCGAACTTGAGCTCAATATCCTGCGGCACTGCGACTGTATACTTCTTTTTCTCAACAGTCGTGTCAGATGCCTTTACAACGCTTGAGTTGCTGTAGACTATCACCGCATCAAAGCTCATTTTGGGGGCGTAGCTTTTTGTAAAATTCCCGTCAGAGTCACGAAGCTTTGTCTCGGTTATGAGGGTGACCTTAGTCTTGAAGCTGTCTGTAAGGCTCATATTTTTCTCCATTCATTCAGCCGTGACTTAAACGCCCTCTGCCACGGTATTCCAACGCCGTCGCTTCCTGTAAGTCGTGTGTAGGAATACCCGCCGAAGCTCTCGCTCAGATATGGCGAAGCCGACGTATCGTCTGCGCTGCAATAGCTTTCGATTTCCGAGACCGTCTTAAGAAACCCGTCCGGGAGAGCCATCAGGCTGACGATCCCGTCAAAGCTTTCGTCCTTTAAGTCTGAGGCGGGGTGACGGTGGACTCCGTCGTTATATCTGCTTCCCGAAATCCTATAAAAATCACCCTCGCTCAAAAAATCCCAGGGAGAGATTTTACCGTCCGAGACGGTGTAGCTTCCCGGGTGAAATTCATATTCAAAGTAGTTTTTTATATGCCTGCATATCTGTGTTATCAAGATATCACGCCTTTCAATAAATATTAGCTGCGCCATCAAGCTGACTCTTAATTTGAATCGTAATCCGAATGACTTTCAGTGTGGCGCAGCCGCGTTTCAAGCTACGCTGGCAAGCTTGGACTTACGCCTGTAATCAGGCTTATGAGAACTTGCACTTGAGAGCTGCGACGCCGTTGGGGTCGGTGACCTTGGCTCCGTAGACATGCAGACCCTTTACCGCGTCGGCGAATCTCTTCTCGGGGCGGTAAGCGCTTGTCTCGACAATCTGCTCGGCAAATGTGCAGGCGCTTCTCACCTGCGCGGTGATAGTGTACACATCGTCCGACTTGACGCAGTTGTTGGACTCATAGATCTCAAAGCCTGCGACATTACCTATGTAGCCGTTGCGAAGGGCTGCCTCGCTCATTGCTCCGCCGTTACCGGTGAATCTGGCATCCTTGAGCAAAAGCGCGTATGCCTCAGGGGGGATCACAAGAGTTCTTCCATCATAGGGAGCGCCCTGCTTGTCTAAGAGAAGCCTGAGCTCTACGATATTCTCATAGATGTTGTCCTCGGTCAGCGTTACAGCCTCAGAGCTGCCTATAATATTTCCGGAGGCCGCGCCGTTTGCAAGAACGCCGAGGATATAGGAATCCGCAGCATCGTTGAGCGCGTACGCGCTTCTTTGCATAGCCTTATCCATAATGTCTCCCGCCGCCTGAGCCGCATCGACATCGTCTATCTGGAAATTGAAATACTTCGCCTGAGTGATAGTGAGCGTCTGGTCGGTGGTGGACAGGGTCTGCGGCGCGGTTATGTCAGAGTTTCTCGTGTAATCACTGACTGTCACCTCGCCTATCGAGTTGATGTGGACCGTGTCCCCCTGCTTTTTGATATCTCCCTCATAGTCTCTGTTTACGAGATTTGAGGCGACATGCGTCTTTTCAAGGGCGTTTAAAAGCCTCGCGCTCCAAAGCTCGGATATGAATGTGGTTACTGCCATGTAAATTTAACCTTCCTTTCTTTTTTGACATTTAGTCAGTTTCTGTTCAGCGATTTCTTTATCGCCGCGTAGTTTGCGTTGATCTCCCAAGGCGTCATCCTCTTGATGTCGTCTATGGTGTAGACTCTCTCCGACACCGTAGCGGGCGGATTGGGTATATTCGCTCCGACAGTTTTGGTCTTGGGGATAAACGCAGCCCAGTTTTGGCTTATGTCCGCCGCAATCTTCTCCCTGTCGGCTATCTCGCCCGTTTCATCAAGGGATATGCTGTCAAGGTCTGTGACCCTCACTACCGCGTCCACGCAGGACTCAAGCACTCCGCACTCGCGAAGAAGCTTTCTGAGCGCTTCTTTCTTCTTTGCGGTAAGACGAGATGACTCGACCTCGTTTTTGTAGCCGGAAAACTCAAGCTCAAGCTCGTCGTACTTTGACTTATAGTCCTTAGCGAGCTCCTCTCTGGCTGATCTTAGCTCCTCTTCGAGTGAGGCCATCTTGTCGGAGTCAACCTTGTACTTTTTGAGTGCCTCTACGGTTTCGGAGTGAGCAGCTATGATTTTTTCTATACTCTCTTCCTCTATGCCCAGTTCCTTGAGCATCTTTCTTGTAAGCGCCATATTTTCTCCTTTCAAATAAATAAATTTTACTTCGTTTCTTTGAAGCTCGCATGCCGGAATATCTTGGCTCCGGCTGCATATATTTCACACCGGACGCGAAAGGATAGGATTCCGCTCCGGAGCAAAATACCGTAATTACTCCGTCTCAAGCGACAGAACCTGTGAAGTAGCGGACGCCTTTGAGATTATCCTGTCGGCATCCTCATCGCTCAGGTCGAGCGCTCTCGCGCACAGGCGAATTACCGTCTCGTCGTCAAAGAGCCCTCGAAGCAGCAGCGCTGTTGATACTCTCGTCTGAGCTGTTCTCGCGCTTTCGAGCTCGTTGACTATGCTGTCCCTCTTGAAGCGGCAGCTGTCAGATATCTCAAGAACCGAGAGTAAGCCCTCCACAAACTCGAGCACATTGGCCTCAAGCATGTTTGAATAAAGGTTCATAGGCTCGTACGCCGCCTTAATCGCGGTCGCGGTGCTTGAGCCGCCGGAGATCATGTCGAGGTTTAGAACCATGAAGTCGCGGTACATCTCAGACTCGAGTCGAGCAAGCATGGTTTCCCTGCTCTCATACGGCACATCCACGGTGTGGGACTCCGCTTTTGCTCCATCCTCGTCCACCACTGCCGCCTTGACGGTTTTCATGTGCTCCACGAACTTTGCAAGATCTATGTCGTCCATGCCGCCGGCATTTGAAATTGTCCAGTAGATCATCGAGGCGTCGTCTATGTCGTTGGCAAGCCCGGATTCTATAAGATCGTAGCAGTCTATCTGCCTCCTGAACCCGACAATGCTTGACTGTCTCCTCGGAGAATACAGCGGAACTATCGGGAAGCCTGGGTAATTTTCTCCGTCATATAGCCTGCTGCCCTCAAATTCTGACTGCACGACCGTCTGCTTATAGGGGCGCTTCTTGGACATCTGTTCAAATGCGTCGCTGTCGCTTCCGCTTCTTTTGCATATGTAGTCCGTATACCCGTCCGACTCGTACAGCGTGACCCGAAGTGGCTTGCCGCTGTCTATCTGCCAGAATCTTATTCCGGCTGACAAGGCGCCGTTCTCCTCATCGTACAGCGGGACAAACTCCGTTATTCCGAACACCTCGAGCCTGTCGTAATTCATCAGTCCGAAGGAAACACCGCCGTTGAGCGCCATGGTCAGGGCGTATTGCAGCTTCAAATCAAAGCTGTTTCCTCCGAGCCTCTTTTTTGTCTCCGGGTTGTCAAATAAAGCGCCGTTTCCCAAAAGGTACTGCACCGTCTGAGTGACAAACCGAAAATACACATTCGAGGCTATTTTGAAGTTTGCGGAATAGTTGTCCGGAACAGCCTTGCCTGATATCGTGTACAAAAGCTTCCGGTATCTTGAAATTGTCGGGTTTTCGTTTCTCCAGTAGGCTGCCGCCTCGATTGCGTTGCGATACTCAGCCGACAGCTTGTGGTCTAAAATCGCCTCCCGAAGAAAATCGGAAAGGCTTCCCTCTCTTGCCGCAGCGAGCATGTCCTGAAATGTCTTCATCCTGTCATCCTTTCATAGTTCATTCAAAAATGCTGTGGTATTCCTGCTTTTTGTTTGCCAGCACGGTGCTGCAAAAGTACCGTATGTCATCCATGGCGTGGTCGTTTTCCTTGATTACCCTGTCGCTGCCCGATTTTTCATCCCAGCGGTACAGTCCGAACTCCCGAATCGCATTTGAGCAGCCGCGATAAATTTTCAGCCTGCCGCTTTTGAGGAGACCTGCGGTCCTTCTTATTCCCGCAATAACATCGTTATTTGCCTTTCTGACCTTGAACCTGCCCTTGCTTTTCATAAGCGCGATAAAGGAAGCCGCCGACGGATCTATGACGACATACCTTATCGGATAGTCTGCGGCAAGCCTTTCAAGCTGTGAGTAATACTCCTCGTCGGTAAGCTGCACTCCGCTCGATCTTCCGTCATGGTAATACTCAGAGATCCTTACCGCCTCATCGCCGCGCACACACCATAGCCCGAGTGAAAACGGGTTCATTGTTCCGTAATCGCAGGAAATGTAATACTCTCCGTTAACGGGTATTTCGTCGGTTATGTACTCCGGCTTGAGGTCGTATACAAGCCCCTCAGCTACCGTCCACTTGCCCAAAATATACCTGTCGTAAAACGCTCCCGAGTAGATCGACTTATAGCGCTCAACAGTCTTTTTTGACAAGGACGGATTGTCCTCAAGCGTAAAGCTGAGATACAGGGCGTTCTTCTCCTCGTGCTTGACTATCCACTCTTTATAGAACCAGTGGGACGGAGAATCCGGGTTGCAACTGAACCATAGCTTCGCGCCCTCCTCAGAGCATCTCGCCAGAGCCTGCTGAACGAAGGACTGCGGCATAAGAGCCACCTCGTCGAGCATTACTCCAGCGAAGGTTCTGCCCTGAATAAGAGTAAAGCTGGACTCATCTCTTCCTCCGAATACCTCAAAGCTGTTTCTTGCGCCCTTGCAGCTTACCTCAAGCAGCTTGTCGCTTCGGCGCCACTTCAAACGGTATTTTTTTCTCGAGTAGCTCATCGAGATATAGGGCAGTATGATGTTTTTTACGGCTGAGTCTATTGTTTTGCCGCATATGCCGAACCTCTTGCCGGAAAACTCCCTCATCGCCCAGTCGATAAAAGCCACGCTCATTATCCTTGTCTTTCCCGAGCGGATCGCGCCGTCGCAAATGAGAGCGTCATACCCCGAATAAGGAAACGCAAG